>DATJBO010000249.1:0-7349 GCA_035515315.1 Solirubrobacteraceae bacterium
CGCTGTCCCCACGGGGCGCTCCGGTCGCACCGGTCGCGCCATCCGCGCCGGGGACATCACGCATCCCGTCAAAGCGTTGCGAGTAGGCGTGAACCACGGCGTTGGTCACCGCCTCGGACACCGCCAGGCAGATGCGGTAGAGGTCGGGGCCCTCGGCCCCTTCGGTGGCGGCCCAGCGGGCGGCGGCATGGCGGGCGGCCGGCACCGAGCCGGGGACGGCGTCGAGATGCAGGTCAAGCCCGGCGGGGCGCGTTCGCGTCATTGCGACCTCGCCATTCGTGGCTCCGCCTCCGTCGCTGGCCATTGCACGCTCAAGTACCCTTCTCGAGCGGGGCGCAAACGGCTCCAGCAAACGTCTACGGGCCTCCTGGGACGATTCTTGCCGGCCCTACCGGACGCGCCGGTCCTGCCGGACGCGTGGCAAGACCATCCAGCTGCTCGAGGCTCACGGCCCGCATGTCGGCCCCCCCGGCCGCGGCCCGGTGCCACGCCACCAGCAGCTCCAGCGCTGCCTCGAGGCTGAGGGGCGGGACCCAGCCGAGCTCGCGTTCGGAGGCCATCGAGTCGATCGCCAGGTAGGAGGCCTCGGGTGGCGCCGCACGCCGGTCGGGCTCCCAGCGCAGGGCACCGTCCCACAGCCTTGCCAGCTCCTGCACGATCCATTGCACGCTCCCGGCCTCCTCGCGGGGGGGACCGAAGTTCCAGGCCCCCGCCGGGCACGAGCCTTCCCACAGGCGCTGGGCGAGCAGCACGTATCCGGTCAGGGCGCAGAACACGTGCTGCCATGGGCGGATCGCGGACGGGTTCCTGACGCGCAGCGGGCTGCCCGCCTGCACCGCGCGGACGGCATCGGCCAGGAGCCTGTCCTCCCCCCAGTCGCCGCCCCCGATGACGTTGCCCGCCCGGGCGCTGGCCACTTCGGGCGTCCCGGCGTCCCCGAAGAACGACGACCGGTATGCGCCGGCCACGAGCTCGGCGCAGGCCTTCGAGCTGGAGTACGGGTCGCGCCCGCCGAGCCGGTCGGACTCCACGAAGCCGCTCCACCGAGAGCCGTCCACGCCCTGATGGGAGCCGTCGTTCTCGTAGCACTTGTCCGAGGTCACGATCACGACCGCCCGCACCTCGCCCCCGGCGAGCCGGACCGCCTCGAGCACGTTCACGGTGCCCATCACGTTGACCTCGTAGGTCATCGCCGGCTCGCGCAGGGAGCGCCTGACCATGGGCTGGGCGGCGAGGTGGAAGACGACCTCCGGCTGCTCCGCGCGCACCACCTCCTGCACCGCCTGCGCATCGCGGATGTCGGCCGCGTGTTGTGTCATGTGATCCCCCACCCGCGCGAGCTCGAACAGGGAGGGCCGCGTGGGAGCGCCGGGGGCGAGGCCGACCACATGAGCGCCCAGCGACTGCAGCCACAGCGAGAGCCACGCCCCCTTGAAGCCGGTGTGGCCGGTGATGAGCACGCGGCGAGCGCGCCAGAGGTCGCTGTCGATCGGCACGAGGGCCGCTATCTTCACGCAATCTCCGCGACTTCGGCCCGCCCATCCGCCATGCCAGCCGCGCCGGCGCCGCCCCCGCGTGCGGAGGTGCTGGGCATCGCGCTGGCGGTCAGCGACTACGACCGGGTGATCTCCTGGATGCAGGAGATGGTGCGCCTCGGCGCCCGCGGCTACGTCACGGCCGCCGCCGTGAACCTCGTCATGTCCGCGCACGAGGACCCCGACACGCGGGCGGCCGTCCACGGCGCGACGTTGGCCGTGCCGGACGGCCAGCCGCTGGTGTGGGCGCTGCGAGCCCTCGGGCATCGCGAGGCCTCGCGCATCTACGGACCCGACTTGATGGCGCGCTTCTGCACCCGTGCCGCGGCCTCGGGCACGCCCATCTACCTGTACGGGGGACGCACGCCGGAGGCGCTCGAGCTCCTGCGCCGGCGCCTGGAGGCACGCTTTCCCGGCCTGGTGATCGCGGGCGGCTATTCGCCCCCGTTCCGCGAGCCGACCACCGTCGAGCAGGACGAGATCGCGCAGGAGATCAACTCGTCCGGCGCCCAGGTCGTGTGGGTGGGAATCGGCCAGCCCAAGCAGGAGCGGTGGATGGCGACGATGCGCCCGCGGCTGCGGGCACCGCTGCTGGTCGGCGTCGGAGCCGCCTTCGACTTCCACGCGGGGCTGGTCCCCCAGGCGCCGGCGTGGATGCAGCGCAACGGCCTGGAGTGGGTCTACCGGCTGTGGCAGGAGCCGCGCCGGCTGTGGCGTCGCTACGCCCGCTACAACCCCCTGTTCGTGGGGGGCTTCGCCCGCCAGTACCTCGCACACGCGGTGTCGCGGACTCGCGCCGGGCGCAGCTAATCTTTCTTCTTCCAGATGGCAGCTTCCAATAGCAGCGCCGAGGTCGCGGTCGTCGGGCTCGGCCGGGTCGGGTTGCCGCTGGCGCTGAGCTTCGCCGACCGCGGCCTGCGGACGATCGGCGTCGATCGCGACCCCCGGGTGCTGGAGTCGGTGCGCGCGGGACGGATGCCGTTCGCCGAGTCCGGCGCGCAGGAGCTGCTCGAGCGCGTCCGCTCCAAGAGCACTTTGACGCTCACCGAGCGCGTCGCCGACGCGGCCGCCGCGCGGCACGTCGTGCTCACGCTCGGCACCCCCTCCTTCTCCCACATCGAGATCGACATGCGCGACATCCGCTCGGCTCTCGACGACCTGTTGGGGGTGCTGCGGGCGGGCCACTCGCTGATCCTGCGCTCCACGATCGCTCCCGGCACCACCGACTTCGTCGCCGGCTACCTGGCCAAGCACCGTGGCTTTCAGGTCGGCGAGGAGGTGTTCGTCGCCCATGCCCCCGAGCGGATCGCGGCGGGGCGCTTCCTCGAAGAGATCGACACGCTGCCGTGCATCATCGGCGGGGTGGGCGAGCGCTCCGGGGAGGTCGCCGCCGAGCTGTTCGGGACCTTCGACGCGCCGATCGTGCAGACCACGCCCGTCCAGGCCGAGCTCGCCAAGATCTGGACGAACATCCTGCGCTACACCCAGTTCGCGCTTCCCAACCTCCTGATGATGGACTGCGAGCGCCACGCCGCCAACGTGTTCGAGGTGATCGACCTCATCAACCGCGACTACCCCCGCGGCGGGATCGCCCAGCCGGGCCTCACGGCCGGTACGTGCCTGCGCAAGGACTTCGCCTTCTCCGAGGAGCGCTCGGCGGCCCCGGGGATGCTGCTCGCGGTCTCGCGCGTGAACGAGTCGGTGCCGCTGTTCTTGCTCGAGGGAGCCAAGCGGCGCCTGGGCACGCTCGCCGACCGCCGGGTGGCGATCCTCGGCCTCGCGTTCAAGGCCGACACCGACGACGAGCGGGACTCGCTCGCCCACAAGCTGATCCGCCTGGCCGAGCGCGAGCTCGCGGACGTCGTCGTCCACGACCCGCTGGTGGCGACCCCCACGGCCTCGCTGCAGGAGGCCGTGAAGGGCGCCGAGGTGGTCGTGGTGGCCACCAACCACTCCCGCTTCCGCAGCCCTTCGACGCTCGCGACGATCGCCTCCTGTGCCTCGCCGGAGTGCCTGGTGGTGGACCCCTGGAACTGTTGGGGGGCGGGCCAGGTGTTCGCCTACGCCTCCGAGCTCGTCGCGCTCGGCGTCGGCGGGTGAGCCGGGTCCTGGTCACGGGCGGGGCCGGCACGATCGGCTCTGCCGTCGTGAGGCATCTGCTGGCAGACCCCGCTTACGAGGTCCGCGTCTCCGACCAGCGTCCCGCCCCGCAGTGGATGCGGGAAGGGTGCGAGGTGCATACCGGGGACCTGCGCTTGCCCGAGCAGGCCAGGTCTGCCATGGCCGGCTGCTCTCACGTCGTCCACCTGGCGGCGATCGTCGGGGGCATCGCCAACTTCCACCGCCTGCCGTACACCCTCACGGAGGTCAACAACGGGCTCTACAACTCGGTGGTCGGCGCCGCCATCGCGCTGGAAGTGGAGCGCTTCGTGTACGTGTCCTCCTCGATGGTGTTCGAGCGGGCCGAGCTGTTCCCCACGCCCGAGGACTACCTCCCTCGCTGCCCGGTCCCCCGCTCGGCGTACGGCTTCTCCAAGCTGACGGGGGAGGTCTACTGCCGCGCCGCCCACGAGGAGCACGACCTGCCGTTCACGATCGTGCGCCCGTTCAACGCCTACGGCCCGGGTGAGCTCCCCGACGCCGAGCCGGGGATCGCCCACGCCGTGCCCGACCTCATCAACAAGGTCCTCTCCGGTCAGCGCCCGCTGCAGATCTTCGGATCCGGTGAGCAGACGCGCACGCTCACCCACGTGGACGACATCGCCGAGGGCCTGGTGTGCGCGATGAGCTCGCCCGAGGGCCTGAACGAGGACTTCAACATCTCCGCCTCCCGCGAGCTGACCGTCGCCGAGATCGCGGCGATCGTGTGGGAGGCCTGCGACGAAGACCCCGAGGAGCTCGAGCTCGAGCACCTCCCCACCTTCGAGGTGGACGTCCAGCGGCGCTGGCCCTCCGTCGAGAAGGCGCGGCGCCTGCTGCACTGGGAGGCCCGCATCGACGCCGAGGAGGGCATCGCGGCCACGGTGCGCTGGCTGCGCGAGCTCCCGCACCCCGTCGCAAGCGGCCGCTAGGCTCCCGCCCTGAAAATGAGCAGCAAGCCCTCAGCGCTGATCACGGGTGTCACCGGCCAGGACGGGTCCTACCTGGCCGAGCTCCTCCTGGAGAAGGGGTACGACGTCCACGGCATGGTCCGCCGTGCCTCGACCGAGAAGTTCGAGCGCATCGAGCACATCCGCGACCGGATCACCCTCCACCAGGGGGACCTGCTCGACCAGCGCTCCCTCGTCGACGCGATGCGTGCCGCCAAACCATCGGAGATCTACAACCTCGCCGCGATGTCCTTCGTGGCGGTCTCCTGGATCCAGCCCACGCTGACGGCCGAGTTCACCGGCGTCGGCGTCACCCGCATGCTCGAGGCGATGCGGGAAGTGTGCCCCGAGGCACGCTTCTACCAGGCCTCCTCGAGTGAGATGTTCGGCAAGGTGAGGGAGGTCCCACAGACCGAGACGACCCCCTTCTACCCCCGTTCACCATATGGCGTGGCGAAGGTCTACGGGCACTTCATCACGGTCAATTATCGCGAGTCATACGACCTGCACGCGACGTCGGGGATACTTTTCAACCACGAGAGCAGCCGCCGCGGGCTGGAGTTCGTGACCCGCAAGATCACCTGGCACGCGGCGGCGATCAAGCTCGGCCTCGAGAGCGAGCTGCGGCTGGGGAACCTCGACGCCGAACGCGACTGGGGCTACGCCAAGGACTACGTGGAAGCGATGTGGCTGATGCTCCAGCAGGACAAGCCCGAGGACTACGTGATCGCCACCGGCGAGGCGCACTCGGTGCGCGAGTGCTGCGAGGTGGCCTTCGACGAGGCCGGCCTGGGTGACTTCCAGAAATACGTGAAGATCGACCCGGCCTTTGTGCGCCCCGCCGAGGTGGACCATCTGATCGGCGATCCCTCCAAGGCCAAGCGTGACCTCGGCTGGACGCCGAAGACGAGCTTCGAGGAGCTCATCCGGCTCATGACGAGGGCCGATCTCGAGCTGCTCGGCGGCTCCTAGGCCTGGCGCGCATGCCGGGCGTCCCGCTGTTCGACACCGCCACGCCCCTGGAGCCCCTGCGCGAGGAGCTCCGCGACGCGGTCCTGCGGGTGATGGACTCCGGGCGCTTCATCCTCGGCCCCGAGGTCGAGGCGTTCGAGAGCGAGTTCGCGTCCTACTGCGGCGCCGACCAGGCGGTCGGCGTGGCCAACGGCACCGATGCGATCACGATCGCGCTGCGGGCGATGGGCGTGGGGCCCGGCGACGAGGTCGTGGTGCCCTCCTTCACCTTCTACGCATCGGTCGAGGCGATCCCCCCGACGGGCGCGACCCCCGTGTTCTGCGACATCGACCCCCACACGTACTGCATCACCCCGGAGACGGTGAAGCCCGTGCTCGGCCCGCGCACGAAGGCCGTGGTCGCGGTCGACCTGTTCGGGAACGTCGCGCCCGTCGCCGAGATCGAGGCGCTCGGCGTCCCCGTGCTCGAGGACGCCGCCCAGGCCGCGGGCGCGCGTGGTCGGGATGGACGTCCGGGCGCGCTCGGAACTGCGGCGACCTTCTCGTTCTTCCCGTCGAAGAACCTCGGCGCGTTCGGCGACGGCGGGATGATCACGACCTCAGACGCGGCCATCGCCGAGCAGGCCCGCACGCTGCGCTTTCACGGCTCCCACGACAAGGTCAGCTACGAGCAGATCGGCTACAACTCGCGCCTGGACGAGCTGCAGGCGGCGATCCTGCGCGTGCAGCTGCCCCACCTGGACGGGTGGGCCGCCGGGCGCGGGCGTGCCGGCTCCTATTACGAGCAGGCCCGCCTGGGCGAGCTGGTCGACCTGCCGCGTCCGACGGCGGGCTCGGAGCCCGCCTGGCACCTCTACGTCGTATCCCACCGGCAGATCGAAGCGGTGCGCGAGCGGCTGGACGCGGCCGGGATCGGCTGCCGGGCCTACTACCGCACGCCCGTCCACCTGCAGCCGCCGATGCGCCCGTGGAGACCATCGGTCGACCTGAAGGGCACCGAGCAGGCGGCCCGCGAGCACCTCGCGATCCCGATGAGCCCGGTCCTTACCCGCGAGCAGGCCGAGCACGTGGTCGCGGCGGCGCGCGCGGGAGCCCGGATCTCGAGAGCAACCCGTTAAAGACTCGGGGCGCCCGGATCACCGGACGCCCCGAGGTTTCAGCCTGGCTCGCCTAGGCGAGCACCAGGCTTAGTATTTGCACTGGTTCTTGAGGGCTTCCGCCAACTTTTCGTAACCGAGTTTCGTCGGGTGGATGTCCGGCCCGTCGGCTTTACCGTTGGTGTGGTTCGTGTTGGCCATGTTGGTGAGGGTCGCCAGCGCGACGGCTTCTGCGGGGAACGTCCCCGGGTTGAAGTCCGGCCGCGGGTTGGCCACACAGCCTTTCAGTACTTTGGCTTTGAGCTTCGACTTCTCCTGCAGGTTGAGTTCTTCGTTGAGTTCGTTCGAGCCTGGGAGGAGCTCCGTCGGGCCAGTCAGGCGCCCGTACGGGTCGTAGGTGGCGAGGAAGTTGATCTTCGCTTTCGGAGCGTATTTGCGGAGATCGTAAACGATCGCAATGAGGTTCGTCTCGATCTGCGCGAACAGCGCCGGGGCCGCTTTTTTCAGACCCGCTACGACGATTTCGAGCCCTTCTTTTTCGAGTTCCGCCGCGTGCGTGACCTGGAATTCGGCCGCCTTTTCAAGGCCGATTTCGTAGCCTTCCATTTCCACTTCGGCTTTGTGTTCGGCTAGGTATTCGTTCTCCAACGCCAGTC
>DATJBO010000250.1:0-6619 GCA_035515315.1 Solirubrobacteraceae bacterium
CCGAGGACGGGTGCCGTCGTCGATGGAGGCGGGGTCAGCGGCGTCGCCGGCGCCGGCGCCCTGACTTCGAGCTTGACGACCCGCGAGATGTGCGCCAGTTCCACGAGCGCGGCCCGGTTGTGGTCCTGGCCGGTCACCAGCACGTGGTAGCTCCCGGCGGCCAGCTTCGCTCCCGAGGGCCAACGCACGACCAGGGTCCGTTCCGTGTGCACCCACCCCATCCGCACGAGGATCGCCTTCCCGGTGGTGCCGGCCAGCGGCGTGAGTTTGACCTTCACGTACACGGTCCCCACCCCGGGCTCGCTGACCCGCAAGGTCACCTTCGGGGGCTTCCCGGGCGTCGAGGTCGTGGGCACGGACAGCGCGGTCAGCACCGGATGGGCGCCCGCCGGGCGGTAGGGAACCAGCACTGCCCCGGTCTTGATCGTGGCGCCAGCCTCCGATTCGGTGGGGGCGGCGGCGCCCCCCGGCGCTCCGGAGATCGCCTGTGCCGGCGCACCTGCGACCCAAGGCATCGTGGTCGTGGCCAGCACAGCGGCCAACTTCAGGATTCGGGCGGCTCCCACTAGGGCTCCATCGGCATCGGGCGCGATGCCGACAACCCCCCGGCAGACCAATTGCACGCCCGTCCGGTCCCCTACTCTGCGCTAATCCGGTCCCCCAAGCGCCCCGAATTCCTCGATCAACGCCGCGTACGTGAGCCGCAGCCCCTCGGCGATCGAGGTCTCTGCCCGCCAGCCGAGCTCCTTCTCCGCCAGGCCGGCATCCAGGCAGCTGTGCCGGAGCTCCCCCGGCCTCAGCTCCTCGAGCTGGGGCTCGATCGACTTGCCCGCCGCCTGCGAGAGCTCCCGCCAGATCCTCGCCACGTCGGTTTCGGTCCCGGTCGCGACGTTGAACGTCCCGGCCCGGCCCCGCGCCCGCAAGAGCGCGTCCACCACGTCGGTCACGTACACGTAGTCCCGCGTGGGCTTCCCGTACCCGTACAGCTTCGGGGCCCGGTCCGTGTACAGGTGGTGGGTGAAGATCGCCACCACCCCCGCCTCCCCGTGGGGGCTCTGGCGGGGCCCGTACACGTTGCCAAGCCTCATCGTCGCGTTGGGGATGCCGTGCGATAGCGACCACGTCTTCACGTACGCCTCCGCCGCCCACTTCGAGGAGCCGTACGGCGACAGCGGCGCGGGGATCTGGTCCTCGGCGGTGGGCCGCGGAGCCGCATCCCCGTACAGCGCCCCCCCGGTCGACGTGAAGGCCACCGGCGCCTCGTGTTCCCGCGCCACCTCGAGCACGTTGAGCGTGCCCTTCACGTTGACGTCGCAGTCCCTGAGTGGGTCCTCCACGGAGGCCACCACGCTCGCCTGGGCCGCCAGGTGGTAGATCGCCTGCGGACGCACCTCCCGGGCCAGCGCCCGCAGCGCCTCCAGGTCCGCGATGTCGAGCACGTGCAGATCCGCCGCCGAGGCCACCCGCCCGCGATCACCCGCGGAGAGGTCGTCGACGACCGTCACCCCATCCCCCTGCGCGAGCAGCGCGTCGACCACGTGGGAGCCGATGAAGCCGGCGCCGCCGGTGACGATCGCCCGTTCCGCCATAGAGGCGGGGAATCTACCCGCTAGGCGTGCGAGACCGGCGCGGCGAGGAGGTCTTCCACGACCGGGACCGACTCGTCGATCCGCTCAAGCACGCTCACCCCGTCGAGCTCGTCGGCGGGAATGCTCCCTCCGACCGCCGGGCCCCCGAGCACGATCGGGAGCTCGGGGTGCTGGGAGCGCAGGTCGCGGATCGCGATCTCCACGGAGTCCTCTAGCTCGTGCACCGGATCCCCCACGACCACCACGTCGGGGTGGCGGCGGGTGACGGTCTCGATCAGGTCCTCCGGGGCGAGGTCGGTGTCGAGCATGGTGCGAAAGCCGGCGGCCGCGAGCTGGTCGTGGACCATCTGCAGCCCAAGCGTGTGGGAGTTGCCTTCGACCCCCGCGATCAACACCCGCTGGCGGGTCTGCTGGGCGTCGGCGGTCATGTAGCGGCTGAGCGTGGCGAGCACCCGCTTGATGATCGACAGGGCCCGCCGCTCGCGGTCACCGTCGATCTCGCCGGAGGCCCTCAGGACGCTGACGCGCCGCAGCGACGGGCTGATCACCTCGGCGTGCAGCATCGTCGGGCTGACCCCGGCGTCGATCGCGGCGGCGATCACCTCCTCGGCGTCCTCCGCTTCGCCCCGTCCGAGCGCCGCCACGAACGTCTCGAGCGTGCTCTCGACGAGCGCCACGGGGTCGGCGGAGAGCCCTCCGAGCGCATCGGGGCCCCGCTCCTCGAGCACTTCCATGAACGCATCGAGGAGCACCGGGTCGAAGTGTGTGCCGCGCTCTTCCCGCATCATCCGGATCGCCTCCTCGATCGGAAAGGCCGGCCGGTACACGCGGTCGCTGGTGAGCGCGTCGAACACGTCCGCCACCGCCACGATCCGTCCCTCGATCGGGATCGCCTCGCCCTTCAGGCCGCGGGGATAACCGGTGCCGTCCCACTTCTCCTGGTGGCTCAGGGCGATCGTGGCCGCCATGTCGAGGATCGCCGAGGTGGAACCCCGCACAAGCCGGTGGCCCTCCTCGGCGTGGGTCTCGACGATCGCCCGCTCCTCGGGGGTCAGGGGCCCGGGCTTCAGCAGGATGTGGTCGGGGATCGCGACCTTGCCCACGTCGTGGAGCGGGGCCGCGTGGCGGATCCGCTTGCAGAACTCCGCGTCCATGCCGATCTGTTCGGCCAGCAGGACGGAGAAGCGCCCGATCCGCTCGACGTGCTTGCCGGTGTCCTCGTCGCGGAACTCCACCGCCATCGACAGCCGCCTGACGGTCTCGGTCTGGGCCACCTCGAGCTCGCTGAGCGCGGTCCTGAGCTCACGGGTGCGGCGCTCGTTGGCCATTTCCAGCGCCACCCGCGCACTCTCGGCCGCGTACCAGCCGAGCGCTCCGGTCACCACCGCCAGGCCGACCAGCAGCGCGCTCACGACGGCCGAGGCGCCGGTCACGCAGACGGTTATCGCGGTCGCCAGGCCGACGGCGCACCACACGGCCAGCACCGCGACCGCGCGCGTCCGGTCACGCCTCGGCGGTTCTCCGGGGGCAGCGGAAGCTCGCGCCTGAACCGGCGCTCGGTGGGTGACTTCCTGGGGGCGATTCAACTGAGAGTCCCTGGTGCGACGTGCCGATCGGGGTGAGTTCGCGGTTCGCCGCTCACCGTCCACTCGTCCCTTCGGGGAGCGCTCTTGATGTCCGATCAGAGGGGTGGACGTTTGTTCTAGCCGCCGGGCCTCCCCTGCTAGTTCGCGGGGCGAGCGGCAAGCCGCTCTACAGGCCCTTCAGTGCGAACACCGCCTTGATGTTGAGCGGGTTGGGCGGCGCTTCCAGGGACACGGCCCGGTTCCAGCGGTCGAACCTGAGCGTCCCCCCGTCGCGTCCGGGCCTGCGCAGCGCGAGCGGGTACGGGGTCCCGGTGGCGGACGCGTACAGCGTCGCTCCGGTGATGGTGTCCCTGAGCGCCACCGCCGGGCGCCCGCCGACCCTCCCCGTGCCCGCCGTCGTCGGCCCCCGATGCGAGGACAGGGTCTCGCGCAGCAGCGTCCGCAGGTCTGTCAGCGAGGCCAGCGATGCGAAGGGCCCGTGGTCGGCAGGACCCTTCAACCAGCGCCCCGCGAGCCTCCTGGCCGCCGCGGCTCCCACGAATCGCCGTAGCAGAGCAGGGTTCGCTTTCACGTACAGCCAGCCGGCGTCCTGCACGAGCCGTGCGCGAAGCCCTCCCAAGGCGATCGTGCCCCTGCCTCCCTGGCCCCTCTCGAGTTCCATGTCTATCGCGAGCGCCCGCGCGGGGCCGGCTACCGCGCCCTCCACGTGCACGGTCGCCGCGTCCGCCGCCGCCGATTCGACCCGGGCGAGCGCCCGGGTGGCGCTCTGGGAGGCGATCCCGTTGCCGGCCCGCTCGCTTCCACAGGCGGACAGGGCCAGCAGGCACGCGACGAGGACGCCCGCGGGCGTCGCGAAGCTCTGTTGCCGATGGGGCCGCTTGCTCAAGTCAGGCCCACCATACGTCTGCGCCCGACCCCGCGGGCCTCGCGACCCCGCAGGCCTCCCGACCCGAGGGCCTCTGCCGGAGTGCGCGCAGAAGACCGTCTTGGGGCTTGCCTGTCCTGGACAGGGTCCAGGAATATGATCGCCCACGGTGGAGCGGCGCGGGGCCCCCGGAGCGCTCCCTGACCCGCCAGAGAGGAAGGAGTCGCCGATGACCGAGCAGAACCGCCGCATGGTGCTAGCGGAACGCCCCAGCGGGATGGTCGACGAGGCAACCGTACGGATGGAGCCCGAGGACGTCCCTGCCGTGGGAGCGGGAGAGGCGCTCGCCAAGGTTCGCTACCTCTCGATCGACCCCACCATTCGCACCTGGATGGACGACGCCCCCGGGTATCTGCCCCCGATCGGGATCGGCGAAGTGATCCGCTCCGGGGGGATCGCGGAGGTGCTCGAGAGCAACTCCGACACCTACCAGCCCGGCCAGCTGCTGTTCGGGATGACCGGCTGGCAGGACTACGTAGTGGCCGACGAGGGGGCCCGGGCGATGCGGGCCCTGCCCCCCGGGGTACCGCCGACCACCGCCATCGGGCTGCTGGGGCTCACCGGGATGACGGCCTACTTCGGCCTGCTCGACGTCGGGAAGATGAAGGAGGGTGACGTGGTGGTCGTCTCCGGGGCCGCCGGCGCGACCGGCTCCACCGTCGGGCAGATCGCCAAGATCAAGGGCGCCGGGAAGGTGATCGGGATCGCCGGCGGCCAGGAGAAGTGCTCCTGGATCGTGGACGAGCTCGGTTTCGACGCCGCCGTCGACTACAAGAACGAGAACGTCGCTGCCCGTCTGCGCGAAGAGGCCCCCGACGGCATCGACGTGTACTTCGACAACGTCGGCGGAGAGATCCTCAACACGTGCCTCGCCCAGCTCGCCATGAAGGGTCGGGTGGTGGTGTGCGGAGCGATCTCCGGCTACAACGACCGCGGCTCCGTGAGGGGCCCGGCCAACTACGTGAACCTGATCCGCGCGCGGGGCCGGATGGAGGGCTTCCTGATCCTCGACTACTTCGACCGCCTGCCGGCAGCCCAGGCCGAGATGGCGGGCTGGCTCGCGGAAGGCAAGCTCAAGTCGGCCGAGCACGTCGTGGAGGGGCTGGACCGGGCTCCCGAGGCGCTCAACCTGCTGTTCACCGGCGGGAACATCGGCAAGGTGATCGTCAAGGTGTGAGGCGCCCGCGCCGCGGCTCCGGTCACGACGCGGCGGCTATTCCCAGGACAGGTTGCCGGTCTTCAGGCCCGCGATCAGCGTGCCGAACCATTCGCCTTCTTTGCCCTGGGTCCGGTGGAGCCGTTCGCAGGGACCCCCGCCCATCGTGTAGGTGACTTTTTCGAAGCCGTTGGCGATCGAGACCACGTGCTGGACCCCGGTGGGGAAGTACTTCACGTTCTTCGCTTTGACCTCGGAGTTCGTGTAGGTGACCTCGTTCGTGGGGTCGGTGGGAGACAGCGAGACCACGCAGCCTTCCAGGGCCCCGGCGAAGGTGATCCGGACGGGCGAGGAGTTGTCGATCGTCGCGTTGGGTTCCCCGCCGGCCCGATATTCGATTTCCAGGGGTTCCCCGACCGTTGCTTTCGACGCCGCGAACGACACGTTGTTCGCCTTGAACGCGACGGTCTTGCACTTTATGAGCTTGGCGACGACGAGGATCTTGAGGGCAGGGAAGACGGTCTTCTTGCCGGTCCTCGCCGGCTTCACGCCCTTGCAGTGGATCACGATGGGCGCCAGGTCGAGTTCCTGTTCGGAGGTGAACAGGCCGATTTCCGAGGACACGTTGCCGACGAATTCGTGGGAGGCTCCGCCTTCGCGGGCGGACGCCGTGGCCGCCATCGCCACGCACACGAGCCCTGCCACGAGGAGCGCGACTAGCGCTCTGAGGTGCCCCATCGCCTGACGTGTCCTTCCTTGTCCGTTCGCGGGCCCGGGCCCGCGGCTCCACCCCGGCGCCGGCCCTCCGCCGGCGCCCGATCAGTCCCCAGAAGCTAGCACGGGCGCTGCCGCCCGGACAAGCCGTGAACGGGGCGGCTCGCTACTTGACGATCGCGAAGCTCAGGGATCGCTGGCTCGAGCGGGCCCCCTGGGCGTTGCGGGCGAAGATCTGAGCCGTGTATGAGCCGAGCGCGAGCTTCTTGGTCGAGGAGATCCGCCCGGCGAAGCGGACCTTGTTGACGCCCGCATGGGCGGCGAACGTGAGCGTGCCGGCGACGAGCAGGCGCTTGCACGAAGGCTTGTGCCCGTTCTTGCCGGTCTTGGCGACGCAGCGGCCGTGCACCTTGCGACCCGGGAGCACCTTCACGAAGTTGAAGGTCACGGTTGCGGCTTCGTTGAGGGTGAAGGAGAAGGTCGTGCCAACCGGCGGCCGTTTGGAGGTGATCTGGGCGAGCGCGGACCCCTCCCGCCAGCGGCTCGCGGACTGGCTGGCCGCGGTGACCGCGGGCGTCGTTTTGGTGCCGCCTTGAGGGGTCGATTTGCCGCTGCCGGCCCCGGTGGTGGGTTCGTTCTTGGGTTCGTT
>DATJBO010000251.1:0-6023 GCA_035515315.1 Solirubrobacteraceae bacterium
GGAAGCGCAGGCGCCCGTGCAGGAACGCGTGGACGGCGACCTCGTTGGCAGCGTTGAGGATGCACGGCGCGGTCCCGCCGCGGCGGGCGGCGTCCTCGGCCAGGCGCAGGCAGGGAAACGCATCGAGGTCCACCGCCTCGAAGGTCAGCTGCCCGACCTCGGCGAGGTCGAGCGGCGCGATCGGCAGCTCGACGCTTTCCCCGCCGTGGAGCGCGTAGGAGATCGCGATGCGCATGTCCGGCGGGCCGAGGTGGGCGAGCATTGCGCCGTCGGCGAGGTGCACGATCCCGTGTACGAGCGACTGGGGATGGACGAGCACGTCGATCCGCTCGTAGGGCACGCCGAACAGGTGGTGGGCCTCCATGATCTCCAAGCCCTTGTTCATCAGGGTGGCGGAGTCGATCGTGATCTTGCCCCCCATCGCCCACGTGGGGTGGGCCAGCGCCTGCTTGACCGTGACGTCCTCCAACTCCGCGCGGGTGCGTCCCCGGAAGGGGCCGCCGCTGGCCGTGATCGTCAGCCTGCCGACTGCCCCGGGGGGCTGGCCGGAGATGAGCTGGTGCAGGGCGGTGTGCTCGGAGTCCACCGGCACGATGCGGGCGTTGGTCGCTTCGGCGAGGGCGGTTACGAGCTCTCCGCCGACGACAAGCGACTCCTTGTTGGCCAGCGCGAGATCGATCCCCTCCCCCAGCGCGGCCACCGTGGGCCCGAGGCCGGCCGAGCCCACCAGGGCGTTCAGCACGAGGTCGGCTTCGGCCTCCACCACGAGCCGCACCAGTCCCTCCGGGCCTCCCAGCACCTGGCCCTCGGTCCAGGCCTCCGAGGCGCGGGCCGCCGCGTCGACGTCCGCCAGCGCGATTCGCTCCACGCCGAACGCCTGGGCCTGCTCGACGAGCCTCTCCCAGGAGCTCTCGGCAGACAGGCCGACGAGCTCGAGCTCTTCGCTGCGGGCGGAGACGTCGAGCGCCTGGGTCCCGATCGAGCCGGTCGAGCCGAGAATCAACAGGCGCTTACGCGCGGGCACCGCGGCCATGATTCCACAGCCGGGATCGGTGCTCAGGCGGAGGCCGCGGCGGGGTGGGAGCCCGCCCAGGTGACGATCTCGCCGGTGCCGGAGATCACGCCGCCATCGTCGAGCACCAGGATCGGCACCGCGCGCTGTCCGCTGAGCTGCTCGACCTCAGCCCGGTCGCGGGCTCGCGACGGCCACGTCCAAGGGCGCAGGCTGCCGCCCTTGACGGTCTTCATCTCGTAGCTGTGGCCGGCGTCGTCGAGCGCCTTCGCGGCCCGTCCACACGGGTGCGCGAGGGGGCCCGGGAGCCCGCCGCCGGTCTTCTCGAAGGAGCACGTGTAGAGGATCACCTCCGGCGATCCTACTCCCGTTCGGAGCCGTTAGACTCCGGGGCCCAAGGAGCGAGGAACCGGGGGTTGGCCGGGATGGGACGGACAGCGAGGGGCGTGGCGATCGGGGCGGCGGTGGCGCTGCTGGGAGCGGCCGGCGTGGTCGCCGGGGCCGGCGCCCGCACCCCGAAGCCGAGAGCGCCCAGGATCTCCCATATCACGGCCTCGGTGGCGAACAAACGGGCGTCGATCACGGTCACGATCAACCCCGAGAGCCTCGCGTCCTCCTATCAGCTGGCGCTCCTGTACCGGCCGCCGAACTGCTGCCGTCCCGGAACCAAGGAATGCTGCCCGCCGGAAGTCGAAGTCGTCTCGACGGGGAACCTTCCCGCCAGCTCGACGCCTCGGGAGATCCACGAAAGCGCGAAACTGCGCGAAGGGAACTGGGCCGTGCGCGTACGGGTGGAGGCGAAGAACTCCGCGGGCAGCAGCGAGAAATCGCGCGCGCTCAAGATCCCCAACCACTGACATCGTGCCGGGCCAGAGCGGAGGTGGAGGCGCGCCTCCGCTCTGCCCTGCTTCGATTCGAGGACGGGGGAGCGGGAAATGCGAGGCCCTTAGGGGGGCGCGGCCAAACCTCCCCGCGACCGGGTAGCGCGCTGCAGAAACCGGCGGTTCCCCCGCCCTCACATCTAAGAACGCGCCCGTGCGGCGAAGGTTGGAAGCGACCTCGGGACAGTTTGGGCGACACGCGCCGCTCGACGGCGAGGCACTCGTCGCGGTCGGGCTCTGGGGGCCCGCATGAGCGCCGGCGCCGCGGTCGGGTGCGGCCGGCGACGCCGGCGCTCATGATTTGGGCGCTTGCCGCCGATGAACCTCGAGGAGCGCGTCATCCAACTCATGGAAGACGAGGCTTGTCGCGCTCCGCTTACGCAAGAGCAACGTCCGGCGCAGGCGGTACTCGCGCCCCCGGGACTTGACTTTCCCGCAAACTGCGGCCACATTTCCCAGTGCGCGGGGGCACCGCCATCGTGGACTGTGGCAAGGATGCTCCGCGAGCCGGCGCCCCTGGGAGATGGAGCGGCTCCCACCGGCAACGGCAGCGGCCACCTAGGGGCGACACGCCGCTGCCGGTTACTGCGGACGACCACCACCCCACCTGAGCGCGCGTGCCCGGACGGATCCCTGGACCGCACTGCAATAGGCTCGGTGGTCCATCACGACCAGAGAGGGGAGTCGATGCACGCAGCATTCCTGAGCGTGACGTTCAACGATGGAGACGAAGCCACCAAGGTGCTCGAGGAGCAGGTGATCCCCCAGGCATCCGGGGCGCCGGGGTTCGTCACCGGGTACTGGGCGGGCGACATGCGGCCCGGCGGCAGGGGCATGGCGATGCTCGTGTTCCAGACCGAGGACGCAGCGCAGGCCTTCACCGACCAGGTCCCCCGGGAGTCCGGTGGCGGCGTGGAGAAAGTCGACGACCTCTTCATCGCCGAGGTGGTCGGACAGACCTGACAGCGCGGCGACGCGGCGCTATGGACCGGAGGCAGGCGATGTCCGAGGACGAGGCGATATCCGCCAACGTCGAGCTGGTGCGCTCGATCTACGCGGACTGGGAACGCGGGAATTTCGGTCGGGCCGACTGGGTGGACCCGGAGATCGAGTACCTCACCGAGGGTGGTCCCGACCCCGGGGGTTCGACAGGCCTCGCACCGCTCGCGGCGGCCAACCGCGACTTCCTGAGCCTGTGGACGGACTGGCGCATCCACGCGGACAGCTTCCGCGCCCTGGACGGCGAGCGTGTTCTCGTGCTCACCAGCCGCGGCGGGCGCGGCAGGGCCAGCGGGCTGGAGATCTGGGAGCCGTCGGCGAACCTCTTCCACATACGAGACGGCCGGGTGACGCGGCTCGTCTTCTACTGGCACCGCGAGCGGGCTCTCGCCGACCTCGGGCTGGAGGATTAGACGGTGTCGCAGCGGAACGTGGATGTCGTGCGCCAAGGTCACGGGCGCACCCGTGGACATGCTCATCGGGCAGGTCTTCACGCTCCGCGACGGGCTCCAGACGAGGATGCTGATGTACGCCGACCCCGCGGAAGCCCTGAGAGCCGCGGGCCTGGAAGACTGAGGGGCGCTTGAGGGGCGCTGGCTGCACCTCGGTGTATGTACACCCCCCGCCATGGCGCCCGTTGCTCTCATTCGTAGCTTCTACCTGCGTGATTCATACGCTGTAAGGGCTGCTCGCTTGCCCTGGGGACAACCCTCGGTTTACGCTCGCATGGCGGGGCGCCCGACAGGGACTTCCTCACAGCCCGGGCGTCCCGCCCACCGCGCGGGCGGAGATCCCCGGTTCGCTCAAGGCGATGGTGAGGAATGGGTGTGACCCGAATGACGGGAGACTCCGAGTGTGTTGAGTCAGGATCTCGACGCGCCGACCTCACGCGCTCGCCGCCCTCCCCGTTTTCTCCCACACGATGCCCAAGGAGCACCTCGAGATCGTCCGGCGCGTGAACGCGGCCTTCAACAGCGGGGATATGGAGCGCATCCTCGCCCTGCTACATCCCGATTTCGAAACAGCTGTAGGCCCCGACCTCTCCCCAGAGCCCGATGCCTACAGGGGCCACGACGGGGTACGCCGCTACTTCGACTCGTTTCGTGATGCGATGGACCAGATCCGCTTTGACCCGGTCCGCTTTCGTGAGGCGGGCGCAGCGGTGGTCGTCGCCCTGCGCCTCAGTGCTAAGGGTCGCTCGAGCGGGATCCCCGTCGAGCAACACCTCGGGCAGGTGTGGACCATTCAGGACGGCAAGGCGATCCACGTCCGAAGCTACATCTCGTATCGAAAGGCCCTCGAGGCGGTAGGGTTGGAGGAGCAACCGGCGAACACCGCCGACGCATGAGGGGCAGGTTTCGGCACAGTATCTCCGTGTCGTTGTCACTGCGGGATACTTGAGCGATGTCGGAGAACCTGTACCTCGTGCGCTCGATCTGCGCGGCTTGGGAGAGGGGCGACTACAGCTCGGTGGACTGGGCGGACTCCGATATCGAATACGAGCATGTCGGTGGCCCAGCGCCTGGAAAGTGGACGGGGGTGTCCGGGATGGCGGAAGGCTGGCGTAGCGTCATCGATGTCACGGCAGGACACTGCGTGACCGTGGACGATTACCGCGAGCTCGGCGACGATCGCGTTCTTGTCCTTTTTCACCTGAGCGGGCACGGCAAGACAAGCGGACTGGACCTCGGCCAGATGCAGGCGAGCGTCGCGAGCCTGTTCCATCTCCGCCGGCGCAAGGTGAAAAGGCTCGTAAACTACCTCGACCCCGATCGCGCTCTCGCCGACCTCGGCCTGGAGGAGTAGGCCGTGTCTGAGCACAACGTGGATCTGGTCCGGTGCACGAGTACGGTCCGTGCACCCCCGGATATGGCTTGGTTGAGCCCGATCCGGGCCGTTAGTGCACGTACGCCTCCCAGATGTAATAGCTGACGACCGCGGTGAACAGAACGGCGTCGAGGCGATCGAGCGCGCCCCCGTGCGCGCCGAACAGACCGCCGGAGTCCTTGATGTGGGCCTCCCGCTTGACGAACGACTCGAACAGGTCGCCGATCGGCGCCACCAGCGCCACCCCGAGGCCGATCACGAGGGCGTGGGTCCCGGGCAGCCATTCCTCGTAGCGGCCCGCGATCCACACGCCGAGCACGGCACACACCATCCCGATCACGAGCCCCTCCACCGTCTTGCCGGGAGAGATCGACGGCGCGAGGTGCCTGTGCCCGAACATGCGGCCCCCCACGTAGGCGCCCGTGTCGCCGAGGAAGGTCCCCACCAGGACGTCGATCACGATCGCCTCGCCGTGCGGCAGATCGCGCAGCAGCACGGCGTGCGCGAGCGCGAAGCCGATCCAGTAGATGCCGAGGATCGTGACCGCGATCGAGCCGATCGATGGCCGAGGCGTCAGCAGCGTGAGGCCGAACGTGACCGGCAGCGCGATCACGGCGACGAGCAGGACCTGGAACTGGCTGCCGTAGTACGCCGCGAACAGCAGCCCGGCCATCGCGAGCAGCCCCGCGAGCCGCACCGGCCGGGCCCGCGCGTACATCCCGTAGAACTCATGCAGGCAGATCCCCCCGAGCACGATCAGCCCGATGGTGAAGACGAGTCCTCCTTCGATCACCAGGAACAGGGCCACCGCGATCGCGGGAATCGCGGCCAGCACCCGGGCGCCGAGGTCCGAGCGTCCGGCCGGGCCGCTGCCCTCCCGGCCCCTTCCCTGGCGGCCCCTCCCCCGACCGCCGCGGCCTCGCTCGCGCCCTGGGGCGGGCGGGCCCTCCGCCGACCCGGCCCGGCCCGGCGGGGAGGTGCCCCTTGTCGAACGCACCCTCGCCGCCATCAGGGCCGCCTCACCGGCCGCCGAACCTGCGGCGACGCTCGGAGTACTCGGCCAGCGATGCCTCGAGGGCCTCGCGGGTGAAGTCGGGCCACAGCTCCTCGCGGAACACGAGCTCCGAGTAGGCCGACTGCCACAGCAGGTAGTTGGACAGCCGCCGCTCTCCGCTGGTGCGGATTATGAGGTCCGGGTCGTGCATCTCGGGGGCGTACAGGCAGGCCCTGAAGTCCTCCTCGTCCCCGCCCGTGAAGCGGCGGGCGGCATCGACGATCTCGGCTCGGCCACCGTAGTTGAAGGC
>DATJBO010000252.1:0-2107 GCA_035515315.1 Solirubrobacteraceae bacterium
GATCGCCCGCGAAGTACAGGAGCGGATCCTGAGCCTGGTCTAGGACCCGAAGCTTCCCCCGCCCCGGACCGGAGAGGCCGGCAAGCGGGAAAGTCTGTCGGCCTCATATCTCGCCGGCAGTAGTAGCACCCTCTCCTCCCCACGACCCGCGGGCGGCCCCTACCGCCCGCGGGTCATTTTCTTGCCCGCGGCGTACCCCGCCGCCCCCGCGCCCCGCAGGGTCGGTGCCCGTGCTCGCCTAACGGGGCCGCGGGTTTGCCAGAATGGGAGGCGTGACCGGCAAGGACCAGATCATGCGGGCGCTGCAGTCCGTGATCGATCCGGAGCTGCACCGCTCGATCGTCGAGCTCGACATGGTGCGCTCGGTCGAGCTGAGCCCCAACGGCGTGGTCGACGTGACCGTCTCGCTGACCACCCCCGGCTGCCCGATCCGCGGCCACTTCCAGAGCTCAGTCGCTCAGGCCGTCTCGCCGCTGGAGGGGGTCAGCCACGTGAACGTGTACTTCGACGTGCTCAGCGACGCCCAGAAGGCGGCGCTGCAGCAGAAGCTCGGGCGCGGCAGTCTGCCCGCCGGGGCGCTCGCCCAGGTCGCCAACGTGATCTGCGTCGGCTCGGGCAAGGGCGGCGTGGGCAAGTCCACCCTGACCGCCAACCTCGCCGCCGCGCTGGTGGGCGAAGGCCGCAGCGTCGGGGTTCTCGACGCCGACGTGTGGGGCTACTCGATCCCGCGCATGTACGGCCTCGGGGCCACCCGCCCGGCGGTCTCGGCCGAGCGGATGATCATCCCCCTGGAGTCGAACGGCGTGAAGGTGATGTCGATCGGCTTCTTCGTGGAGGAGGACGCGGCGGTCGTGTGGCGGGGCCCGATGCTGCACAAGGCGCTCACCCAGTTCCTCCAGGACGTCGAGTGGGGCGCGCTCGACTACCTGCTCGTGGACCTGCCGCCGGGCACGGGCGACGTGTCGATGACGCTCGCCCAGCTGCTGCCCCAGGCCCTCTTCCTGATCGTCACCACGCCGCAGCCGACCGCCCAGAAGGTGGCCCGCCGGGCCGCCCAGATGGCGAACAAGGTCCAGCTCGGGATCGCCGGCGTGGTGGAGAACATGTCGAGCTTCACGACCCCCTCGGGGGAGCGCTTCGAGATCTTCGGCGAGGGCGGCGGTGCCGAGCTCGCCGCCGAGCTGGATGTGCCCCTGCTCGGCAAGGTTCCGCTCACGATGGCCCTCCGCGAACACGCGGACGGGGGCCTGCCGCTCGTGATCGAGGACCCGGACGACCCCTCGGCCCAGGCCATCCGCCAACTCGCCCGGGGGATCGTCGCGGTGGCTCCGCCGAAGCCGCTGGAGCTGCCACTCGTCGAGGTGCCCAGCGCCGCCTCCACGCCCCAGGGGGAGCCCAAACCCGTGGGCATGTCGCTGCCGATGGCCTAGCCCCGCGGGGCGATCCAGACGGCAGAGGACATGTCCGGGAACCCCACGGCGCGAGGCCCCCGGCCGCGCGCGGGCGTCCCTCCGGAGGGCGCCGGCACCCAACCCGACCGCGCTTGACAAGCGCGCACACGTGAGAGGATCGTTTCGACATGGCGGTACAGAGAGGGCAGGAGGAGCAGGAGCAGGACCGGGATCGCCAGCCCCCGCCGGCGGCTGACGGAAACGGCGAAGCCGGGGTGACCGCGGCTGACGGGGCGACCGCGGCTGACGGGGCGGTCGAATTCGACCAACGGCGGGCGAAGCTCCAGCGGCTGCGCGGAGAGGGGATCGACCCGTATCCGCCGGTCAGCCTGTGGAACGGCCGCGACCGCATCGAGGACGTGATCGCCGCCCACGACCCGGGCGAGCTGGCCCACGGGGAGCACCCCGATCTCCCCCACCACATCGCCGGGAGGCTGGTGGCGCGCCGGGAGCACGGCAAGACGGCCTTCCTGGACGTGCGCGACCTGTCGGGCACGATCCAGGTGGTCGCCCGAGCGGAGGCGATCGGGCAGGAGGAATACGACCGCGTGCTGGGCCTGGACATCGGGGACATCGTGGGGGTGAAGGGCGTCGTGTACGTCACCCAGCGCGGTCAGCTGGCGCTCGCCGTCAAGCAGTGCACGCTGTTGACGAAG
>DATJBO010000253.1:0-12040 GCA_035515315.1 Solirubrobacteraceae bacterium
AGGGGTCGCGCTCGGGGGGCGCGGGTGTGACCCGCAGGCCGGCAGCGGCTATGGGGCGGCGAAAACGCACGCGTTCACGATCCTGGGCGGAGAAACGGTCACCCGCGAATTCACCCTGCCGGATCTTTGTGCGGTCGAAGGGGTCCTCACCACCCCCACGTCCGAACCGTTGGTCGATGCGTTCACGGGCGCGGGGGGCGTCCCGGGGATCTACAACGACGAAGAAGCACCACTTCGCGCCGGCGTGACACGATCTGCTCCCAATCGCAGCGAGGCGAACAAGCTCATTCAGCACGCCGGAGATCCGCGCGCTCGCGGGGGAGCGGTTCGGCTTCTCCGCGTTTCGCCCCGGTCAGCTGCAAGCGATCGAATCCCTGCTCGCCGGACGCGACGTGCTGGCGGTGCTCCCCACCGGCGGCGGGAAGTCGGCGATCTACGAGCTCGCCGGCCTCCTCACGAGCGGGCCCACGGTCGTCGTCAGCCCCCTGATCGCCCTCGAGAACGATCAGCAGGCCCACCTCACGGCGGCGGGTCTGTCGACCACCGTGCTGAACTCGAGCCTCTCCAAGCGCGCCTGGACGGCAGCCCTCCTCGCCGCGCAACGCCCGGAGGAGTTTGTGTTCGTCTCGCCCGAGGAGCTGTCGAACGCCCAGGTGGGGGAGGCCCTGTCGGCCGCCGAGCCGGGTCTGTTCGTGGTGGACGAGGCTCACCTCGTCAGCCAATGGGGTCAGGACTTCCGGCCCGACTACCTGCGTCTCGGCGCCCAGGCTGACGCGCTCGGGGCTCACGTGCGGCTCGCGCTGACGGCGACCGCCGCCCCGCCGGTCCGGGCCGAGATATCGAGGCGCCTGGGCCTGCGAGATCCCGATGTGGTGGTCGGGGACTTCGACCGTCCACTGATCGAGCTGTCCGTGCGGCGGGTCGCCACCGCCGCCGACAAGCGCCGGGAGCTCGAAGCGTCCGCGTGGGAGCTCGCCGGCCCCGGGATCGTGTATGCGGCCACGCGCGCCGGCGCCACCCTCGCGAGGGACGTGCTCTGCGAGGCGGGCCACAGCACGACCCTCTACCACGCGGGTCTCTCCTCCTCGACACGCCGTGCGGCGATGGAGGCGTTCCTCGCCGGCTCAGCGCGGATCGTGTGCGCCACCGTCGCATTCGGCATGGGCATCGACAAGCCCGACGTCTCTTGGGTCCTCCACGCCGACGTCCCCAGCTCGCTCGACGCGTACTACCAGGAGTTCGGACGCGCCGGCCGCGACGGCGCTCCGGCCCACGCCCGCCTGCTCTACCGGTCCGCCGACGTGGCACAGGCTCGTCATCTGTCGGCACGGCCGGTGTCCGAGAAGTCGGTCGCCGCGGTCGCACAGCACCTCGCAGGTGCAACCGGCGAGACCGTCCACTCGACGCTGTCCCGCGCGCTCGGGCTGGCCCCGCGAACGGTTACGCTCGCGCTTGCCCGCCTAACCGACGTGGGGTCCGCGTGCTGGAGCGCGGAGGGGAACGTTCACTGGACCGGGGCCGAGGACGTCCCCGCCGCGCTCGAGGCCTCGCGCGAGGAGGCCGAGCGCGCCCTCGAGATCGAGCGATCGCGTCTGGAGATGATGCGCCGCTATGCGGAGACGACCGGCTGCCGCCGCTCGTTTCTGCTCACCTACTTCGGCCAGGACTACCCCGGGCCGTGCGGAGCGTGCGACAACGACCGCCTGCTCCCGGCCCCAGAGCCTGCGGTACGACCCTTCGAGCTGGGGGAAAGGGTCATCAGCGAGCGGTGGGGCGAGGGGACCGTGCAGCGCTACGACGGAGATCAGCTGACCGTCCTGTTCGACGAGCACGGCTATCGCGACCTGCTCGTCCCGCTCGTGCTCGAACGCGGCCTCCTGCGTCCCCTCGGCGGGTGAGCGGTCGCTGCCCGGCGGCGGGACCGGTGGGCTCCCGCGGGCGGGGCCCGGCCCGGGCGATCGGCGCGCCCGGCCCGGGCGATCGGCGTATAAGCTCATGCCGCTGATGCCGCACGTATCGCGTGGCTTCTCGGGTCGCAGACGCATGGACGCCGATCCGTCGCGCCTGCCGCCCGGCCAGTACCTCACGCCGGACTTTCCGGTGCTCTCGGCGGGGCCCACGCCGCACACGCCGCTGGACCAGTGGAGCTTCACGATCGAAGGCGAGGTCGAGCAACCCGCGTCGTGGACGTGGCAGGAGTTCCTGGCCCTGCCGGCGGAGGAGGTCACCGTCGACATCCACTGCGTCACGAAGTGGTCCAAGTTCGACACCACGTGGCGGGGCGTGTCGCTGGACACCCTGCTCGGCAGCGTTCAGACCTCGGCCGACTACCTGACGGCCTGGTGCGACGGTGGGTACACCACCAACCTCGCCGTCGAGGACGTCGCCGGCGGCAGGGCGTGGGTCGCCTACGAGTACGCGAAGCAATCGCTCGAACCCGAGCACGGCGGACCAGCGAGGCTGCTGGTCCCACACCTGTACTTCTGGAAGAGCGCCAAGTGGGTTCGCGGCCTGCGGCTCACCCGGGATGAGCACCCCGGGTTCTGGGAGACCTACGGCTACCACAACCACGGGGACCCGTGGCTCGAGCAGCGCTACCAGGGAGACTGACCTGGCAGCTGGGGACCGTCACCCAGCTCGTCCGCGAGACCGAGCGCGTGAAGAGCATCTTGCTCGAGGTCCCCGACTGGCCCGGCCATCGCCCGGGCCAGCACGTTGACGTCCGACTCACCGCGGAGGACGGCTATCAGGCCCAGCGCAGCTACTCGATCGGCTCCGCTCCCGAGGACGCGGGGCTGATGCTCACGGTCGAGCGCCTCGAGGACGGCGAGGTCTCTAGCTACCTGGTGGACGAGCTCAGAGCCGGAGACGAACTCGAGCTGCGGGGGCCGATCGGCGGTTACTTCGTGTGGGACGCCTCGGAGCCGGGCCCCGTGCTGCTCGTGGGGGGTGGCTCGGGGATCGTCCCGTTTCACGCGATGCTGCGCCACTGCGTCGCGGGTGGCAGCCAAGCGCCGGTGCGCCTGCTGTATTCCGCGCGCTCCGAGGAGGAAATCGTCTACCGCGAGCAGCTGATGGAGCTCGGGGGCCACGAGGGAATCGACATCCGCTACACGCTCACCCGCCACTCGCCGCCGGGATGGGACGGCTACAGCGGGCGGATCGACCAACGCTTGATCGAAGAGGTCGCCTGGCCGGTTGGCGAGCAGCCGCTGAACCTCGTCTGTGGGCCGAGCGGCTTCGTCGAGACCGCGGCGGATGGGCTGGCCCAGATCGGCCACGCCCAGGCACGGGTCAGGACCGAGCGGTTCGGGCCGACGGGGTAGAGACGGTGGAGGTCCTCGACGGAAACGCGATCGCGGGCGACCTGTTCGACCTGTTCGGGCGCGACCTCACGACCGCGACCGGCTCGTGTGAGCACTGCGGGCGCCGGTCGATGGTCGGCGAGCTCGTCGTCTACGCCCGGGCCCCGGGGAGGGTCGTCCGCTGCCCCCACTGCGGCGCCGTCGTGATGGTCCTCGTCCAGATCGCGCAGGCGATGCACCTCACCATGGAGCATTTTGACCTGCCGCCGGGGCGGCTGTCGGGCCCTCCGGCCTGAGCGCTTCGTGAGCCAGGCCGCCGAACTGCCGGCCCGCCGCGTCGGGCTCTCCGAGGTCGCCCGCGAGTGGACCCGGATCGGGGTCAGCGGGTTCGGGGGCCCGCCGGCGCACATCGCCCTGCTGCGGCGGCTCACGGTGGAGCGTGCCGGCTGGCTGGACGCACATGAATTCGAAGACGCGAACGCCGCCTGCGGGCTGCTGCCCGGGCCCGCCTCCACCCAGCTGGCGATCTATTGCGCCTACCGCGTCGCCGGCCGCGCAGGGGCGCTGATCGGGGGACTCGGCTTCGTGCTGCCGGCCGTGGTCGCCGTGCTCGCGCTGTCTCCGCTGTTTCTCGGCAGCTCACCGCCGGCCTGGGTCCGCGGCGCGAGCGCGGGAGCCGGGGCGGCCCTGCCGGTGGTGGCCCTGCACGCGGCCCGGATGCTGATCGGCCCGAGCCTCGCCCGGGTCCGGGGCGAGCGCCCGCGGGTCCTTCGCTGGGTCCTGTACCTGGCGGCGGGCGTCGTCGTGTCGGTGTTCGCGGGCTCCTACCTGGTGCTCGCGATCGCCGGGTGCGGGGGGCTCGAGCTGCTCCTGGGCAGCTCCCGGGCGGGCACCGGGGATGGCGGGCGGCGTCAGCTGGCGTTGGTTGGGGTGGCGGCGTCCTCGGGAGGGGTGCCGGCCCTGGCGTGGACGGCCCTGAAGGTCGGTGCGCTGTCGTTCGGGGGCGGCTTCGTGATCGTCCCGCTGATGCAGAGCGACGCGGTCCACGTTCACCACTGGATGACCAACGCCCAGTTCCTGACCGCGGTCGCGCTCGGGCAGGTGACGCCGGGGCCGGTCGTGGCGACGGTGGCCGCGGTCGGCTACGCGGCCGAGGGCCTCGCCGGCGGAATCATGGCCGCGGCCGTCGCGTTCGCACCGTCGTTCCTGTTCGTGCTGCTCGGCGCCGGAGCGTTCGGGCGCCTGCGTACCGACCGGCGGGCGCGGTCGTTCCTCGACGGCGCCGGGCCGGCCGCGATCGGGGCGATCCTCGGGGCGGCGATCACGCTCGCCACCGCGCTCCAGCAGGGCTGGCAGTTCGCGCTGCTGGCGCTTGGGGCCGTGGCGATATTGCTGCTCGGGCGCAGCTTCCTGGCCACGCTGCTCGCCTCCGCCGGCGTGGGGGTCGTGCTGGCGCTCGCCGGGGCCCCGCTGCCCTGAGCAGCCCTGGGGGCGCCGTGTGCCGGCGCCGTTGCCCGGCGCCGTTTGCCGGCGCCGGGCCGCCCCCTTCCCCGGGCGCTCCTGGCTAGCCGCCCGACAGGCGGATGCGGTTTGCCACGCCGCAGCCACTCCAACCGGTGCGCACCTGGGCGGGGCTGGGGGGATCGTCGGCCAGCAGCTCGGGGACGCTCACCGCCCGCAGGTGGCGGCGTCGCAGCGCCGCGAAGACCCCGAGCATCGCCCGGATCGTCTGGCCGCGGTTCTCGTGCATGAGGATGATCGCCCCGGGCTTGAGGCCGGCGACGACGTTGTGGGCTATCTGCGCGTAGTCGGCCCCGAGCGAGTCTTCGCTGTCCACCGTCCACAGGATCTCGAGCAGGCCGTGGCTGCGCGCGATCCGATCGACGGCCGCGTCGTGGCGCCCGTAGGGGGGGCGGAACAGGAAGATGTGCCCGCCGGATGCGCGTTCCAGCGCACGCTGGGTGCCCACGATCTGCTGCTCGGCGGCGGCCGGGGGGAGCGCCGTCAGCAGGGGGTGGGTGAACGTGTGGTCGCCCACCGCCCCGATCCCGCGCTCGGCCCGGACCGCCCCCGGGACGAGCGGGATGTTCCTGCCGACCACGAAGAAGGTCGCCTGGACTCCGTGCTTGCGCAGCTTGTCGAGCATCAGCCGCGTGTAGGGGCCGGGTCCGTCGTCGAACGTGAGCGCGATCTCGTCGCCCCGGCGCCCGGCGCAGTAGATCGGCTTGCCGAGCGAGATCAGCCTGCCGACCTCCGCCGGCGGCCCCACCCCGGGCGACGCCCTCGCGGCGCCCGGCGCTCGTGCCGGCAGCGATCTCGTCTGCGGCCCGGCCGTGCCGGTAGCGGTGCGGATATGCCGGCGAGCGCCCGAGCTGCCCCCGACCACCAGCACGACGATCCCCAGCGCGGCGAGCACGAGCGCGACGAGCACGAGCGTGGCGAGCAGCCGGCGCCTGCGGCGGGTCGCCGCGCGCGGGCCCTGCTCGGCAGCGGCGCGCGGGGAACCGTCTCGGGGTCGACCGCGCTGGTCTGCTCGCACTCGCCTCAGACGCTAGCGGACCCCTGTGCTTGTGGTAGCTTCCGGCGCGGCTTCGGCGCCGGTGCGCACTGCGCCCCGCTCCGCCGAGCACCCCACAAGGGCAACGGATTTGCAGCCTCACGCAAGGACGGCCAGCTACGGACCCGGGAGAGCGCCCGAGCGCCTCGGTCGCCGGCGTGCCCGGCTGCGGTCGTCCCACTCGTCGGCGCGGGCGGCCGGGCTCCTGGTCGCGGCGACCGCGGCCCTGCTCGCCACCGGACACAGCACGGCGAGCGCCGCCACCGCGTCAGCTACGACGGCGGCGGCTGCGCCGTGTGTGTTCTGGGGTGAAGGACACGCCTGCCAGAGCACCGACCCCCACGTGATCCTGGAAGTCGTCAACCAGCACGAAACCTCGCAGTGCGCGTTCCACGAAAGCTGGACGTGGGGGGACGGCACCCCGGGGGAGCAGACCACCCTGAGGGGAAGCATCGAAGGCAGCACCCAGCTGCTCGGAAGCCACACCTACGCACGCCCCGGCACCTACAAGATCAGCGTCAGCGGCTACGTCGTCTCCGAAGAACCGGGCCTGGATTTCATCTGCGAAGCGCCTCCCGTCGAATATACCTTCACGCTCCTGCCGGGCACCGGCACCGGAGCCGCCGGCGGCGTGCTGGGCGTCAAGGAAAGCGCGCGGCCCTCGCCGCCGGTCGTCAGCAACTTCACCCAGAGCCACAGGGAATGGCGGGCCGGTCCGGCGCTCGCGCGACTCGCCCGCAGCCGCAACGGCCCGGCGAGCCCGGTGGGAACGGTCTTCTCGTTCGACGTCAACGAGCAGACGAGCGTGAAGCTGTCGTTCCTGCGCGAGGCCGCGGGGCGGAGGGCCGGCGGCAGGTGCGCGCCCGTCAGCCGCAAGAACCGCCGGCGGGCGCGGTGCAGGCTCTCGACGCCCGCCGGGTCGCTGTCCTTCACCGCCCGCCCCGGTCGCAACCGGGCCTACTTCCAGGGGCGCATCTCGGTCTCGCAGACGCTCACCCCCGCCAGCTACGCGCTCACGGTCACGGCCACCAACTCCGCGGGCCAGCGCTCGGCGCCCCGGTCGCTGCACTTCACGATCCTCCGGTAGGCACCGCGCGCGGAGCCGGTCGCGCCGGGCTAGAGTGTTACGGGCAGGACCGAGGCATCGACCGATGAACAGGATCCGCGGCGCCGCGCTTTTCGGACTGACCGCCGGGCTGGCACTCCGGCCGATGCTGCGCAGGGTCCTGCTGGTGCGCCTGCGCCGGGACGTGGAGCGCATCAACTGCGGCGACTACCGCCCCTTCCTGCGCGCCTACGCCGACGACGCCGTCCTGCACTTCAACGACGGCCAGCACCGGTGGGCCGGCGATCACCGCGGCAAGCCTGCGATCGAGCGTTTCCTGCGCGATTTCGTGGCGGCCGGCCTGAAGGTCGAGCTGAGGGACCTCTGGCTGAGCGGGCCGCCCTGGCGGATGACCGTGATCGGCCGCCTCGACGACGAGGCCAGGGGCCCCGACGGAGAGCTCCTGTACTCCAATCGCGTGGTGCTCGTGCTGCAGACCCGGTGGGGCAGGATCGTGCGCCACGACGACTTCTACGAGGACACTTCCCGGATGGCGGCCTTCGAGGCGGCCCTGCGCGACCTCGGGATCGACCCCGTGGCCGAGACTTTGCAGGCAGCCGAGAGCCCGCGGGTTACGCCCCCGTTAAGCGTGTAACCGGAGCCTCCGGGCTCGGCTACACTCCCACTCCCAGAGTACGGACGACGGGACAGGAGGGGATCGGATGCGAGGGGCTTTGGAAGCTGTGGACGCGCGCGCACACACCCGCGCGGCGATCGAGCGTCTTGTGCGCCTGGACCGGCGCATGTTGCTGGCGGCGGCCCTTCTGTCGCTGGCCGCAGGCCTCGCGCTGAGGGAGGCCTCGACGGGGCGCTCGCCGGCGAGTTCCCGTGTCGCGGCCGCGCATGCGCTCCCCGTGCGCGGCATGGTGGCGCTCCCGGCCACGCTCCGGGGTCCAGTGTCCGCGGCCATGGGGGCCGATGACCCGGCCTACCTCGTCACGCCCCGGAGCGGAGGGCGGCTCGCCGCGCGGACTCCCGCCGAGCACCTCAGCAGCAGCTTCGGCGCGTCGGGCGTCACGGTCCGCTCCGCCACCGCCCGGCTGTCCCTGGGTCTGCGCGCCGTAGGCTTCGGAACCGCGCTCGTGCCGCTCGCCCCTGTGGCCCCGAGCGCGCACGCCAACCACGTCCTCTACTCGCGCTCGGGACTGGCCGAGTGGTACACCAACGGCCCGCTCGGGCTCGAGCAGGGCTTCACGATCGCCCGCCCGCCCGCCGGCCGCCCGGCCGGGCCGCTGACGCTCGAGCTGAGCCTCTCGACCAGCGCTCCGCCGGTGCTCGCCCGGGGGGCCAAGAGCTTCACCGTCGGCCCGCCCGGCCCGGGCTCGGTCGGCTATAGCGGCCTGACCGCGGTCGACGCCCGTGGACACGTGCTCCCCAGCAGCCTTCAGATCCGCGGTGGGCACCTGCTGATCCAGCTGGATGCCGCCCACGCGGCCTATCCGGTGAAGGTCGACCCGTTCCTCCAGCAGGGCCCCGCGCTGACCGGCTCGGGCGAGAGCGGGAACGGGCGCTTCGGTGCGAGCGTGGCGCTCTCGGCCGACGGCAACACCGCCCTGGTCGGAGGCTGGCGCGACGCCGAAGAAGCCGGGGCCGCCTGGGTGTTCACGCGCTCGGGGGAAGCCTGGACGCAGCAGGGCTCGAAGCTGACGGGCTCCGGCGGGGTCGGCAAAGAGCGCTTCGGCGCAAGCGTGGCCCTGTCCGGCGACGGCAACACGGCGCTGATCGGCGGCGATCGCGACAACGCCTTCGAAGGGGCCGCCTGGGCCTTCATCCGCGAAAGCGGGGTCTGGTCCCAGCAGGGCGGGAAGCTGACCCCGAGCGATGAGACCGGCGAAGGCGGCTTCGGCACGAGCGTCGCGCTGTCCGGCGACGGCAACACGGCGCTGATCGGCGCCTCGGAAGACAACACGGTCGGCGCCGCGTGGGCGTTCGTCCGCTCCGAAGGGGGCGTGTGGAGCCAGCAGGGCTCGAAGCTGACCGGCACGGGCGCCGCCAAATTCCCCGAATTCGGGATCAGCGTGGCCCTCTCCAGCGACGGCAACACGGCGCTGGTCGGCGGCTCCGGCGACAACGGGAGCGCCGGCGCGGTGTGGCCGTTCCACCGCACGGGGGGAGCGTGGGCCCAGCAGGGCTCGAAGCTCACCGGCTCGGGCGAGAGCGGCGCGGGCCGTTTCGGAGAAAGCGTCGCGCTGTCGAGCGACGGCAACGCGGCCGTGATCGGCGGCGGCGGCGACAGCCACAACAGCGGTGCTGCGTGGGCGTTCACGCGCTCCGGCGGAGTCTGGTCGCAGCAGGGCGCCAAGCTGATCGGCGCCGGCGAAGGCACCGAAGAAGAATTCGGCGACAGCGTCGCGTCCTCGGCCGATGGCACGACCGCCCTGGTGGGCGCACGCTTCTCCCACATCGGAGCCGGCACGGCCTACGTGCTCACGAGCGGACCCCACGCCCCGAGCGTGGTGACCGGCGAGCCGTCCTCGGAGACGGCTAGCTCGGCGGTCCTCAACGCCACCGTCAACCCGAACGGGCAGAACGTGACCGCATGCCAGTTCGAATACGGGCCCTCGATCGCGTACGAAGAAAGCGTTCCATGCGAAACCCTGCCCGGAGCCGGAGAAGCGCCCGTGGCCGTCTCGGCGAACGTCACGGGGCTGACGATCCAGCTCTACCACTACCGGATCTCCGCGACCAACGCGACGGGCACCAACCACGGCGCGGACCGCACGTTCACACCGAAAGCCGGTCCGGGGCCCACCGTCACGAAGCTGTCGGTCAAGAAGGGCCCCGCCTCGGGCGACACGGCCGTGACGATCACGGGCACGAACTTCATCGCCCCCGTGACCGTCAAGTTCGGCGCCTCCGAAGCAACGGCGCCAACGCTCAACTCGTCGACGTCGATCTCGGTCAAATCCCCCCCGGGCACCGCCGGCTCAGCCCCCGTGACCGTCACCACCCCCAACGGCACGAGCGCGCCCGCGTCGAAGACCGCGTTCAAGTACGGCAACCCGACCGTCGAAAGCGTGTCGCCGAGCAGCGGACCGGCCGCCGGCGGGACCACGGTGACGGTCAAAGGAAGCGGCTTCGCGCTCGGCAGCGCCACGACGTTCCTGTTCAAGAAGACCGCCGGGAAATCGGCGAGCTGCTCGTCGACCAGCGAATGCACGGTCACCTCGCCCGCCGGGACGGGCACCGTCGACGTGATCGCCTCGGTCGCCGGCAAGAAGAGCAAGAAGAACCCCGGGCCCGACTCTTACGAATACAAATGACCTAGCCCGTCCGGGTCGTGTCGCGGGGCCGCGCCGAGCGCGGCCCCGACCGGCGAGCACGGCAGCGCGGATGGTGGTAGCTTGGGCTGCGCGTTCAGACCCTCGCGCCGCTCGCGGGGTTAGCTCGTGGGGCCTGCGCCTCGGCGCCGCTGGGAGACAGCGGTCGCCCCAACCGAGACCGCTGCAGCGGTCGCCCAACCGAATAGCCAGTGGAGGAACTGATGGAGCGTGTTACGGAAAGACGCAACCTTCTGGCAGTGTTGGCGGTCCTCGCTCTCAGCCTGTTCGTGCTGAGCGCCACCGCCTCCGCTCATACGACCCGCCACAAGCGGGCCACGCCGCGTACCGACCCGATCGGTGAAGAAACCGCCTCGCCCGAAACATGCGTGATCAACACGCTGCCCGATTCGTTCATGGACCAGGGCGAGTTCGGCACCGCTTCGAGCATCGCCGACGTGATCGAAGTCGAGTGCGAACCCGTGTATGCGGAGCATTGGGTCAGAATCAGCGCGACCGAGCTCTACAGTCGCTGCGACGACAGGCTCTACTGGACGACGCCCACGGAACCATTCCACTTCAGCACGAGCGGACCGAGCTTCAAGGTCGAACTCGACAACGATGGCAACGCGACGGCCGTGGTGCTGGGCGGACCATCGTGCGCGGCCGGCGAGAGCCTCGTCTCCGCGCATCTGGAATCCGCGCCGTACACGACCGTCACCACGGCGTTCACGGTGCTGCCCCCGAGGGTGACCGACCCAGAGGTCATCGCCACCCCCGAAAACAAGGTCGAGGGCGAGGAGTACAGCGACGTGGCCACCATCGTGCAGGTCGAGTTCCCGCCCGTGTTCGCGGAGGAACCGGTCAACATCAACGCGGCCCAGCTGTACGCACGCTGTAAAGAGGACTACCGGCTCGACTGGATCGTGATGGGCACGACCGGGCCGAAGCCGCTCGCCACGCACGCCGAAGAAGCGACGGTGTGGCTCGACAACGACGGCAACGCCTTCGTGGTGCTGTTCGGCAACTACTCGTGTGCGGCCGGCACCAGCATGATCGAAGCAAGCCTCGAAAACGCTCCGTACACGACCATGACGACCACCTTCACGGTGGAACCGCCGCGGCCGACCTTCCCTGAATAAGGGCGGCGCCCGCTCGTCTGACGGGGCGAGCGGCGATGAGCAGACAGGAGGCCCGGGGGCAACCCCGGGCCTCCTGCACATCGGGCCGGCGCCAGCGGCGCTCCTCCATCTCGTCGATGCACGCGGGCGATCGCCGGGATCAAAACGTGGTCCTCGTCCGGGGAGACCTCGATCCCGTTGGTCTCCCGGATACGGGACCAGCGTCTCCGCGCCGGTCCGCCTCAGGCACTATCCTCGCGGCGCAAGCGCCCCTCAGCGGGCTCACCCACAAAGGAGGGAACCCCCGTGATTGCGACCAGCTATCCGCTCCTCGAAGTGTTCTGGACGATGCTGATCTTCTTCGCCTTCTTCATCTGGATCTGGCTGCTGATCACCGTCTTCATGGACATCTTCCGCCGCCAGGACATCGGTGGCTGGGGCAAGACGGGTTGGATCATCTTCGTGATCGTCCTCCCGTACCTCGGGGTGTTCGTGTACCTGATCGCAGAGCACAAGGGGATGACCGAACGTTCCATCAAGGACCAGCAGGAAGCCAAGACGCAGATGGACGACTACGTGCGCTCGGTCGCCGGCAAGAGCGACCCCGCGTCCCAGATCGCCAGCGCCAAGGACCTGCTCGACAGGGGCGCCATCACGCAGGCCGAGTTCGACGCGATCAAGCAGAAGGCGCT
>DATJBO010000254.1:0-5810 GCA_035515315.1 Solirubrobacteraceae bacterium
GTCAACCGTCCCTTCCTCCGTCGCACTAAACCCGGCGGCAGCCCCGGTTGCGCCGGTCGGCCCTGTGTCACCGGTCGGCCCTTTGTCACCGGTAGTCCCTTGGCCCGTCGGGCCCGTCGGGCCCGTCGCGCCCTGTGAGCCGGTTGCACCTTGTCCCGTCACACCGGTCGCACCTGTTGCTCCGGTCGGACCCGTTGCTCCAGTCACACCAGCGGCGCCGGATGTGCCCGTCGCTCCCGTGGCGCCGGTTTCGCCCGTCGCTCCCGTCGCTCCCGTCGCTCCCGTCGGACCGGTCGCCCCGGTCACGCCACTGGCGCCAGAAGCTCCCGTCGCCCCGGTTTTGCCCGTTTCGCCAGTGGCTCCCGTTTTCCCGGTTTCGCCCGTTGCGCCCGTTGCGCCTGTCGTGCCGGCAGGACCCGTCGGTCCGGTTGGACCACCGCTCGGGCCAGTCGGACCAGTGACGCCCGCTGCTCCTTCTTTACCGGTGGCTCCTTCTTTACCCGTGGCTCCTTCTTTACCGGTGGTGCCCTCTTTACCGGTGGCGCCTTCTGGTCCGGTGGTGCCGTCTTTGCCGGCCGTCCCGTTTGTGCCGTTCGTCCCCGTCGGTCCGGTGAATCCCGTCCCGGCGTGTCCTTCGGCGCCGTTTTTGCCGTTCTTGCCGTTTTTGCCTTTCTTGCCTTTGAGCTTGGCGAGGACGCTCGGCTTGATCTGGCTCGTGCTCGTGATCAGGAAGGTGTTTGCGGCAATCGCGCTTCCTCCAAGCGCGAAGAACAACGCGAGGATGATGATTGCCCATTGTGCTCGCCGTTCGGATGCTCTGCGCATGCAGCTCCTCCAAATTGGCCCGCCGCCTGGGAACGAGGCCGTTGTCGGTTGATCTGTCGAGGCCGTCCTGACCGGTGGCGTCCGCCAGACCAGGCGGACGCGCCGTGCCCGGAAACCGGGCGCTTCGGCACGTTGGTTCGGCTCCTGACGCCTTCCTCGTCCTAGTTCCCGCGGCGGCACCCCCGGGGTCGCGGTCTAAACGAAGAGCTGAGCGGAGATAGGAGCTCGGAGCCAGAGCCGGATGGGGGCTAGGAGCCCGAGCCGGGGCCAGGCCCCGGTCAGGCCACCGCCGCCGAGGCGACGGGGCCCTTGTCCAGCGCGAGCTCGCCGTCGCGGGCGTCCGCCGTGACTTCGTCGCCGCTGTGGATCTCGCCCTCCAAGAGAGCCAGCGCGAGACGGTCGGTGAGCTGCTTCTGGATCACGCGGCGCAACGGCCGGGCCCCGTAGATGGGGTCGTATCCGAGGTTCGCGAGGAGTTCCCGCGCGCCGGCGGTGAGCGTCAGACGCACGCCCCTCTCGCCGACCCGCTCGATCACGCGAGCCACCTGGAGATCCACGATCTCGCTCAGCTGCTCCCGGTCGAGCGCGTGGAAGCGGACCACGTCATCGAGGCGGTTGACGAACTCCGGCTTGAAGTACTCGAGTAGGGAGCTGCGCAGCTCGGCGTCGCCGAGGCCCTCGGGAACGGGGATGTTCGAGGTCATGATCAGCACCGTGTTCTTGAAGTCCACGGTCCGGCCCTGCCCGTCGGTGAGGCGCCCGTCGTCCATCACCTGCAGGAGCGTGTTGAACACGTCCGCGTGCGCCTTCTCGATCTCGTCGAGCAGCACCACCGCATACGGCCGCCGGCGGACCGCCTCGGTGAGCTGGCCGCCCTCTTCGTAGCCGACGTAGCCCGGGGGTGCCCCGACCAGGCGCGAGACGGAGTGTTTCTCCATGTACTCGGACATGTCGATCCGGATCATCGCCTCCTGGGTGTCGAACATGAACTCGGCGAGCGCCCTGGCCAGCTCGGTCTTGCCCACACCGGTGGGGCCAAGGAACAGGAAGCTGCCGATCGGCCGGTCGGGATCCGACAGCCCGGCGCGCGAGCGCCGCAGCGCGGTGGCCACGGACTCGATCGCCTCGTCCTGGCCGACGACCCGTTCGTGCAGACGCTCCTCCATGTGCAGGAGCTTCTCGGTTTCGCCCTCCAGCAGCCGGCTGACGGGGATCCCGGTCCAGCGGGCCACAACTTCGGCAACGTCGTCGGCGTCGACCTCCTCTTTGAGGAACACGGGACCCTCGCCCTCGGCCTCCCGGGCGGTCGCTTCGCGCTCGGCGAGCTCCTTCTCGAGCTCCGGGATGTCGCGGTACTGCAGTTCCGCGGCCCGCTCGAGGTTGGACTCGCGCTGGGCCCGTTCGACTTCCATCCGCGCCTGCTCGAGCCGTTCCTTCAGTTCGGAGACACCCTGGATCGAGTCCTTCTCCCGCTGCCACTGCTCCTTCATCGAAGCGGAGCGCTGGCGCAGCTCCTCGAGCTCCTCCTCGAGCGCCTCCCGGCGCTCCTTGGCGGCGTCGCTCTTGTCCTTGCGCAACGAGGTCAGCTCGATCTCCAGCTGCATGGTCCGCCGGTCGACCTCGTCGATCTCGGTCGGCAGGGAGTCGATCTCGATGCGGATCTTCGAGGCCGCCTCGTCGACCAGGTCGATGGCCTTGTCGGGGAGGAACCTGTCTGCGATGTAGCGATGCGAGAGCGTGGCCGCCGAGATCAGGGCGCTGTCCTGGATCGTGACTTTGTGGTGGACCTCGTAGCGTTCCTTGAGCCCCCGCAGGATCGCGATCGTGTCCTGCACGGTGGGCTCTCCCACGTACACCGGCTGGAAGCGACGCTCCAGGGCGGCGTCCTTCTCGATGTGCTGGCGGTACTCGTCGAGCGTCGTGGCGCCGACCGCGCGCAGTTCGCCCCGCGCCAGCATCGGCTTGAGCAGGTTGGCGGCGTCCACCGCCCCCTGCGCGGCCCCCGCCCCGACGATCGTGTGCAGCTCGTCGAGGAACAGGATGATCGACCCCTGCGCGTCGGCGACTTCCTTGAGAACCCCCTTCAGGCGTTCCTCGAACTCGCCGCGGTACGCGGCGCCGGCGATCAGCCCGCCGATGTCGAGCGCGATCACGCGACGGTCGCGCAGGGACTCCGGCACGTCGCCGCCGACGATCCGCTGGGCGAGCCCCTCGACGATCGCGGTCTTGCCCACGCCGGGCTCCCCGATCAGGACCGGGTTGTTCTTGGTGCGCCGGCTCAGCACCTGGATCACGCGACGGATCTCGTCGTCGCGGCCGATCACGGGGTCGAGCTTGCCCTGCTCGGCGATTTCGGTCAGATCGCGCCCGAAGCGCTCCAGCGGAGCCTGCTGCTCCTCGTCCTGCATGGGCTGCGCGCCGGCTGGTGGGGTCCCGTTAGGTGCCATCGCTGCTTCCTTTTCTGTGTGTCTTGAAGTTCGTGGGTCGGTTGAGGGCCTTCATGAGGTCGGCCACCCGTACGAGCTCCCGGCTGCCCCCGTAGGGGACGAGCTCCGCCCGGAACGAGCGCCGCACCTCCTCGAGCTCTTGGGAGAGGCGCACCTGCGCTTCCAGCGCATCCAGCTCGATCTCTTCGATGCGCCTCCGCATGCCCTCGATTTCCTGCTCCAGGTGGAGCACCCGCTCGACCCCGGCGAGGTTGAGCCCCAGCTCGGCCGTCATCTCCTGGATGCGCTTGAGCTTCTCGACGTCCTCCTGCGAGTACAGGCGGGTGCCCTTCGAGGATCGCTGGGGCTCGATCAGGCCCCGCGCCTCGTACATGCGAAGCGTCTGGGGATGCAGGTTGGCGAGCTCGGCCGCCACGGAGATCATGAACACGCCGCGGTCGGACTCGAGCTCCACGCGCCTGACCGTCCTCCTCGAGGCACCACCGGAGGCGGCCATCAGCTGTCGGCCCCCTTCCCGCTCGCCGCCCCGGCGCGCGGACGCGGGCCGGCTCCGTTGGAGAACAGGCCCGCCCTCGGGTCACGCGGGCCGAGGGTTCGGGACAACTCCTCCACGGCCTTCTCCTGCTCGTCATTGAGCTCCTTCGGGACGTCGATCACGAAGCGGTAGTGGATGTCCCCTTTGCGGGGCGGCGAGCTGCCGAGCTTCGCGGGCCCCTCGCCGCGCAGGCGCTGGACGGTGCCGTGGGGCGTCCCGGGGCGGACCCGCAGCGTCTTGGTCCCGGTCAGCGTGGGCACCTGGACCTCGGCGCCGAGCAACGCCTCGGGAATGCTCAGCGGCACCTCCACCTCGAGGTTGTCGCCCTTGCGTTTGAAGACGGGTGAGGGGGTGACCTTGGTGATCAGGTACAGGTCGCCCGGGGGCCCGCCCCGCAGGCCGGGCTCGCCCTTGCCCGCCAGCCGCACGCGACTGCCGTCGCGCACGCCCGCCGGGATGTTCACGCGCATGCGCTTGACCGTTCGCACGGTGCCGGCGCCGTTGCAGGTCGGGCAGGGCGTCTCGATGATCGTCCCCGACCCCCCGCACAGCGAGCACGGCTGGGAGATCGAGAACATCCCCTGGCCCTGCGTCTCGATGCCCCTGCCTTCGCAGCGGGGGCAGATCTTGGGAGAGGTGCCCGGCGCCGCGCCGGCCCCGTGGCAGGTCTCGCAGGCGGTCCGCATCGGCACCTGCAGCGGCACCTGCGCGCCGGACACGGCCTGGTCAAAACTGATCGACACCTGCGCCTCGAGGTCGGCCCCGCGTTCGGCCCCGGGCGCGCCGCGCCCGCGCCTGGCGCCGCCCGCCCCGCCGAACAGGTTGGACAGGATGTCGCCCATCGAGGACGCGTCGAAGTCGAAGTTGCCGAAGCCCCCGAAGCCACCGCCGGGCCCGCCCTGGGCGAACGGACCGCTGCCCTCGTCGTACTGCTTGCGCTTCTCGGGGTCTCCGAGCACGTCATAGGCCTGGGAGACCTCCTTGAAGCGCTCCTCGGCCTTCTCGTCGCCCGGGTTGCGGTCCGGGTGGTACTGACGAGCCAGCTTGCGGTAGGCCTTCTTGATGGCATCGGCGCTGGCCTTCTTGTCGACGCCCAGCGCCTTGTAGTAGTCGGGACGTGCCGCCATCGGTGCTCCTACGCCGCCACGACCACACGAGCCGGGCGGATGATGTTCTTGCCGAGCCTGTAACCCGGCTGGTAGACCTCAACGACCGTCCCGCTGGGCTGGCCCTCGGGTGGCTGGGGAAGCGTCGCCATCGCCTCGTGCAGGGACGGGTCGAAGGCCTCGCCCAGGGGCGAGAAGGACTCGATGCCGGCCCGGCCGAGAGCCGCGTTCAGCTCCGCCCGCACCAGCTTGACCCCTTCCAGCAAGGGGTCGTCGGCGGCCGCCGCCTCGAGCGCACGGTCGAGGTTGTCGAGCGCCGGCAACAGCTCCTTGGCGAGCGTCGCGCAGCCCCGCTCCTGCGCAGCGGTCGCCTCGCGGGCCACCCGCTTGCGGTAGTTCTCGAAGTCGGCCTGGGTGCGCTGGGCCAGCGCGAGGTACTCGTCGCGCTGGGCCGCTGTGCGAACCAGCTCATCGAGGTCCCCGGCAAGCTCCACGGCCTCCTCGACGTCGGCCGCGTCCGCCGCCGCGCCGCCGGCCGCGGGCGCGGGCGCGGGCGCGGGCCCCTCCCCCGATGCGTTCTGGTCGGGGAAGAGGTCACGCTCCTGACCCTCGCCGGGCCCCTCGGCGTCGGCGGCGCGGGGAGTCCCCGCGCCGGTGACTGTGCCCTCGGTGTTCCTCATCGGCTACACCTTCGGCTCGTCGACGACCTCGGCGTCGACGACGTCCTCGTCGGAGCCACCCTCCTGGCCGCCCGATGCGGCCCCGTTGGAGCCGGCGCCCGCCGCCTGCTCCTGGGCCCGCTGGTACATCGCCTCGGACACCGCGTGGAACGCGTTCTGGAGCTCCTGGGACTTGGCGTTGATCGTCTCGGCGTCGTCGGACTCGAGCGTCTCACGG
>DATJBO010000255.1:0-2977 GCA_035515315.1 Solirubrobacteraceae bacterium
CACAAGCGCGTGATCGGCCAGCACCCCGCGATCGAGGTGATCTCGAAGGCGATCAGGCGCTCGCGCGCCGGCCTGAAGGACCCCAAGCGCCCGACCGGCTCGTTCATCTTCCTCGGCCCCTCCGGCGTGGGCAAGACCGAGCTCGCGCGCACGCTCGCGGAGTTCCTGTTCGGCGACGACGACGCCCTGATCCGCATCGACATGTCCGAGTACATGGAGAAGCACGCCGTCTCGCGGCTGGTGGGCTCGCCCCCGGGATACATCGGCTACGACGAGGGCGGTCAGCTGACCGAGGCCGTGCGGCGCAAGCCCTACAGCGTGCTGCTGCTCGACGAGATCGAGAAGGCCCACCCCGACGTCTTCAACATCCTGCTGCAGATCCTCGAGGACGGCCGCCTGACCGACGCCCAGGGGCGCACGGTCGACTTCCGCCACGCGATCGTGATCATGACCTCGAACATCGGCGCGGCCGAGATCGCCCGCAACACGCCGCTGGGGTTCGCCGTCTCCGACGACGAGACCGGCATCACCTACGAGGACATGAAGAACCGCATCATGGGCGAGCTCAAGAAAGTGTTCCGGCCGGAGTTCCTCAACCGCATCGACGACGTGATCGTCTTCCACAAGCTGCAGAAGGACGAGATCAAGCAGATCGTGGAGCTGTTGCTGCTGCGCATCCGCGAGTCGATGGCCGAGCGCGAGCTGCAGCTCGAGCTGACCGAGCCCGCCAAGGACCTGCTCGTCGAAAAGGGCTGGGATCCCTCGATGGGCGCCCGCCCGCTGCGCCGGGCGATCCAGCGCTACATCGAGGACCCGCTCGCCGACTTCGTGCTGCGCGAGGAGCTGACCCCCGGGGCGACCGTGGTGGTCAACCCGGCGGACGGCGAAGACGGCGGCGAGGCCGAGGTGAGCCTCTCGATCGTGCTGCCCAAGAAGCAGAAGACCCCGGTCGGGGTCGGCGCCGAAGCCACCGCGGACGGGGAGCCGCAGGCCGAGGCCGAGGCCCCGCCCGAGGAGCCACCGGCCACCGAGTCCTAGCGCCCGGCGCCCCCCGCCGCACGGCCAGCCCCCCGGCGGGCCGTCCCCCCGGCTCCCTACCCTTCGTGGCCGCATGGCCCGGGCCGCGACAGTCCACGTCTGCTCCGAATGCGGCGCCTGCAGCGCCCAGTGGCGGGGCCAGTGTCCCGGCTGCGGGGCCTGGAACACGCTCGTCGAGGAGCACGCCGCGCCCGCCGCGCGCGCCCGCGGCCGCTCCGGAGCCGGCGGGCCCGTGGCCCGGCGCTCGCAGGTGCGCGTGCTCGCCGACGTCGGCGGGAGCCCCCTACAGCGGATGTCCACCGGCACCGGCGAGCTCGACCGGGTGCTCGGCGGAGGCCTCGTGCCCGGCTCGCTGGTGCTGCTCGGGGGTGCCCCCGGGATCGGCAAGTCGACGCTCACGAACATGGTGCTCGCCCACCTCGAGGACGCCGGCCGGGGCACGCTGTACGTGAGCGGCGAGGAGTCCGTCGAACAGGTGCGGCTGCGGGCCGAGCGCCTCGCCGTCGATGGCGGGGGCGCAGGTGCGCTGGGTGTGCCGGTGCTGGCCGAGACGGAGCTCGAGCGCGTGCTCGAGGTGCTCGCCGAGCGTCGGCCACAGGCGTGCGTGATCGACTCGGTGCAGACGCTCGCCTGCGCGGAGCTCGGGGGTGCCCCGGGCACGGTGGGCCAGGTCCGGGAGGTCGCCGCCCGCCTGCTGCGGGTCGCCAAGGAGCAGGGCACGGCGGTGATCCTTGTGGGCCACGTCACCAAGGAGGGGGCGCTCGCCGGGCCGCGGGTGCTCGAGCACATGGTCGACTGCGTGCTGCAGTTCGAAGGCGAGCGCGAGCGCCCCTACCGCGAGCTGCGGGCGCTGAAGAACCGCTTCGGGTCGACCAGCGAGGCCGCCTTGTTCGAGATGCGCGAGGCGGGGCTGGTGGAGGTGCTCGACGCCTCCGCCCGCTTCGTGGCAGATGCCACGCGCTCGCCGGGCGGGGTCGTGCTGGCCTCGATGGAGGGCTCACGCCCGCTGCTGGTCGAGGTGCAGGCGCTGGTGGCCCCCTCCGAGCTGGAGCAGCCGCGGCGTGTGGTGTCGGGCCTTCACCGCAACCGCCTGGCTCTCGTGCTGGCGATCCTTGCCCGCCACGGCCGTGTGCGCACCGGCGGCTGCGACGTGTTCGTGAACGTCGTCGGGGGGGTCCGCCTGGAGGAGCCCGGCGCGGACCTGGCGGTGGCGCTGGCCGTCGCCAGCGCGGCCCATGGCAGGCCCCTCGACGGGGCCCCCCGCGCGTGCTTCGGGGAGCTCGGGCTGACGGGCGAGCTGCGCTGGGTGGGCCACCCGGAGCGGCGCCTGCAGGAGGCCCGCCGACACGGCCTGGACGGCGTGATCGCGCCGCCGGGCAGCGGCCCGGGGGCCGCGGAGGCGCCCACGCTGCGCGACGCGCTGGCGCTGGCGCTCGGCTCGCTCCAGACGGGCGCCGAGCCTCCCACGGACGGGCTTCGGGGCGCCCGAAGGCTTGCCGCCTAGCGCGGAAACCGCTGCTCGGGTGGTGCTTGGAGGGGCCGATCGGGGCGCCGCCTAGGCGCGGCCCAAATGTCAGATGTCCTAGAATTAAGGACCGTGGCCCCGCGCTCCGGCGAAGATCTCGACAGTGAGGTAAGGCCGGATCCGGGGCTGATGCGGGCGCTCGAGATGATCGCGCCCGGGACGGCTCTGCGGGAGGGGATCGAGGCGATCCTCCACGCCCGCACCGGCGGCCTGATCGTGATCGGGGAGCCGGAAGACCTGAGCTTCTTGAACTCCGGTGGGATCAAGCTCGACATCGACTACACCCCGGCCTTCCTCTACCAGCTGGCCAAGATGGACGGGGCCATCATCCTCAACGCCAACGCGACCAAGGTGACGATGGCCAACGTCCAGCTGATGCCGGATCCCACGATCCTCTCCCACGAGACCGGCACC
>DATJBO010000256.1:0-13284 GCA_035515315.1 Solirubrobacteraceae bacterium
GGCGATTCGCCCGCCGTGCGGGGCTCCGGCGAGCGGCCGTCGCAGCGCTCGGTACTCGCGGGCGTGGTGGAACTGGCAGACACGCCGGCCTTAGGAGCCGGTGGCCTCACGGCCTTGGGGGTTCGAGTCCCTCCGCCCGCATTTTCGGGGACCAGACGATCGTCGTGCAAACCGAGGGGGCACGGCCTCGCGGTACGCGCCGCGCGCTGTGCAAGGATCACGCCACTTCGCGATGGGGACACCGACGCCCACAGCGCCAATCGCCGCCGCACCCGGCGCTCAGCCGGTAGGCCTGATCGCGCACTACGAGCGGGAGTTCGTCGAACGGGTCACGGACTTCAACGACCCTCATCAGGAATGGCGACGACTGATCTCCGAGCTGCTCGGCACGTTCTTCCTTGTGCTCGCGGCAGCCGGTGGCGGCATGATGGGCCACGCCTTTCCGGGCGCCATCAGCCATACAGACGCCGTCGTCGCGCCGGCGTTGACCGTGCTGGCCATCATTCTGTTCATGGGCAAGGTCTCTGGCGCGCACCTCAACCCGGCGGTCAGCATCGCGTTCGCCCTACGTCGCGACTTCCAATGGCGGCGCGTGCCCGGCTACATCACCGCTCAGCTGATCGGCGCGACGCTCGCGGCCTTCTTCTTGCACGCGGTGATCAACGTGTCGGCCACCTTCGGCTCGAACTACCCCGCCGCCAGCTACTCGGCGAGCGCGGCGTTCTGGATGGAGCTCATCTTGACCGTGGGCCTCGTCAGTGTGATCCTCGGCACCGCCTCAGGCGCCCAGAACGTGGGCCTGTTCGGCGCGATCGGCGTGGGCAGCTACATCGCCCTTGCAGGGCTTTGGGGTAGCCCGATCTCGGGCGCCTCGATGAACCCGGCCCGTACGTTCGGCCCGGACCTGGTTGGAGGCGACTTCTCGCATTACCTCGTGTACGTGGCGGGCCCCATTGCAGGCGCCGTAGTCGCCGTGGGGATCGCCTTCGTCCTGCGTGGCCGTGGCGGGGGCGCCTCGGGCTCGGCGGCGGCGCAGGGTGCGCTCTTCACGGAGACCCAAGAACCGCCTGCGTCGAACCCCTGATCCCGTCTGCATTGTCATTGACAAAGCAGACGCCCGTGTGAGCCATGACCGCTGGCACGCGATGGACCACGTGGTTCTCGCGCTGTTCGAGAACCGCTCGCTCGACAATCTCCTCGGCCACCTCTGGACCCGGGGATGGGAAAACCGTCGACGGCGTTATCGGCAAGGACCTTTCCAACCGGATCCCGGAATGGGCCGAGGCCGGCGCCGAGCGAAGGACGGTTCCCTACCCCGTTGCAGCTGACATGGACGCACCGAACCCAGACTCGGACGAGGAGTGCCACCACACCAACGTGCAGCTCCTCAATTCTGTCGCTCTGGCATGAATCGCGCTCGCGGCCAAAGCGTCAGCGGCCGATCACGCGCGCCACGATTTCAGCGCCGCGCGGCCCGATCTGGGAATGGCCGTGCTCGACCGTGCGCACGATCGTGCGGTGCTCGTGACGCAGGATGGCCAGCGCGCGGCGTCCCAGTGGCACCCTGAGGGTACGCGTGCGCCCGAGCTGCAGCTCGTAGCCCACATGACCGAGGACCTTGCCGCCGCGCCGCGCATCCTGCAGGAACAACTGACCCGTGCAGCCCGGCCGAGAGGTCTTGGGGCACCGGAACGGGACGGTGGCGGCGCGATGCACGAGGCGGATCGCACGCGCCCTCGGGCGTCCCGGCGGGCTGTCGTCCACGGGCGCGCGGGCGAGTTCCTCGCAGTCGGGAAGCACCAGGACTCCGAAGGGGGTGCTGACCACGTGGGTGGCGACGGTGTCTTTGAGGTCGACGGTCGCGCTGTCGTTGCCGTCCCCGCAGGAGACGGTGTCCGGGACGCCGTTGTTCGCGGCAATCGAATCGTCGTCGGCGCCGCCCTGGAAGTTCTTGCTGTCGAAGCCGGGCAGGTGGCCTTTGCCCTGCAGGGTGTCGTCCCCGGCGCCGCCCTGCAGCGTGTCGGCGCCGAAGCCGCCGTCGAGAATGTCATCGCCGCCGTTGCCCACGAGCGTCTCGCTAGCGTCCGAGCCGATCATGATGTCGTTCCCGTTGCCGCCCAGGATCCGCTCGGCGTCCACGATGTTGTTGCCCTCGTTGGGGCCATCGGGGTCTTCCGTCAGACGGGTGCCGTCGCCCGTCGTGGGGTTTCCGATCGTGATCACGAGCGGGAGTTGCCGAGCGCTGAAGTCGACCGTGTCGAAGCCCGGGCCACCGTCGATTTCTTGCGAGGGGTTCGAGACGTTCTCGTTGAAGTAGTCGTCCCCGAAGTCCCCGAAGAGCTTGTCCGAGCCGCCGCCGCCCCCTGCCAGTTTGTCGTTGCCGTCGTTTCCGTGCAGGACGTCGGCGCCGCTCGTGTCCGTGATCACGTCGTCGCCGCTCTCGCCTTCGAGTTCGTCGTTTCCCGGCCCACCGTTGAGCGTGTCGTTCCCTTCCTCGCCGAGGAGCACGTCGTTTTCGGTGCCACCCGACAGGGTGTCGGGCAGGGGGCCGCCGCGGATGTCGTCCGCGCCCGATCCGCCGTCGACTGTGAGCTTGGGCTCAAAGGATCCGCGCGCGAATGAGCCGAGCGGGCAGCCTTCGGATCCTGGGTTCAGGGCCGCCGCAACCGAGAGCTTGTCCTCGCCAGCGCCAAGCGACCCCGTCACGGCAATCTGCGGGGGCGAGGCACGGGGGACGCATTCATTTGCGGGGGCCAGTGATGGACCAACCTGGATCCGATCGGCGCCATCGCCCATCGTCAGCGCGATGGAGGTCGGGAACACGGGGCAGTCGACCCGGTTGGACAGGGAGTCGAGTTGGCATCTTTCGTCCGTGCTCCTGATGGCGGGGTCTCCGAAGGCGAGCTGTCCCACCCGAACCGTCCCCGCGCCGGGTTGGATCGCCATCTGGTGGTTGCCATCGGGCCCGGAAACGGGCGATACCTTCACGGTCAACGACGGACCGGCACCGGTGCTCACGACCGCCGTGGCGAACGCTGTCGCCGCGGTGCAGGCGAACACGGCGATGGCAAGGACCCCCACGATGCTCCAGCGCGCGCCGCTTGCGCGCGGGACACGGCGGAGAGCTGCGCGCGACCACGCCATCAAGACGACACTCTCAGAACTCGCCAACGTCGTCAAATTGCCGGGGGTAGATGGAGCTAGCCCGTCAACTGCCGTGTGACGTGCCACGGCTGCGCTGCGAGCCCAACAGGGGGCGGCTCGGAGTTCTGCTCAGTTGGTCGGTGCCGAAGTCGGGTCGCTGGCACGGCCGCACCTTCCCACGACACATTCGTGCCCCATAGCTGGGAATGGGCTCGCAGCGACACGACGGTCTTCAGCTACTGAGCGGTGTCCTCGCGTTTCGTCCGGCGTGCGCCTAAAGTGCCACCGCGCAGCATGCGGTGCCTTCCGCCAACGAGAGAAGCCCCGCGCTGGCAGGGCTTCTCGAGGTGGAGCTAGCCGGGCTCGAACCGGCGACCTCCTGGGTGCGATCCAGGCGCTCTCCCAGCTGAGCTATAGCCCCGGGCTTCCCGGCCTCGCCGCTGTGGGCCCCGGGTGGCAAGAGTGTAGTGGCCCTCAGCGGGGACCCGCCGGGCACCGCACGGCCGCGGCTGCGGGGCGCGACTCGGCCGGGCCTCGGGCGTCTGCCTCGGCGAGGCCCGAGGGCCGCCCTCCAAGGGACCGTCCGACGCGTCGCTAAGGTTTCGCCCAGGTTCATGGGTTTGCTCGAAGAGGCCATCCGCGAACACCTCGAGCTGCAGCGCCGCCGCGGTGGGGACCCACGCGAGATCGACCTCGCCGAGCGGGAGGCGCTCGAGCCGCTGGTTCCGGGGCACACGCCGGACTGGGCCCAGGGGCCCGTCGTGTTCGACCACGAGCACGCGGTCCAGTCCGACTCCGGCGCGTCCGGCGGTCCTTTGGTCGATCCAGCCGGTGAAGCACAGGTCGATCCAGCCGGCGGACAACTCGTCGATCCAGCCGGCATGCCGTTGGCCGACCCGATCCGCGGATCACTGGTCGATCCGCCCGGCCTGGAACACGTCGGTCCGCCCGGCGGGCCACCGGTGGAGCCAGGGCAGCCAATGGCCGAACCGTCGCTGCTCGAACAGGAGACCGCCGAGCTGGACATGAGCACGGTCCTGGGCGTCGTCGCGGATGCCGCCCAGCCCCAGGACGGTCACCTGGCCGATCAGCCGCACGTGCCGGAGTTCGGACCCGTGCGCGCCCGGAGGATCCTCGCGGAGTCGCCTGCCTCCGCCGGCCCGGAGCCCGACTTCGAGTGGGAGATCCCGGGCGTCACGCCGTCACGCGGCGCGAACCGCTGACGGGCGGACACTGACGCTGACGGGCGGACGCTGACGGGCGGCCTCGCTCCGCCGCTCTCGCTCAACCTTCGTGCGAGCGAGATCGACTCGCTCGTCCGCGCCAACAGTTTGTTTACAACCGACCGGAGTTGGGTAAGGCGCTCCTGCGCCGGCCCCACCGGCGGCTACCGACAGGGGGGGAGCGGGCGTTACTGCGTCCTACCGCCGCCGCGAAAGTGGATGACATGACCAATTGCTTCACGCTGCGCGCAGGCGGGATGCTCCGCGCCGGGCGCCGGATGTCGATCTTGGCCGCGTTCTTGGTTGCGGCCTCGCTGGTGGCGATGACGGTGGCCTCGCAGGCCGTCGCACGCAAGCGCAAACACCTCCCGAGCGCGCTGCTCGTGGGCGAATACCACGGCAAGAAGGGCAAGTACCACTCGATCCAGGAAGCCCTGGCGGTGGCCCAGGAAGGCGACTGGATACTGATCGGCCCGGGCGATTACAAAGAGGCCAGCGCCACACCGGTCCCGGACGGTGTGGGCGACGATCGTGCCCCGGCCGACATCCTGGTCACGACGCCGAACATCCACATCCGGGGGATGGACCGGAACACGGTGATGATCGACGGGACCAAGCCCGGATCGCCGCAGTGCAGCTCGGCGGAAGCCGACCAGACCTTCGGCGCCCCCGAAGAAGGGGCCTACCAGGGCAACAACGGCGTGGTCGTCTACAAGGCCAGCGGCGTCACGCTCCAGAACTTCTCCACCTGTAACTTTCTCGGCTCCAACGCCGGGGGTGACTCGATCTGGTTCGACGGGGGAGGCGCGACCGGCAAACAGGAAATCGGCTCGTGGTGGGGTGAATACCTGAGTGCCACCTCCACGTATTGGGGCGGCACAGACAAGCCCTCCGACGAGTACGGGGTCTACGCCTCAAACACCACCGGTCCCGGATATTTCGTTCACACCTACGCCAACAACATGTCGGACTCGGGTTACTACATCGGCGCCTGTCCGGACTGCAACGCGACGATCGACGATGGAACTGCCGAAGGCAACGACCTCGGCTACTCGGGCTCGAACTCCGGCGGACGTGTGGTGATCGAGAACTCCCTCTTCAAGAACAACGAGGAGGGGGTCGCCACGCAGAGCCAGAACAACGACGACGCACCGTCCCCTCAGGACGGCCTCTGTGCGGAAGGAAAGCCCAACCCCAGCCCGCCCCCGGGTGCCCAGCGCAAGAACGTCTGCTGGGTGATGATTCACAACCGCGTCATCGAAAACAACAACGGCGCGACACCCACGAGCGACGGCGCCCCCGGGCTGGTGGGCACGGGCATGACGATCGCCGGCGGGCGCAACGACCTCGTCGTTGAAAACACGTTCGCCGGCAACGGCGCGTGGGGCATCGTGGTGCTCCCGTATCCCGGGGTGCAGGAAAGACCGCCCCCTCAGATCCCGGCCGAAGACTATTGCCGCGGCGGAATCAAAGCGGGCGAAGGCGAAACCGAAACCTGCGACTACGAGGCGTATGAAAACGAGATCGAGGGCAATACGTTCGCGGCCAACGGAGGCTTCGGGAACCCCTCCAACGGGGACATCGGCGAAGTAGCGGACCCGATCCCCGGCACGCAGAACAACTGCTGGCACGGAAACACCGAGGAAGGCGGCGGGGAACCCACCAGCGAACCTCCGCTGATCCAGACCACCCACGGCACCTGCGAACAGCCCAACACCGGCGGCGAGCCGGCCAGCAGCGTGCTGGCCGCCCAGGCCGCATGCGACTCGCGACTCGTCACGGAATGCCCGTCCGGGCCGGGCGAGGAATATCCCCGCTCGGAAAACGTGCAGCTGCTGCCGCTGCCCGAACAGGAATCGATGCCCAACCCGTGTGAAGGGGTCCCGCGCCTGCACAATCGCTGGTGCCGGCGCGGTCACCCGATCCGCTAGCAGACCGGAACAGAACCGCGCGCCGGACGGTTGCCCGCTCGGCCGCGCGCCGGACGGTTGCCCGCTCGGCCCTGCGCCGGGCGGTCGCCCGCCCGTCCGCACGTGACCACGCCGGCCAGCCCCGCGCTGGATACTTCCGGGTGGCGTGTCCGAGGAGAACATCGAGGTGGTGCGACGCCTGCACGAGGCCTGGCGGCGCGATGGCTTCGGAGTCGTGCCGGAGCTCATGGACCCGGACATCGAGTACGTGAACCCGCGTTACGCCGTCGAGCCCGGCATCCGCCGCGGGTATGAGGGCTTCGAAACGGCAGCGCAAGCGTTCAGGAGCGTCTACGCGGACTCCGAGGTCAGCGACCCCGAGGTGGAGGACCTGGGTGAGCGGGTGCTCGTGCGCGCCCGTATGAGGACCCGCAGTCACGGCAACGCGGTGCCACTCGAAGCCGAGCGGGGTTTCGTGTTCGACATCCGCGACGGCAGGGTCGTGCGGTTCGCCTGGTTCAACGATCTCGCGGACGCACGCGAGTACGCGCGCCGCTGAGCCGCGCCCGGCGTTTAGCGGCGCCCGATCGCGGGTACCGCCAGCGACCAGGGAGTTAGCGGCAAAAGAGTGACAGCGGAGGCACCGAAGGGTGAACAACCGGCCGGGGGCGGTTGAGTGATGGAGATCGGGGACACGAAAGCGCTTGCGCGACTGGCAGGCATCGCGGTGCTGGTGCTGGCGGTATGGTCGCAGCTGGCAGCCGTGACCGGCTCGGCGCAGGCGGCCGCGCCCGTCCAGCCGTATGGCACGAACGACGCGGGTGGCTTTCGCAACGTCCTGCCGAGCGGCGAGCACGGCACCGACAACGCGCAGCAGCTGGCGGAATTCAACCTCGACGGCACCTACCCGCCCCACTACACAGACCAGCTTCCACTGTATGCGAACCTGCTGCACGCATCTCCCACGCTGACCCACGAACAGATCGGCGACTACTTCAAGGACGCGACCTTCGGCGTGCCGGAAGGCGACGTCGAATCGACCGAAAGCCCCCGCTCGGACGTCACGATCGTGCGGGACAAAGGCTTCGGCGTTCCTCACATATATGGCACCACTCGCGGCGGGGTGATGTTCGGGGCGGGCTACTCGACGGCCGAGGATCGCCTGTTCCTGATGGATGTCCTGCGCCACACGGGGCGGGCCGAACTGTCTTCGTTCGCGGGCGGGTCCGAAGGGGACCGGGCGATGGACCGCACCCAATGGATGATCGCCCCGTACACCGAAGCGGACCTCGAATCGCAGCTGCAGGCCGCCTCGAAACTGTATGGCGCGCGCGGAGAACAGGTCGTCCACGACGTCGAAGAATTCGTGGCCGGGATCAACGCGTACGTCCGCGAAGCCCTGCTCGACCCGGACAAGCTCCCGGCCGAGTACGCGGCGCTCGGGAAACTTCCGACCGAATGGAAGCCGACGGACGTGATCGCCGAGGCTTCGCTGATCGGCGGCATCTTCGGCAAGGGGGGCGGCGCCGAGGTCCGCTCGGCACTGGCCCTCGAGGCGTTCGAAAGGCGCTTCGGCACCAAGCAGGGGCGCACCGCGTGGGAGGACGTCCGCGAGCAGAACGACCCCGAAGCGCCGACCACCGTCTCGAAGTCCTTCCCGTACGAGACCACCAATCCGTTCGCCAAGCGCGGCCTGGCGATGCCCGACCCCGGATCGGTCACCTTCCTGTCCGACACCTCCTCGTCGAGCTCCGCGCCCAACGCGAGCGAGACCACCGACACGCCCTCACCCCAGCCGATCCCCGAGGACGGCTCGCTCGGGGCCCAGTTGCTGCGAAACGCGCTGGACGGACCCGCGTTGGACTCCAACTGGGAGCTGGTGAACAAGGAACACTCGAGCAACGGCCACTCGATCGCCGTGATGGGCCCGCAGGTCGGCTACTACAACCCCGAGATCCTGATGGAGGAGGACCTCCACGGTCCCGGCATCGATGCTCGGGGCGCCGCCTTCCCCGGGGTGAACCTGTACGTCGAGCTTGGTCACGGCCGCGACTACGCGTGGAGCGCCACGACCTCCACGGCGGACAACATCGACACCTTCGCCGAGGTGCTCTGCCAAGACGAATTCCACTACCTCTACAAGGGGCAGTGCCTGCCGATGGAAAGGCTCGAACGGACGAACTCGTGGACCCCCACGGCTAGTGAACCCGAAACGCCACCCGGCTCCGAAACGCTCACCGTCTACCGGACCGTGCACGGGATCGTCTACGCCCGCGGCACCGTCGCCGGCAAACCCGTCGCCTTCGCGACCGCGCGCACCACCTACTTCCACGAGGCCGACTCGGCGATCGGCTTCGCGGAGCTGAACGAACCCGCATTCATCACCGGACCCAAGCAGTTCGAGCAGGCCGTTTCGAACATCAACTTCCTCTTCAACTGGGGTTACGTCGACGCCGACAACATCGCCTACTACATGTCCGGATGGCTGCCCCAGCGGGCGCCCCACACGTCCCCGGACTTCCCGATCCTCGGCACCGGCCAATACGACTGGAAGGGCTACGACCCGAGCACCCACACGATGGACACGGTGCCGTTCAAGAAACATCCGAACGCGATCAACCCACCCTTCCTGGTCTCCTGGAACAACAAGCAGGCGCCGCGGTTCTCCTCCGCCGATGACAAGTACGCGTTCGGCCCCCTTTACCGCATGCAGCTGATCCGCAACTTCATCGAAGCGGACATCGCCGGCGGCAAGACGATGGGCGTCGAACAGCTGATCTCGTCGATGGACGAGGCGGCCACTCAGGACATCCGCATGGTTGAGATCTGGCCGATCATCAGGCAGGCCCTCGGCGAAGTTACCGACCCGCAGCTACAGCACGCGGTCGCAGAGCTCGACGAATGGTACGCCGCCGGATCCCACCGTCGCGACCTCTCGAACGCGAGCATCTCCAGCCCCGGCACCTACGAACACAACGACGCCGTCACGCTGATGGACGCGTGGTGGCCGAAACTGCTGCACGCCGAGTTCGCTCCGGCGCTCGGCGACGAAGCGTACGCGGCGCTTCGCGGGATGCTGCAGTTCGGCTCACCCGAACCCGGCTCAGAACCGGAAGCCCCCGACTTCGCGGACGGTTGGTACGGATATGTGCAGAAGGACCTGCGCGATGTGCTCGCGCATGCCGGGCAGGGCACGACGCCGAGCAGCCCGTACTCGCGCGTGTACTGCGGCGAAGGCTCACTCGCCGCGTGCTCGCAGGCGCTTCAGAGCTCGCTCCAACAAGCCCTTGCCGTCACTCCCGCCGAGGTCTACGGCCACGGGGCGTGCACAGAAGACCCCCAGGCCAGCTGCTTCGACATGAATCGTTTCACCAGCGCGAGCGCCCTGTCCGTCCCGGCGTTTCCGTTCCAGAACCGCCCCACCTTCCAGCAGGTGGTCGAATTGACAAAGACGTTACCGCGCTGATGGGCTGGTCTTCCACGACTCGCAAGTGTGTGACCACCGTCCGGCGGGCGTCGGCGGTGGCGCTCGCGGCGGCCTCGTTGTTGCTTGCCGGCCTCGCCATGGGGACGCCGACTGCGTTCGCACAGTTCCCCTACGTGGGCACGGGCAATCTCGCTGAACCGGCCAGCTGGAAGCTGGCACCGGGCGAAGTCCCTGACAACCTCGGCGGTGTCGCATGGAAGTACGCGGCAACGCCCGCGACGCCGCCCTCGCCGCTGAGCAACCCGAGCGAATACGTGGCGGTCACCCAGAACAACTCCCAGACGGACGAGCTGTGTGGCGTCACCGGCATGGCCGTCGTCGATCCCAACGCGACTATGCCCGCCGGGACCGGCTCGTGCATCACGGCCGGGACGCCGATCCACACCGCCTTCGATGTGTCCCTCGGGCGTCCCGACGTCTCGATCGCCGAGCTCGACTCGGGGGTGGAATGGAACAACCGCGGGGCGATGCTGCTGTTCCGCTCGAAGGTGCTGCTGAACCCCGGCGAGCTGCCGGCGCCGCTGGCCGACCTCAGCCACACCTTCGACCCGACCACCAACGTCGACTGCGAAACCGCCCGCGCCGCCACCGGGGCCGACTACGACCCCCACGGCGGGATGCCCGGCGGTGAACCGGGCGGCAGCGGCCCGATTCCCTACGACGTGCTCGAACACGGTGTCTTCAACCTGCTCGACTACGCCTGTGACTCGCGGGTGGCGAACGTCGTGGACAACTACCCGCAGTGCACCAACCCACCCACCACCAGCGCCTGTCGTAACGGGCCGCCCGGGGTGCTGACGCCCGAGGACCTGATCATCGCGTTCTCCGACGGCGTCGATCACGATCACAACGGCTACGCCTCCGACATCGCGGGCTGGAACTTCGTCGATGACAACAACGACCCCTACGACGAGGTCCACTACGGACACGGCACCGGCGAGGAGGAGGATTCCACCGGCGAAGCGAACTCGACAGCCGGCGAGGTCGGGACCTGTCCCAACTGCGAGATCACCGAGCTGCGGGTCGGGGAGTCGTTCATCACCGACGCCAACCGGTTCGCGGAGGCTGTGCTGTACGCCACCGACCGCGGCGTGGACGTCGTCCAGGAGCCCCTCGGCACCTACAACGACGCGGTGTTCACCCGTGAAGCGATCGACTACGCCTATGACCACGGGGTGGCGGTGATGGCCTCGGCCGCCGACGAGGCCGCCGAGCACCACAACCAGCCCGGCTCGCTGCCCAACACGATCGTCGTCAACGCCGTTGAAGGGCCGGCGAGCATCGCGGGGGTCGGCGTCACCAACCAGCCGCCCTCGTATCTGCAGCTCGACGGGTGCACCAACTTCGGCCCCCGCATAGACGTGTCGGTTCCGGCCACCTCCTGCTCCTCGGAGGCCACCGGCAAGAGCTCCGGGGTGGCGGGGCTGATCTACTCGGCGGCGCTGAACGCTTGCGGGGCGCCGCTATACGGGAGCTGCCCCACGGGCTCATCCCACAAGCTCTCGCCCTCTTCCGACTGCACGCGCGTGGACGGCGACCCCTGCCCGATCACGGCCAACGAGGTCCGCCAGCTGCTCGCCTCCGGCAACGTCGAAGGGACCGCCGTGGACGGCTCCTCGCCGCTCGCCGGGGGCGCCCCCAGCAGCGGCCTGGCCGCGGCCGACGAAGGCAAAGGGGGACAGGCGGACGACGTCGACACCGCCGCCGAACCCGAAAGCGCGTGCAGCGTCGGCATGGCACCGACGTGCACGGACCCCAACCTCAACTCGCTGTTCGCCACCGACGAGCAGGCCGGGGTGATCGGGCCGCTGCCGGACACTTTCCGTTATCCCTCGCGGCGGGGCTGGGACGAGTTCTTCGGCTACGGGCGCCTGGACGCCTACAAGTCGGTCGCCGCGGCGGCTGAAGGGTGGATCCCCCCGGAGGCCAACATCACCTCGCCCGAATGGTTCGAACAGCTCGACCCCGGCGCGGAATCGTTCGCGGTCGACGGCTACGTGAACGCCCGCACCCCCTACACCTGCCGGGTGGAAGTCGCCCCGGGAGCCCAGCCGAACAACGCCTCTGCGGCGGCGGGCGGCGACTTCAAAGAAGTCAGCTCCGAATACTGCAACGGCTCGACGCTCCACACGGGTCCCCACGAAGGCCTGCTGGGCAAGGTCGAAACGAAAGCGCTTGAGGCCGCGTTCCCGGCGACCACCTCGTTCAGCGGCAACGAGAACGGCGGACCCGCCGGCGTCCAGAGCTCGAACGGGCGCCCGAACTCGCTGCCGGACGCGTTCACCGTGCGCGTGGTGGTGCTCGCCGCCGCCGCCGGCAGCGCCCCGGCCATGACCGGCGAGGACCGCCGCCAGCTGTTCCTGCACCGCGATGCCGAAATGCTCAAGGGCCTGCCGCTGCAGATGCGCGGCGACGGCGACGCCAGCCCGCTGCTGGTGGACCTCGCCGGCGAAGACCGGAACCAGCTCGTGGTCGCGAACTCCGACGGGTGGATCCACGCCTACCGGTATGACCCCACCAGCGGCTCCCTCGCCGACCTGCCGGGCTGGCCGGTGCACACCGCCGCGCTGCCGCTGCATCTCGGCGAGCACGCCTTCACCTCCGGAGGGCTGGCCAGCGCCCGCTACGCGCCCGTGATCGAGGCCCCGGCGGCCGGCGATCTGACCGGCGACGGGGAAATGGACATCGTCGCGAACGACCTCGAAGGCAACGTGTACGCGTGGAACTCGAAGGGCCGGCTGATCTTCCACGAGACCTCCGACCGCAACTACTCGGGCGGGCCCCTCGCCGGGAACCCATCCTGGGAGGCGCAGCGGGCGGGCACCCGCCAGCGCACCCAGTACGGCTTCGCCAGCTCGCCGGTGCTGGCCAACCTCGAACCCGGCTCGAGCAAGGGGCTCGACATCATCGCCGCCGGCGAGGACCGCCATCTGTACGCGTGGCACGCGAACGGCGCATCGGTCAAGGGCTTCCCTGTGCTCGTCGCAGACCCCGACAAGGTCGCCTCGATCGACTCCGCCTCCAACGAGCCCACCTTCAACTCCAACGTCCCCGCCCAGGCCAGCAAAGACGAAGACCAGGGCAAGCTCGTGGACACCCCGGCGGTGGCCCAGCTCGATGGCCCCGGCAAGCCGCCCACGATCCTCGTGGGCTCCAACGAGGAGTACCTCACCGGGCAGGGCGACGAAGGGTCGATCAACGCCGGCGACGTGACCACCACCTCGCTCGGGGCGGTGGGAGCCAGCGGGCTGCTGTCGTTCGCCAACGGACGCGTGTACGCGATCAAGGCAAGCGGGTGCTCGGGCAACCAGTCCTCGTGTGCGACCGGCGGCTTCGTGTGCGCAAGCTCGAAATGCACCTCGAGCGCGTTCCGCGAAGGGTGGCCCGCGAAGATCGGGATCATCGACGCCGGCCTGCTGCCCGAAGTGGGCGAGGGCATCGACGGCTCGCCGGTGGTGGCTCCGCTCGACTGCCCCGAAGGCGGCGAAGGGATGAAGGTCGCGGTGACGCCCGACGCGGG
>DATJBO010000257.1:0-3328 GCA_035515315.1 Solirubrobacteraceae bacterium
CGCGCGACGTGGTGCTGCTCAAGTACGTCGGCCTGAACCCGATCGTGGTGCACGGCGGCGGCCCGGAGATCACCGGCTACATGGAACGCCTCGGCCTGCCGGTGGAGTTCGTGGGCGGCCTGCGCGTGTCCGACGAGAGCACCGTGGAGGTCGCCAAGATGGTGCTGGTCGGCAAGGTCAACAAGGAGATCGTCCTGCGCCTGTCGCGCGCCGGGCAGCCGGCGGTCGGGCTCAGCGGCGACGACGGCACGCTGTTCCGCGTCGCGCGCCGCTCCGCACCCGGCGGTGAGGACATCGGCTTCGTGGGCACGATCGAGCGCGTCAACGCCGACGTGATCGAGCACGTCGCGACCGACTACATCCCGGTGATCGCCTCGGTCGGGGCGGACCGCGAGGGCAACTCCTACAACGTCAACGCCGACGAGGCGGCGGGCGCCGTGGCGGGCGCGATGGGGGCGTACAAGCTGCTGTTCCTGACCGACGTGCCGGGCTGGCTGGAGGACCCGGCGGACCCGGGGTCGCTGATCACGAACGCCACCGCGATGCGCGTCGAGGGGGCGCTCGAGGGCCTCGAGGGCGGGATGCGCCCGAAGCTCGAAGCGTGCCTGACGGCGATCAACGGCGGCGTCAGCGCGGCCCACATCCTCGACGGCCGCGTCGCGCACTCGCTGCTGCTCGAGCTGTTCACCGACGCGGGCGTCGGCACGAAGGTGGAAGCCGGCTGATGGCCCTCACCGAGCTCCGCGAGATCGAGGCCGAGCGGGTGCTGGCGACCTACGCGCGCCTGCCGGTGGAGTTCGTGCGCGGCGAGGGCTCGCGCCTGTGGGACGTGGACGGCAACGAGTACCTCGACCTGCTGTGCGGCATCTCGGTCACCAGCCTCGGGCACTGCCATCCGCGCGTGGTGGAGGCCGTGCGCGAGCAGGTGGGGACGCTGATGCACGTCAGCAACCTGTTCTACACCGCGCCCTCAATCGAACTGGCCCGGCGGCTGTCGGAGCTGTCGCTCGGCGGGCGGGTGTTCCTGTGCAACTCGGGGGCCGAGGCCAACGAGGCGGCGATCAAGCTCGCCCGCCGGGCGCGGCGTGAAGGGGAGATCGTGGTCGTGCTGGGGGCCTTCCACGGGCGCACCCTGGGGGCGCTGTCGGCGACCCCCCAGGAGGCCAAGCAGGCGCCGTTCGGGCCGCTCGTGCCCGGCTTCCGCGCCGTGCCGCCGGTGGCGGAGGCCGTCGCCGGGGCGGTCCACGCGGGGACCGCGGCGGTGATGCTCGAGCCGATCCAGGGCGAGGGCGGCGTGCACGTGCTCGACGACGAGCTGCTGCTGGCCGCGCGTTCGGCCTGCGACGAGCACGGCGCGGCGCTGATCTTCGACGAGATCCAGACCGGGATGGGACGCACCGGGACCCTGTGGGCCTACGAACAGACGCCCGTGGTGCCCGACGCGATCACCAGCGCCAAGGCGCTCGGAGGGGGGCTGCCGATCGGCGCCCTCGTCACCGGCGAGCGGCTCGCCGACGCGTTCTCGCCCGGCGACCACGGCTCGACCTTCGCCGGCGGAGCGGTCGTCGCGCGGGCCGCGCTCGAGGCGCTCGACGTGACCGCCGAGCGGGGCCTGCTCGAGGGCGTGCTCGAGCGCGGCGCGCTGCTCGCAGCCGGCCTGGAGCGCCTGCCCCACGTGCTCGAGGTCCGCGGTCGTGGCCTGATGCTCGCGTGCGAGCTCGACGTGGACGCGCCCGCGCTGGTGCGCGACGCGCTGCTGCGGCAGCGGCTCGTGGTCAACGCGACCGGGCCGAGCACGTTGCGGCTGCTCCCGGCGCTGGCCATCGAGCCCGAGCAGATCCAGGACGCGCTGCTGCGGCTGCAGGCGCTGCTCGAGAGCGCGTGAGCGGCGGCGTGCGGCGCGAGCTGCCTGGCGGCTTCGAGCTCGACGACGATCCGGGGCGGGTCGACGTGGACGCCGTGCACGCGTTCATCGCCAACGAGTCCTACTGGGGACGCGAGCGCCCGCGCGAGCGGACCGAGGCGGCCATCCGGGGCGCGCGGCGGGTCGTGGGGCTCTACCACGAGGGCGCCCTGGTCGGCTTCGCGCGCGCGGTCTCCGACGGCGCGACCGTGGCCTACCTCGCCGACGTGTACGTGCTGCCGCGATACCAGGGTCGCGGCCTCGGCCTCGAGCTCGTGCGCGAGATCGTCGACGGCTCCGAGGTCGCGTTCGGGCGGGGCGTGCGCTGGATGCTGCACACCGCCGACGCCCAGGGCCTTTACACGCGGATCGGCTTCGCCGACCGCGTCACCCCATACGCCCTGATGGAACGCGCCCGCGACTACGATTCGGCGCCATGAGCGCGGCGAGCGAGATCCCGGCCCAGCGCAGCGCCAGCTACGAGGCGGACCCCGCACAGGTCCACCGGGTGCTGCTGCTGTACTCGGGCGGGCTCGACACGAGCGTGATGCTCAGGTGGATCCAGGAACGCTACGACGCCGAGGTCGTGTGCCTGACCGTCAACCTCGGCCAGCCCGGCGAGGACTTCGAGATGGTCGAGGCCAAGGCACGCCAGCTCGGCGCCAAGGAGGTCCACCTCGTCGACGCGCGCAGCGAGTTCGCCGAGGACTTCATCGCCCCCGCGATCAAGGCGAACGCGATCTACGGCACCGGCTATCCGCTGTTCACCTCGCTCGGCCGCCCGCTGATCGGCAAGCTCGCCGTCGAGTACGCCCGCTCCAGCGGCTGCGACACGATCGCGCACGGCTGCACCGGCAAGGGCAACGACCAGGTGCGGATCGAGGCCACGATCGCGACGCTCGCTCCGGAGCTGAAGGTGATCGCCCCGGTGCGCTCCTGGCAGATGGGCCGCGAGGAGGAGATCGCCTATGCCCGCGAGCACGGGATCCCGCTCAAGCAGGGCACCGAGGTGGTGCCGTACTCGATCGACGACAACCTCTGGGGCCGCTCCTCCGAGGGCCGCTGGATCGAGGACCTCGACCACGCCCCCGAGGACGACGTGTTCACGCTCGTCACGCGCCCGGAGGAGGCCCCCGACACGCCGCAGCAGATCGAGCTCGGCTTCGAGCGGGGCCTGCCCGTGAGCCTCGACGGGGAGCGCCTCGAGCTGGTCGAGCTGATCGAACGCACCGCCGAGATCGGGGCCCGGCACGGGATCGGGATCGTCGACCACATCGAGGACCGCATCGTGGGGCTGAAGGTGCGCGACATCTACGAGGCCCCCGCCGCGACGATCGTGCTCGCCGCCCACCAGGAGCTCGAGCGGCTGGTGTGCACGATCCACCAGAACCAGTTCAAGCCCCAGCTCGACCGCCAGTGGGCCTA
>DATJBO010000258.1:0-4710 GCA_035515315.1 Solirubrobacteraceae bacterium
GGCTGCTGACGCCTGGGGCGCCCGGGGGCCGAACTCGGCGGCGATGGCTTCGATCAGGGAGCGCTCGGGTACGGCGGACTTCTTCTAGCGGTGCCTGTAGACGATCCGCGCGCGGTCCAGGTCGTACGGTGAAAGCTCGCACCGAACCCGGTCGCCGGGCAGGATGCGGATCCGGAAGCGGCGCATCTTGCCGGCAACGTGACCGAGGACGATGTGGTCGTTGTCGAGCTTGACCCGGAACATCGCGTTGGGCAGGGCCTCGATCACCTCACCCTCGAATTCGACCTTGTCCTCCTTCGCCACGCTTCATTCCATTCTGCTCGCCGGTGCCGTTCGCACCCCGGGACGAGCGCCGTATTGACTTTTCTGGTGAAACCCAAACTACCAGCGTGCGAGCGCCGGGGGGTGGGAGTCCCCCGGGGACGGGCGGGGCGGGCCGGCTCAGCCGGCGGGGGCGCCGCCGGTCTGGTGCGGAGCCTGGGGAGCGCCGTGGCCGACGTGCGGGCGCAGACGCGGCGCCGCGGGGGCCGGCGTGGTGGTGGGGCCCTGTTCGGGCTTGGGCGAAGGCGTCGGCTTGTAGGGGCCCGGTTTGTAGGTTTCCTGCGCCGGTTCTTCCTCAGGTTGCAGGTATTCGGAGCTGCCTTTCCTGCCGCTGAGCGAGTACTTGCCGAAGAAGGGCACGTAGTGGGGCGCTTCAGCGGCGTGGGCGAACGGGACGCAAGGCTTGCCTTCGCTGACCGACGCCATGTAGTCGTGCCAGATTTCCGCCGGCAGGTAGCCACCCTGCTGGGGCTCCCCGTGGACATCGGTCATTTCCACGCGGCGGTTCGGGTAGCCCATCCACACGACGGTGGAGTAGCGCGGCGTGTAGCCGTCGAGCCACGCGTCGATCAGGTTGCTGGTGGTGCCTGTCTTGGCGGCGGTGGGGCAGCTGATCGCCGAGCGGGTGGCCGTGCCGCCCTGGACGTTGTCCTCGAGGATGCTCGTCTCCGCGCCGGTGACGGCTTCGCTGAGCGCCTTCACGCGGTGGGGGGTGCCCCACTTGTTGTCCACGTGCCCGTTGGGGAACACCACCTTCGTGATCGCGATCGGCGAGTTGCGCCAGCCGCCGTCGGCCAGGGTGGCGTACACGACCGCCATTTCCAGGGGGGTGACCCCGAGCGTGAGGCCGCCGAGCGCCTCGGCGGGGTAGCTCGACAGGTGGGTCCTGACGCCCATCTCATACGCGGTGCGGGTGACCGATTCCTCGCCGAGGTCGGCGGCCAGCTGGGCGTACACCGTGTTGTCGGACGTGACGGTGGCCTGCACGAGGTTCAGCGACTTGTTCAGAGACACTCCCTCGAAGGTCTTGACTTCGTATTCGGGGCTCGTCGGCAGCCACCCCGGCTCCAGCGTGTGCGACAGGTAGTAGGTCGAGTTCGGGTCGATCCCGTGGGACAGGGCGTCGGCGAGATCGATCGCCTTGAACGTCGAGCCCGGCTGGCGGTGGCCGTCGGCGGCGAGGTTGTACTGGGACTTCTCGTAGCTCTCGGACTCCGCCATCGCTTCGATGTCCCCGTTGGCGGGGTTGATGGTGACGATCGCCGAGGCGGGGTCTTCGGGCTCGTCGAGGACTTCGGCGATCGCTTTGCGGGCGAGGCGCTGCATGTTGAGGTCGATCGTCGTGTACACCTTCAGGCCGCCCCGCTGGACGGTCTTGGCGCCGTAGCGTTCGAGCAGCTTCTGGCGCACGTATTCGAAGAAGAAGCTCTCGCGGCGTGCGGAGTAGTAGTAGCCGCGGTGCACCTCGAGGCCGTGCTGCTTGGCTTCGTGGGCTTCGGCGGAGCTGATGTCGTGCAGCTGCGCCATCTTCGTGAGCACCTGGTTGCGCCGTTCGCGGGCCGCGCGCGGGTTCAGGAACGGGTTGTACTGGGAGGGCGCCTGGGGCAGCCCGGCGAGCAGCGCCGACTGCTCCAGGTTCAGCCGCCACACGGGTTTGTCGAAGAAGATCCGAGCGGCGGCCTGGACGCCGATCGCCGTCTGCCCTCCGACTGTGCCGTACGGCACGCTGTTCAGGTAGCTCGTCAGGATCGAGCGCTTGCTGTGGTGTTTGGTGTAGTCGATCGCGAGCTTGGCCTCCACGATCTTCTGGTGGAGCGTGTGCTGGTCGCCCCCGAGGTAGAGGTTGCGCATGAGCTGCATCGTGATCGTCGAGCCGCCCTGCAGCGCGGAGCCGCTGGTGACGTCCTTGATCGCCGAGCGCGCGATGCCGGTGAAGTCCACGCCGTTGTTGGAGTAGAAGCGCTGGTCCTCGATCGCGACCGTGGCTTTCTTGACGTTCTCGGGGATTTCGCCCCAGCCGACGGGCGTGCGCAGTTCGTCGGACTGGATGAAGCCCAGCCGCGTCCCGTCGGCGGCGAACACCTGCGAGGAGCCGCCGCTGACGATCGGGCGCAGGGACGCCAGTGCGGGGGCCGACTGGGCGGCGTGCAGGACGTAGGCGACGAGCCCGAGGACCCCCGCCAGCACGACCGCGAAGCCGATCCCGCCGAGCAGCAGCAACGTCCGGGAACCGCCGCCGCGGGAGCGCCTGCGGCGCCGCTTTCGCGTTTGTCGAGACATAACCGGCAGGGCCGAGGTTAGCGTCCCCGGTGGTGTACTTTCGCCGCCACCGCGCCGAAGCCCTCTACGCTCGGTACGCGCCCAGATGAAGCCCAACGCAGCTGAGCCGACAGCCATCGAGAGCGTGGGAGAGCTGGCCCTGCCGCCCCGCGCGGCGCCAGCCCCACAGCCCGCAGCGCTGCCCCGTCCGGCGAGTCCGGCCGGCTGGCTGCGCCGCGCGCGCGCCGACAGCGAGCGGGCGCGGGCGCTGCGGGACACCTGGCGGGCGCTGTGGAGCTCCCGGCTGCTGGTGTGGGCGGCGGGCATCGCGACGGTGCTCACGTTCGGGTTCGGCCCGCACCGGGCGGCCTTCGACCCGCCCGGCATCAGTCGCGGCCTGGGGGCGGTCGGGGACGTGCTGGCGGCGCCGGTGGCGCGGTGGGACTCCAACTGGTACCTCGTGATCGCGCACTACGGCTACCACCCGGCGCTGGGCGCCTACACCGCCTCGCGCAGCGCGTTCTTCCCGCTGTATCCGCTCGGGCTGAGCCTGATAGCGGGGCTCGGCGTGCCGGCCGTGGCCGCGGGGGTGGTGCTGTCCGTGTGCGCGCTGGCGGCGGCGCTGTACGGCCTGCACCGGCTGACCACGCTCGAGCTCGGGCCGGGGGCAGGCGCCGACGCGGCACGCATGGCGGTGTACGCGCTGGCGTTCGCTCCGATGGCCTTCTTCCTCTCGGCGGTGTACTCGGAGTCGTTGTACCTGGCGCTCTCGATCGGGCTGTTCTGGAGCGCGCGGGAAGGGCGCTGGGGCTACGTGGGCCTGCTCGGCGCGCTGGCGAGCGCGACCCGCAGCACGGGCGTGGTGCTGCTCCTGCCCGCCCTGATCCTGTACCTGTACGGGCCACGGCGCGACCGCGATCCCGATCGCGTCCCCGATCGCGCCAGCGCGGGCCCCGCGCGGCTGCTGCCGCGCTACCGGGTACGCCGCGAGGCGCTGTGGCTCGCGCTGGTGCCGGCGGGGCTGGTGCTGTACGGGGCCTACCTCGGTGCTTCCGGCGGCGACGCGCTGGCGCCGCTGAGCGCCCAGGGGGTGTGGAGCCGGCACTTCGCAGGTCCCTACGTGGCGGTGTGGGACGGGCTGAAGGCGGCCCTCGAGGGAGCCCGGCAGCTGATCTCGATGCAGCGGGGGCATGTGTACTTCCCGGTGGGCGGAGAAGACCCGTTCGTGGCGGCCAGCCACAACCTGATCCTGTTCGCGTTCCTGGCGGCGGCCGTGCCGGCGGTGGTGGGGGTCCTGCGCAGGCTGCCCCTCGCCTACGGCGCCTACCTGCTGGCGGCGCTGGCCCTGCCGCTCTCCTATCCGGTGAGCTCCCAGCCGCTGATGTCGCTGCCGCGGTTCCTGTTGGTGCTGTTCCCGCTGTTCATCTGGCTGGGAGACTGGCTCGCGCGTCACCCGCGCGCGCGGGTGCCGATGCTCGCCGGCTCGGCGGCGCTGATGGCCGTGTTCGGGGCGCAGTTCGCCACCTGGCACTGGGTGGCGTAGGTGGGCGAGGCGCCGACACCTGCGAGCGGGGAGCTGCTCGCGCTCGAGCGGCGGGGCGAGGAGCCCGCCTCGCCGACGGCAGCCGGCGAGCAGCCGCAGCCGCCGCAGGACCCGGGACGCTCGCCCAACACCAACTGGTCGGCGTGGACGGCGCCGCTGGCGCTCGTGGCCGGGCTGGTGGCGACAACCATCCTCAGCCTGGTGATCGATGTCCCCGCCGCGGCGTTGGGGGCGAAGATCACCGGCTCGCACACGCCGCCGGGGCTGACGATTGCGGACACCTTCGTGCAGGACGTGTGCTTCGTGCTGGTGTCGATCTGGTGCGCCCAGCTCGGAAACCGGAAGGTCGCCTCCTGGCAGTTCGGCCTGCGCCGCCCGCCGGCCGGGTGGCGGTGGGCCGCGCTGTGGATCGGGGTGCTGATGTTCGTGTTCATCGTGCTGAGCGCCGTCTGGTCCCAGGCGGTGAACCCCAGTAAGGAGAAGCTGCTCGAACAGCTCGGGACCAACGAAGGCACGGGGCTGCTGGTGCTGAGCGCGGCGTTGACGTGCGTGGTCGCGCCGATGTGCGAGGAGTTCCTGTTCCGCGG
>DATJBO010000259.1:0-4530 GCA_035515315.1 Solirubrobacteraceae bacterium
TGGACGCGGCCGAGGGGCCGATGCCCCAGACGCGGTTCGTGACGCGCAAGGCGCTGGCCCTGGGCCTCAAGCCCATCGTGGCGATCAACAAGATCGACCGCGGCGACGCGGAGCCGCTCCGGGTGCACGACGAGGTGCTCGAGCTGTTCCTCGACCTCGAGGCGTCGCAGGAGCAGATCGACGCGCCGTTCCTCTACACGTCGAGCCGCTACGGCGTGGCGTTCGCGGAGCTGCCCGCGCTCATCCGCTGGGGCACGGACGAGGCGCCCGCGGGCGACCTCCGGCCGCTGTTCGAGGCGATCATCGCCGCCGTCCCGCCCCCGGCGACGCCGGAGGGCCCGTTCCAGATGCTGGTCTCGACGCTCGACCACTCGCCGTACGTGGGGCGCATCGGCATCGGCCGGGTCGAGCGCGGGAAGGTGCGTCAGGGCCAGACGGTCGCGCTGCTGCCGTGGGGCGAGCCGGGGCTGGTGCCCGAGGGCGCGTTCACGACGGCGAAGGTCGCGCAGCTGCACGGTTTCGAGGGGCTCGCGCGGGTCGAGATCGAGGAGGCGTCGGCGGGCGAGATCGTCGCGCTCTCGGGCCTGGAGGGGATCGAGATCGGCCAGACCGTGACCGACCCCGCGACGCCGGAGCGGCTGGCCGGGATCCTGGTCGAGGAGCCGACCATCACGGTGGACTTCTCGGTGAACAACGGCCCCTTCGCCGGGCGCGACGGGCGGTTCGTCACCAGCCGGCAGGTCCGCGAGCGGCTGTACCGCGAGGTCGAGCGCAACGTGGCGCTGCGGGTCGAGGACACCGACGCGCCGGACACCTTCAAGGTCTCGGGGCGCGGCGAGCTGCACCTCGGCATCCTGATGGAGACGATGCGGCGCGAGGGGTACGAGTTCCTCGTCTCGCGGCCCCGGGTCATCACCCGGGAGGCGGTTAACGGGGAGCTGCTCGAGCCGTATGAGGAGTTGCTGATTGACGTGGGCGAGGACCTGGTCGGGATCGTGATGGAGAAGCTGGGCCCGCGCCGCGCCGAGATGACCGACATGAAGAACCCGGGGCACGGGACGGTGCGGCTGGCCTTCCGCATCCCCTCGCGCGGCCTGTTCGGCTACCGGTCGGAGTTCCTCACCGACACGCGGGGAACCGGCGTGATGCACCACCGGTTCCTGGAGTATGGGCCGTGGGCGGGCCCGCTCGAGGGCCGCACGCGGGGCGTGATGGTCTCCATGATCGAGGGGGCGGCGGTGGCGTTCGCGCTGTTCAATCTGCAGGAGCGCGGCAGCCTGTTTGTCCGTCCCGGCGATCCGGTGTATGAGGGCATGGTGGTGGGCGAGCACTGCCGGTCGGGCGACCTGGACGTGAACCCGACCAAGGGCAAGCGGCTCACCAACATGCGGGCGTCCGGCTCGGACGAAGCCGTCTTGCTGGAACCGGCCCGCGACATTACCCTCGAAGTCGCGCTCGAGTACATCGAGGATGACGAGCTGATCGAGGTCACTCCGGCCGCGGTGCGGCTCAGGAAGCGCGCGCTGGGGATGTCGGAACGGAAGAAGCTGGCGCGAGCTGCCCGGGCGGCGGCCGACTGATGGTGGATGGACGGCAGGGACCTTCACCGGAGGGCACGATGAACGGGCGCAGGGCGTCGGAGCAGCGAGCCGTGCTTCGGGGGCGTCGCGGCGACGACGACGAGGAGTTCGAGGACCTCGACGAGTTCAACGAGGACGAGGAATTCGACGAGGAGGACCTCGACGAGGAGGAGCTCGACGAGGAGCTCGACGAGGACGAAGAGGAAGGCGACGACTTCGAGGAGCTGGACGAGGAGTTCGACGACGACGACATCGTGCCGCGGCGCGGCGGCGGGCGACCCCGCCGCGAGTGGGACGCGTGAATGCCAGGACAGTTGCGGGACGGGGAGTTCCGGGGGGAAGCAGCCCTCGCGGCACCCGTCTCGCAACTCGCCTTTGTTGTCGGGCCAGTAGCTCAGGTGGTTAGAGCGCACGCCTGATAAGCGTGAGGTCGGTGGTTCAACTCCACCCTGGCCCATCCAAGCGTACAAGGCCTTGCGAGAGCGAGGCCTTCGTCGTCTCCGGCGCCCGGTTGTTCCAACCCGCCCGCCCGTTGTAGCGTCCAAGTACCAGACGGCACAGCCCACTCACACACATCACGGAGCATGGTGATCATGCGCCGGATCTCTGCGTTCCACGTCCTGGTGGCGGCGATGCTGGCGGTCGGCGTCGGGGCCACCACCGCCATCTTCTCGGTCGTCAACGGCGTGCTGCTCCGGCCGCTCCCGTTCCCCGACCCGCAGCAGCTGGTGCTGGTGGGCGAGCGCTCGGCGCAGCTCGCGCAGGCGTCGGAGCAGTTCCAGCTCTTCGATACCCCCTCGGCGGTCCTCGCCTGGCGGGAGCAGGCCACCGACTTCCAGGCCATGGCGGCGGTGCAGGGCGCCGCCTTCACGCTCACCGGGCAGGGCGAGCCGCGGGTGCTGGACGGCGTGCGCGTGACGCCCGCCTTCTTCGACGTGCTCGACGTCAAGCCGGAGCTGGGACGGTTCTTCGCGCCGGCGGATGCCGCCGACGGCAGTCATCCCATGGTCATCACCGACGCGCTGTGGCGCTCGGCGTTCAACGCCGACCCGGGCGTGATCGGGCGCACGGTCGGCGCGCCGGGGCACGAAGCCCGCGTGATCGGCGTGGTGCCGGCCGAGTTCCGCATCGGAGGCGGCGAGCTGGGACCGATGGCGGTCGGGGACCCGACCGAGTTCTTCCTCCCCTTCGAGTTCGGGCCGGACATCGGCGGCGACCTGAGATCGGTGTGGTCGAACTTCAACTACACGGTGATCGGCCGCCTGAAGCCGGACGTCACGGCGAGCCAGGCGCTGGCGCAGCTCAACGTGATCCAGGCCCGCCTGGCGGCGGACGCACCGGACCGCCAGCAGGGATTAACCCTCCAGGGGCAGATCACGCCGGTCCTCGACTACGCGACGCGAGGCTCACGGCGGGAGCTGTGGCTGTTGCTGGGAACGGTGGGCGCGGTCCTGCTGGTGATCAGCGTCAACCTGGGCGGGCTGTGGGTGAGCCGCGTCGTGGACCGCCGGCGGGATTGGGCCATCCGCATCGCGCTCGGCGCGGAGCCCGGCCGGCTGGCGCGCCAGGTCCTGGGTGAGGGATTGGCGCTGGGGCTGGTCGGGGGCGCACTCGGCGTCGCGTGCGCCGCCGCCGGGCTGCGCGGACTGCTGGCGCTGGCGCCGAGGAACATCCCCCGGCTGGGGGAGGTGCACGCGGACTGGCGGGTGCTGGCCGTTGGGCTGCTCCTGTCGGCGGCGGCGGGACTGCTGACCGGCCTCGTGCCGGCCCTGCGCGCGGGCCGGGGCGACCCGCAGGAGTCGCTCAAGGCGGGCAGCGCGGCGACGACGGCGGGGCCGGCCGGCGTGCGGTCGCGGCAGGGTCTGATCGGATTGCAGGCGGGGCTCACGACGCTGCTGGTCGCGGTGGCGGGCCTGCTGGGCTTCAGCCTCTACAAGCTGATGACCAAGCCGGTGGGATTCTCCACGGAACATGCCGCCCTGGCCCGCGTGGTGATCAACAGCTACGGAGCCGCCGACCGCGACCGGATCCTCCAGGAGGTCACGGCCGCCGCGTCGGCGATCCCGGGCGTGCGCGCGGCGGGCCTCACGTCGCACCCGCCGCTCACGGGCGAGACCTGGATTGATGGGGCGGGCGTCCCGGGGAAAGAGTACCCGCCGGCCCAGACGCCGACGGTGAACGTGCGCTTCGTGGGCGGGGAGTACTTCTCGGCGATGCGGATCCCGCTGCTCGCCGGGCGGAACTTCGAGGAGAGCGACCGGCCGGCCAGCTGGCCTCCCGCGAGCCAGGCCGAGGAAGCGAAGATGCACGAGGCCGTGATCATCTCCGCGGCCACGGCGCGGCTGCTGTGGCCGGGCCGCGACCCGCGCACCCTGGTGGGTGAGCCGATCATGGTCAACGACCTGACGCCGACGATCGTGGGCGTCGCGGCCGATGCGCTCGACGGCACCCTGACCGCCGCGGCGCCGCGGGTCGTCTATCAGCCCTACTGGAACTGGGACCCGCCCGCCTTCTCGCTGGTGCTGCGGACGTCCGTGCCGCTGGGCGCGATCGCGGGTCCGCTCAGGGCGGCGGTGTGGAGGCTGGCGCCGAACGCGGCGATCCCCGGGATCGAGCCGCTCGGCTCGCTGCGCGCGGCGGCGACCGCGCCGCAGCGCTACCAGTTCACGCTGCTGGTGACGTTCGCCGGACTGGCGCTGCTGCTGGCCGCGATCGGGGTGTACGCGCTGGTGGCCCACAGCGTGGCGCAGCGGCGCAAGGAGCTGGCGATCCGGCTGGCGCTGGGCGCGAGCGCGGGAGCGATCCGGGGCCTGATCGCCGGCCAGGCCCTGGCGCCGGTGGCGGTGGGCGCGCTGGCGGGGCTGGCGGCGGCGCTGGCGGGCGGGCGGCTGCTGCAGAGCCTGCTCTACGGGGTCGGCGCGCACGACCCGGCGGCGCTCGGTGCGGCCGT
>DATJBO010000260.1:0-9587 GCA_035515315.1 Solirubrobacteraceae bacterium
CGCCTCCCGCCGGTGAGCCCCCGAACTTCACCGAGTACTTCGAAGCCGGCCTCACGCCCCCGCTGCCATGGCCGAACGGGGACCGCCAGAACGGATACGAGGGTCCCACGTCGTGGTTCACGGTCTCGCCGACCGAACTCAACAGCGGGACCGTCAACTTCTCCCCCCCGATCGCCCCCGGCGGGTCGACGTATTTCTCGCTGGAGGCGCCCCCCGGCGCGAGCTCGCTCAAAGTCGGTGCTCCGTCGGGCACCACCCCCGGGTCCGGTGGGGCGCTGCCTCCCGCCTTCGGGCCGAACGGGGTCATCCGGGGACTGCCCTCGCCGAAGGTGTGCCTCTCCAAACGCCACTTCAAAATCCACATCCGCCGCCACACCGGCATCAGCTACGTCGAGGCGATCGTGTTCATCAACAAAAAGAAAACCAACGTCGCCCGCAGCCGCAACGGCCAGTTCACGTCCCCGATAGACCTGCGCGGCCTGCCCAAAGGGACCGTAGTCGTGAAGATCACCGTGATCACCACCACCGGCGCGATCATCGTGGGCACCCGCAGGTACCACACCTGCCACAGGAAAATCACCCCCAAAGGCCACGGGCGCCTGTAGCGCCTCGTCCCGGCCCCAGAGGCCTCAGGCGGCCTCAGCCCCGGCGCATGGGCCTCAGCCCCGGCGCATGGGCCTCAGCCCCGGCGCACGGCGCGCAGCAGCGCGAGGCCGGGGAGCTGTGCCAGGCGACGGACCGTGACCCGGTCGAAGCCGCTGTCGCGCAGCCAGTCGGAGACCTGCTCGGTGGAGTACGTGTCGGCGCCCGAGGTGAGGTGGAAGAACAGGCCCATGTAGGCGCCGTTGTCGGGTGACCGGCCGGCGGGGCGGTCGTACAGGTCGAGCACGCACACGGGCGCCCCCGGGCGCGACGCCGCTCCCACCCTCGTGAACAGCTCTCCGATCTGCTCGGGAGACAGGTGGTGGATGATGTTGAACACGAGTGCCCCGTCGTGGGGCCCGCCGAGGTCGGTCATGAACATGTCCCCTTCGACGTGGCGCACCCGGTCGGACATCCCCGCCGCGGCCACGATCTCGCGGCCGATGCGGGCGCTGCCCGGCAGGTCCACCACCGTCGCCGAAAGGCCGTCGTGCCGCCGACAGAGGGCCATCGAGAACTCGCCGTGCGCGCCTGCCACGTCGAGCAGCGAGCGCGACCCGTCCGGCAGCCGGACGGCCTTCGCAACCGCATCGCTCGACAGCTCCGCCAGCTGGTACTGCCCGGTGATGTAGGAGCGCCAGTACGGATCTTCGGGCGGCTTGTCGTGGAGCTCCACGGATCGACCTTCCGTGACCAACGCCTCGAGGTCCTGCCACCACTCCCAGTAATGGACGTTGTCGGCCAGGAAGTCCCCCACATATGTGGGGGAGTCGGGATCGAGCCACTTGCGCTGCCGGGGCGCGATCTCAAAGTGTTCCCCCTTGAGCTTCAGCACGCCGCCCGCGGTCAGGACTTCGAGCACGCGCTCGGTTCCCTGCTCGCGCAGGTCCAGGCGGCTCGCGAGCTCGGCGGCACTGGCCGGGCCGACGGCCAGCTCGCGGAGCATCCCGGTGCGCTGGGCGATCTGCAGCGAGCGCGCGGCCGGCATCGCGAACATCGACAGCCCGAGCGGCTCGGGGATCAGGTTGAGCATCCCCCCGACGCGCTCTTTGAGGTCGTCGTACCGGATACCCAGGCGCACGGCCGCACCCTAACCGCTGATCGCACAGCCGGCGTTTGACCTCCCGCCCAAACCCCGTAGGGAAAACCCTACGCGAACCCCGAAAAACCTCGCAAAATGGGGGTAAATCAGCGCTTTTCGGGCGTCGCCCCGGCTTGACCCGCTTGATAGCTTGTGTGCCGGAGAATGCAGATGCGCCACGGCCCGCTCGGCTGGGGGCCCCGGCGCGAAAACCTGGAGCGGCGTGGATTCATGGATGAGGATGCTAAGCCGGCTGCCGGCGGTCGCGGCAGCCTGACAAAGACGCCCGGCGGGCGTCGGATAGCCGTCGTGCGCGTCTCGGCCGCGACGCTCGCGCTCGCCCTCATCACCGGGCTCGTGATGGCGCTGGGCGCAGCCGGTGGCTCCGCCTCGACGCTGAAGCTGGTCCAGGGCAACGGCGGTACGCTCGGACCGCTCGCCCGCACGGCATCGGAGAGCGCGCCCGGCGGAGGGGCGGGGTGCGTGGTCAACTCGCTCCCCTCGTTCATGGACCAGGGCGAGTTCAGCAAGGCCTCGAGCATCGCCGACGTCGTCGAAGTCGAGTGCGAACCGGTGTACGCCGAGCACACCATCCGCTTCAGCTCCGAGGAGCTCTACAGCCGCTGCCAGCATCACCTGAGCTGGTCGCTGCCGTACCCCTACAAACCCCAGACCGGCTCGAGCTTCCCCGTCACGCTCGACAACGACGGCAACGCCACGGCTGTGATCTGGGGCGGACCCAGCTGTGCGGCCGGGGAAAGCCTGATCTCCGCACACATGGAACAGGCGCCATATCTCACCGTCACCACCCCGTTCGTGGTGCTCGCGCCTCGCACGACCCCGCCGGGCGTGTACGCGCTCCCCAGCGAAGAGGTGGAGAACGAGGAAACCAGCAGCGTGGCCACCATCGTCCACGTCGAGTTCCCGGCCGTATACGCCGAGGCGTACGTGAACATCAGCGCCGAACAGCTCTACGCCCGCTGTCGCATCCCGCCCAGACTCGTGTGGGTCGGCGCGGGCGGACAGAAGCTCGAAGGCGGCTCGCAGCTCAACGGGCTACAGCTCGACAACGACGGCAACGCTTTCGTCGTGCTGCTCGGCGGCGGGTCGTGTGCGAGCGGGTCCAGCGAGATCGAAGCGAGCCTCGAATCGGCGCCGTACACCACATACACCACCACCTTCACGATCCTTCCGCCCCAGCCCACGCTGCCGGTGGCACCGGAATTCACGATCGAAAAGCTCCAGCGACTGGAAGGCGAAGGGTCGTTCACCAAGAACGAACTCACGGGCCAGACCGGCCAGACGGTCGAATACGAGATCGTCGTCAGGAACACGGGCAACACGCCACTGCAGTTCAGCCACTTCCAGGACGCCAGATGCGAAGGCATCTCCGGCGGTCCCGGCGGCCAGTTCGTGCAGCCGGGCCAGAGCACCACGTTCACCTGCACGCACACGCTGACCGCACCGGGCACCTGGACGAACGCGGCCACCATCGAAGGCAACGAAGGCACGGGCAAAAAGGAATCCAACGAAGTGGTGGTCAAAGTCCCGCCGAGCCCGCCTGTCCCGGAATTCACGATCGAAAAGCTCCAGCGGCTCGGCGCAAGCGGCAGCTTCACAAAGAACGAACTCACGGGCGCCATCGGACAGACCGTCAACTACGAGATCATCGTCCACAACACCGGGGTCATCTCGATCAAGCTCTCGAACTTCGAAGACCAACACTGCGAAGGCATCGCCGGCGGCGCGAGCGAACTCTCCCCCGGCGGATCGACCACGTTCACCTGCCACCACCTGCTCACCGCGGTGGGCGTGTGGACGAACGTGGCCAGCGTCGAAGGGGGTGGCGTGCCGAAGCAGTCGAACGAAGTGGTCGTCAAAGTGCCGCCCAAGGGTGAACCCGCCTTCACGATCGAAAAGCTCCAGCGCCTCGACGAAACCGGCTCCTTCACCAAGGAAGAACTCACCGGGAAGATCGGCGAAGTCGTCAACTACGAGATCATCGTCAACAACGTCGGAAACGCCACGTTGACCTTCAAGAACTTCGTGGACACCGAATGCGAAGGCATCACGGGCGGACCTGGGCCGAGCGGCGAACTCAAAACCGGGCAGTCGGCCACCTGGACCTGCTACCACGTCCTCACGAGCACGGGCACCTGGCCCAACGTCGCCACGGTCGAAGGCAACATGGGCACCGGCACCCAGAAATCCAACGAAGTGGTGGTCAAAGTCCTGCCGGAACCGAGGCTCGCGATCGAAAAGAAGCAGGCGCTTCCCGGCCAAGCCTTCACGACCAACGAACTGACCGGCACAGTCGGCGAGGTCGTCAGCTACCAGATCATCGTCACCAACGTCGGCAACGTGGCGCTGACGCTGTCGAACTTCACCGACACCCAGTGCGCGGGGATCAGCGGCGGTGCACCCGAACTGGCCCCCGGCGACTTCACGATCTTCACGTGCATGCACGTGATCACCAGCGTCGGCCCGTACGTGAACGTGGCGGCGGTCGAAGGCACGCCGCCAGCCGGCCAGGGCCCGCCGGTCAGGGAAGAATCCAACCAGGTGGTCGTCAAAGCCGTCGAACCCGCGGTCAAGCCGGGGGGCGAAACCGTGAGCGCCAAATGCGCCGTGAAGCCCAGCACGCTCGTGCTGAAAGGCGTCGGCGGGCCCAAGCGCCACAAGTTCACCGTCGAGGTGAAGGCGAACGGCCTCAAGCAGGTGACGTTCTTCCTCGACGGCCGCAAGATCAAGACCTTCACCGCCTCGACCGCGTCTCGCCCGAAGTTCTTCAAGGTGAAAATCTACCCGGGCAAGCTCGGCAAGGGACCGCACCACATCTCGGCGGTCGGCGTGCTGGCGGACCCCCTGTGCGCCCCGGTGAAAGCCAGCGCGGTGTTCGTCAAGCCGGGCCCGGGTGCCAGGCGCCCGAACTTCACCGGCTGATCCTCGGGTCGCTGGCCGGCTGGTGCGTGGGCGGCCGGTGAGTCCCGGCCGGTGCACGGCGGCCGGTGCTACCGCTCAGACGATTTCCAGCGGTGTGCCGACTTCCACCATCGGCCACAGGCGGGTGATGTCGCCGTTGCGCATGCGGATGCAGCCGTGGGAGGGACGGCCGGGGATCAGCTGCGGTTCGTCGGTTCCGTGGATGCCGACCACGCCACCGCCGGGCCACTCGCTGAGGCTCGGAGCGTAGGCGCTGGTGCCGAGCGCATAGGGCCCGTACACCGGGCCACCGATCGCGAGCAGCTTCTCGGTGATGAAGAAGTGTCCCGCGGGCGTCGGCAGGCTGGGACGCCCCACTCCGACGGGGGCGGTGAAGACCACGTGCCCGTCCCGGTACAGACTCGCCCGCTCGCTCCGGCGGTTGATGCGCAGGTACTGATGCAGTTCGTGCAGTTCACTGAGGTCGCTCGCCACCACCCAGCCCACATGTCCGTTGGGCCGGCCCGGGAGCGGCACCTCGATCCACTCGTTCTTGCCGATCGTGTAGGAGCGCAGCGCGAGGTAGACCTGCGCCTGGCCGTCCGGGGTCAGGAACTGCAGGTGCCCCACGATCCGCGAGTGGGCGGAGGGGTACGCGTGCGCCGGCCCCGCCGCCTGCGGGTACGCCCAGCGGGTGAGCGTCTTGAGGTTCGACAGGGTGGCGACGGCCGCGGTCGTGCTTTCCGGCGGCGGCGAGCCGGCCTTCGCGGAGGTCGTCGCGGCGGAGGCCGCAACGGGTATCAGCATGGTCAACGTGGCCGCGGCGGCCGCCGCTGAGAAGGCGCAGGCCGCCCGGCGTGCGCCTGCGTGGATGTCCTTTCGCACACGGTGTCGCACGGTGAGGGACCACCAAGATACAGCTGTCCGCAATTTGCGGCGCAATCGCGCCATCACCTGCTTAGCCGATCACCCCGAAGTCCTGCGTGTACGTGGCTCCGGCCTGGCCGGATGCGAACGAGGCGGGAGCCTCTGCAGCGACCCCCATGCCCGTTTCGCGATATTCACCGTTGAGGATGTTTTCGCGGTGCTCGGGGGAGTTCATCCAGGCCGTGACGGTCGCCGCCGGGGTGGCGAGGTAGAGGGTTGCGCAGTCGATGTTCTCGCCCAGCATGTAGGCCTGGTTGTGCGTCACGTATCCGCTCGCGAGGATCCGAGTGTCGAAGGCTTCGCCGGTGGGGGTGGTGTGCGAGAAGTAATCGCGGCTGACCATGTCTTCGGAATGCCCCTGCGCGGCCGCCAACAGGCGGGCGTTTTCGCTGAGCGGCGCCTCGCCGTGCCCTCGGCGTTCGTGGTTGATCAGGCACAGGGTTGCCGCCCGCACTTCGGCGATGTTCGCGGGGGTCGGGATTAGTTCGGTGTCGGTGCAGGTTTCGGGCGCCGGGGTCGCGCTCGGCGCCGAAGCCGGGCTCGGTGTGGACGCCGCGGGTTCCTTCTGGACGGGCAGGTTGCGCCGCGAGTCGTTCGTGCGCCTGTGGTGGGAGGGCCGGTACCGGGCGCTGTGCCCGCAGCGCCGGGGGAGATGCCGGTGAGCGCGGGGGCTGTTGCAGTGGCGGAAGCTCGCGTGACGATGCGAGTGGGTGGCCGCCGTCGCATCGGTGCTCGCACCGAACGCGGCCCCGATCGCGACCACGCCGGCCGCGAGGACCGCGGTCGGCCGGAATGCGAGCTTGAAACGTGCGATTGGGTTCAAGGCCTCGTGAGCGATGTCGCGCCGGGGCCGGCAGGTGGGCCGGCCGCGTCGATGGTTCAGGGCTCACGGGGGCTATCGGCGGCCCCGGGGCACGCCGGACCCGGGGTGGGGCGTCATGGACGAATGGTCGGCAGGCCGGACAGGCGCGGCAGGCCGGACAGGCGGGGCAGGCTGGACAGGCGGGGCAGGCCGGACAGGCGGGGCAGGCCGGACAGGGGGGCAGGCCAGGCCGGACGGGCCGGACAGGCCGGGCAACACACGGGCTGGGCGGCCGGCGGCACGTGCCACCGCGAGCGCCGACGTCCCGGCGCCCACGGTGTTTGCTCGGGGTGCTCTACTCGCTCACGGCGCAGGCCGTCAGCCTGCGCGGACCGGTTCGCGTCGCTCGTCGCGGCGGCGCTCGTTGCGGTTGCCGATTCGCCTCAGGAGCTCACGCTCGGCTTCCGCTCCCTTGCGGGTGGCCGCGCCTGACACCTGGGTGGCTCCGCGCTGCACCGTCCAGTATCCGGTGGGGGTCTGCTTGATCGTCAGTTGCTCTGCTTGAGGCATTTTCTCCTCCGACTCTGTTGGAGCCCCCTGCTGCGGGCCGCCGTCACCGTGCACGACGTTCCTGCGGCGCCGGCCCTCGCGTGAAGGTCCATTCGGGGCCTCGCCAGCCGTGCAGCTCGCGTCCGTGCGGCTCTACCTTGAGCTTAGGACATGTCCGGCGGGCCGTGTTGCGATACGGATAAATCACCCGCAATTTCGGCGGTTGTTCTAGCCGGACAGGCTGTACCCGGTGGCCCATCCGTGATAGGGACGCCTCCCTCCGCGGGCCGATCGAGCCTTGTTCTGTCCGCTACTCAGGACCCGCGGCGGCCCATCTGGCGGCGCAGGCGATGGACCCGCCGCAGCTCCTCCACCGCCTCGTCGCGGCCACCCAGCACCGCCACCGAAGCGTCGTCGAGCAGCAGCTCGGGCCGTATCCGGCGGCGCACGAGCTCCCCCGCCACCGCGTCCACGCGCTCGGCTCCGGCGCCCGGGCGGGAGCTCACCACCCGCTCGAGCTCCCGGCCGCGGAACACCAGCCCCACGCCGTCGTCGAGCGCCCAGCCACCCGGGATCCGCCCCTCCCGCACGGCCGCCAGCCACACCGGCAGTCGCTCCGGCTCCCCGTCCGCGTGCACGCTCAGCGAGCCGTCGAGCAGGCCCAGCCCCTCGAGCGTCTCGGGTGCTCCCCGCGAGCGCGTCACGCCGGCTGCGAACCAGCACATCGCGCCCGCGCTGAGACCCGCGAGCACCGTCCCCGCCTCCCATGCGCGCAGCAGGATGCGGTCGAGCCCGTGAGCCCGCCACAGCGCGAGCAGGTTGCGCATCGAACCGCCTCCCACGTAGACGATGTCCTGCTCGAGGACGATCTCCTCGAGCGCCCTCGTCGTCTCGCTGAGCCGGAACAGGGAGAGGTCGGTGGCCACGCAGGTGCGGTGGGCGAAGCGCTCCCTGAAGGCGTTCAGGTGCGCGCTCGTCTCGCCTGAAGCCGTGGGCAGGAACAGGATCTTGGGCTCCGCAGTCCCCGGCAGCGAGAGCACGAAGTCGTCCAGCAGCGGGTTGGCGGGCTCCATCGTGAAGCCGCCACCGCCCATCGCGAAGATCAGCCGACGGTCGTCGCGTCCCTGCGGAACGCCGCTCACCGGTTGGACGACCTCATGCAGCCACCAACGTGGCCCGTCGCGTGCGTCGCCCGGCGCGCCCACGCGCGGCCCCCTCGCCCGGGACGCCCGTCTCGCCGAGCGCCAGGTCCTCGCCCGGGCCTCCGGCCTCGCCGGGCGCGGCCAACCCCTGGCCGTGCAGAGCGGCGCCGGCCGGCGTCTCGCCGAGGTAGCTCACGGCCAGGCGGGTCTCCCGGATCCGCCCTCCGGCGACCGCGACCCGGTACGCCCCGCGCCGGGGGCACGAGCTGACGGCCCGGTGAAGGCGGGTACCGCGGAAGTGCAGCGCCACCCCGTCGTCGGCGGCATACCCGCCGCGCATCCCGTCGGCGACGGCACGGTGGTACTCGGCGCGGCGGGCGGGCTCCGCGTCGTAGTGGACGCAGTTGGAGAAGGGCAGTAGACCGAGTCCCTGCACGGGGCGCGGCGCGCCGTGGAAGGCACTCAGCGCCTCCGCGAACCAGCACAGCGAGCCCGCCGATGGCCCGCACAGCACGATCCCCCTCCGCCACGCCGTGCGCAGGACCTCGTCGAGGCCGTGCGCGCGCCACGCGCCGAGCATGCTCACCACGTTCCCGCCTCCCACGTAGATGAGCTGCTGGGACAGGAGGTGGCTCGCGAGGTCGTCCTCGACGCCACCGGTGCCCTGGTCGCGCCTGAACAGCGACACGTGGCTGGTGTCGGCGCTCGCCGCGAAGCGCCGGTAGAAGCGCACGACGTAGTGGTCCGCGTCGCCCGAGGCGGTGGGCAGGAAGCAGACCCGCGGGCGTCCCCGCCCCACGAGCGAGAGGATGTAGTCGTCGAGCAGCGTTCCGTCGCGCTCCATCGAGAAGCCGCCCCCGCCGAGCGCGACGATCTGAGGGGTTCGCATTGGCACGGTCGCTTCTCGCTCCTTCTCCTCGACAGCGCCGGCCTGTCAGCGAGCGCCGATCGCAACCGGATGATCGGCGCCTGGGCGACGCGCGGGTATGGACGCGAGTCCCACATCCGGTCCGGGGCGATGGACAGGCGCATAGGACGGTCGCGGCTCCGGCGGCGCCTACAGTTCGACCTCGTGAAGCCGGAAACCCTCAACACCGCCGCCGCGGGCGTGCCCACCGGACCATCCCCCTCCGCGGCGATCTCGATGTCCGGTGTGGTCAAGCGCTTCGGGCCGATCACGGCGGTCGACGGGCTCGACCTCGAGGTCCCCAGCGGGGTCTGCTTCGGGCTGCTCGGCCCGAACGGCGCGGGGAAGTCGACGACGATGCGGATGCTCACCGCCCAGGCTCTCGCCGACGAGGGGGAGATCTCGGTGCTCGGCTATCCGATGCCGCAGGACTCAAAGCAGGCGCGCCTGGAGATGGGGGTCGTGCCGCAGCTGGACAACCTCGACGTGGAGCTCACCTGCCGCCAGATCCTGTCGGTGTTCGCGTGGCTCTACCGGGTCCCGCGTTCCGAGCGCGAGGACGCCATCGACCGTGCCCTGCGGATCGCGAACCTGGTGCCCCGCGCCGGCACGATC
>DATJBO010000261.1:0-9852 GCA_035515315.1 Solirubrobacteraceae bacterium
GCCGGATCTCCAGGGCCGTCACCGGCCGCCGCTCGGCCATCAGGTAGGAGATCAGCGAGAGCTGGCGGATCAGCTTCTCGGTGTCCTTTGCCATCGGCCCTGTAACGATAGAAGCCAGGCCCCGGCGCTGTTAGAGCCCGACCCGGCCACCCGCCGCTATTTGCGGCGTTTCAGGCAGCTTGGCGCGCGGACGCAGGCGGAGGCGGGCCGGCGCCGTCCTCGTCGCGGGCCGCGAAGTAGGCACCGGTGCCGATCGCGCGGTCGTAGGCCGACCAGCTGCTTCCCGGCGCGAGCTCCTTCTCGAGCCGGTCGAAGCTCCCCAGCCGCCCGCCGAGGTTGTCGATCATGTGCACGAGCGTCGCCTCGCGCGTGCACGGCACCACCGGGCTGCCGTGCTCGAGCGTCCCGTGGTGGGACAGGATGATGTGCCCGATCCCCCGCGCGAGGTGCTCGGGGAACCCCTCGATCTCCTCGATCTCGCGGCGGATGCGGTAGTAGCCAAGGGCGATCTCGCCGTGCAGTCGCCCCAGGTCGGTGAGATCGATGCTCTGGGTCTGCTCGCCCGTGTAGGCCTCGAGCTTGCCGATGTCGTGCAGCAGCGCCCCGGTGACCGCGACATCGCGGTCGATCCCGCCGAAGGTGGCGCTGATCGCGCTGACGGCCTGGGCCACCCCGAGCGAGTGCTCGAGCAGCCCGTGCCTGTAGGCCTGGTGGTAGAACTTCGCGGCCGGGGCTTGGCGGTAGTCGGCCCACAGCTCGGAGTCCTCGCCCAGCACCCGCTCCAGCAGGGTCCGCAGGTGGGGCTGCTGGATCGTGGCGAGCAGCTCGCGCACCTCGGCTTCCATCTGCGCCACCGGCCGCGACGGCCCGTCGAGCAGCTCGCCGGGCTCGAAGCTGCCGGGCTCGGCCCCGTCCAGCGTGCCGAGGTTGATCTGAGGCCCGAAACGGGGGTGCACCACGTAGCGGCCGGTGACCCTGACCGGCGCGCCGGCCCGTGCCAGCGACTCGATCTGCTCGAGCTCCTCCCACACCATGCACGTGACCACGCCGGTGCGGTCGCCGATCTGCAGGCGCAGGTAGTCCCCGCCGTCGCGGCGGCGGCGGCGCTCGACCTCGCGGATCACGAACACCGCGTCGACCTCGGTGCCGTCGGTCAGCTCGTTCAGGGGCACACGACGAAGGTAAAGACGTCCGCGGACGGGACTGCTCGCCGCGCCCCGGCCGGCGCTGCTTAGACTCATTGGCAGATGGCCAGGAGAGACCGTCCGTGAGCGAGGGCTCCGCCACCGGCCTGGCGCCCGAGCGCGAGCTCGCCGGCAGCGATACGCGCGGCGTGCTCCCCGCCCAGCAGTTGCGTGAGGCGCTGGCGGCGGGATGGCTGCAGGCGGACCCGTGGCAGATCCCCGCCGCCTCGGTGCAGCCCGCGAGCGTCGACCTTCGCCTCGGCGAGCATGCGTGGGCGCTGCGCTGCAGCTTCCTGCCCGACAGCGCCTCGACCGTCGAGGAGAAGATCGAGGACATCGCCTTCGAACGGATCGACCTGCGCGACGGCGCCACGCTGGAGCGAGACCGCCCCTACCTGGTGCCGCTGATCGAGCGCCTGGCGCTGCCGCCGGAGATCCGCGCGAAGGCCAACCCGAAGAGCTCGACGGGGCGCCTGGACGTGTTCACCCGCGTGCTGAGCGATCGCAGCCACCGCTTCGACGAGGTCGCCCCCGGCTACCACGGCACGCTCTACCTCGAGGTCGTCCCGCGCACGTTCGCGATCCGCGTCAAGACGGGGCTGGCGCTCAACCAGGTGCGCCTGATGGCCGGCGACGGGCGCCTCGATGACGTGCAGGTGCTCGAGCTGAACGCCCGCACGCCGCTGCTGTTCCGCGACTCCCACCCGCTGGCGGCGAACGAGCTGTCGGTCTCGGAAGGGCTGTTCCTGAGCCTCGACGTGTCGGGTGACGCCGACACGATCGTCGGCTACCGCGCCAAGAAGAACAGCCTCCCGATCGATCTCGTCGGGGCAGAGACGCTGCAGTGGCGCGACTACTGGGAGCCCGTCCACCCCGAGCGCGGCGGGCGTATCGTGCTCGAGCCGGAGATCTTCTACCTGCTGCTCTCCGCCGAGGGCGTGAGCATCCCTCCCACCCACGCCGCCGAGATGCTCGCCTACGACCCCACCGCGGGGGAGTTGCGCACCCACTACGCGGGCTTCTTCGACCCCGGCTTCGGCTACTCGCGCGAGGGGACCACGCAGGGCAGCCGCGCCGCGCTCGAGGTGCGCGCGCGCGACGTGTCGTTCATGGTCGAGCACCGCCAGCCCGTCTGCAAGCTCGCCTTCGAGCGGATGGCGCAGGAGCCCGACGTCCTTTACGGCAAGGACATCGGCTCCAGCTACCAGGGCCAGCTGACGATGCTCAGCAAGCACTTCCTGCGCGGCGGCCTGCAGGAGTAGTCGCGAGACCCGGCGTGCGGGTGTGGGGCGGCGCGCGCGTGCCAGGCGGCGGCGGCGTGCGAGGCGGCGGCGGCGTACGAGGCGGCGGCGCGCGCGTGCCAGGCGGCGGCGGCGTGCGAGGCGGCGGCGGCGTACGAGGCGGCGGCGGCGCTCCGTGTGCGACCCCTACGGCTCCAGACGGTGGGGCCCGCGGTACAGGAAGGTGACCTCGCGGACGTTGTCCTGGTTGAGCATCTGCATCAGCAGGCGGGTGAGGCCGAAGCCGAGGCCCCCATGGGGAGGCGCCCCGAAGCGGAAGAAGTTGAGGTAGTAGTCGATCGACTCGACGTCCACCTTCTTGTCGCGGGCCTGCTCCAGCAGCTTCTCGTAGCGGTGCTCACGCTGGGCTCCGGTGGTGAGCTCGAGCCCCCGCCACAGGAGGTCGAAGCTGCGCGTCAGAGTCGGGTCCTCAGGGTGTCGCATGTGGTAGAAGGGCCGCACCGTCGTGGGGTAGTCGGTGACGAACACGAACTCGTGGCCCTCGCGCTCGAGGATCAGCTGTGAGAGGGCACGCTCGCTGGGAGGGTCGAGGTCGTGCCCCTCGCCGGGGGGCTCGTGGCCGCTCGCCCGCAGCAGCTCCTTGGCCTCGGCGAGGGTGACCCTCGGGAACGGCACGGAGGGAGCCGTCAGGTCCGAGCCGAACGTCTCCCGGATCTGCTCCCCGTGTACGCCGATCGTGTTGGCCATCACGTACTCCAGCCAGCGCTCCTCGACGGCCATCACGTCCTCGTGGGAGTCGATCCAGGAGATCTCCATGTCCACGCTGGTGAACTCGGTGTCGTGACGAGAGGTGAAGGACGGGTTGGCGCGGAACACGGGGCCGATCTCGAACACCTTGCCGAACCCGGCCGCCATCGCCATCTGCTTGTAGAACTGGGGTGACTGGGCGAGGTAGGCGTCGCGTTCGAAGTAGTCGACCTTGAACAGCTCCGCGCCGGACTCGCTGGCGGACCCCATCAGCTTGGGGGAATGCAGCTCGATGAAGCCGTGCTCCCGCCAGAAGGAGCGCATCGCGTGCTCCAACGTGGTCTGCACTTCGAAGATCAGACGGCGGTCCGGGCGGCGCAGGTCCAAGTAGCGCCAGTCGATGCGCTTGTCCAGGGCCGACTCCGCCGTCACCGGGATCTCCGGTTCGGCCTCGGACTCGACCTGCAGCTCCTGCAGGCGTACCTCCAGGCCGCCGAGTTTGACCCGCTCGTCCGCCACCACCTCGCCGGTGAGCGTGATCGCCGACTCCGCGCTCAGGCCCGAGATCAGGCTGTTGAGCTCGGTGGGGGGATCCTCGTGGGGGAGCACCACCTGCGCCAGCCCCGTTTCGTCGCGCACGATCACGAACTGGACACGCTTCTGGTCGCGGATGGCCTGCACCCAGCCGCGGAGTTCCACCTGTTCGCCCACCCTGCCGGGGAGCTGGGAGATCAGCGTTCGCTGCACTTTCGGCGCGGACCCTACCCGAGCGCCCTGCTCAGCCGTCCTCGCCGGCCAGCTCGACCACGACCGACAGCTCCTCGCCGGCGGAGGCCTGCAGCTGCTCGATCGCGCCCGCCGCGACCAGGTCCTCGCGGCCGAGCTCCAGCGCGTCGAGCTGGGACTCGGGAACGTCCACCTTCACCAGGGCAACCGGCGCACGCATCGGGCGCCGGGCCTGCGACTTGGCCTTGCGCACCTCGCGGAGCACCTCGGCCGCGAGCTCCAGGGCGAGCTCCTCGCGGGCCGCCTCCTCGCGACCGCCCCCGACCGCGCGGGCGTCCGCGAGCAGCTGCTCGGAGGTGGGCCAGGAGGCCCGGTGGATCGAACCGTCCTGCCACCAGGACCACACCTCCTCGGCCACGAACGGCAGGAACGGCGCGAACAGCCGCTGGAAGGTCGACAGGGACAGGCGCAGGGCGAGGCTGACGGGGCCGCTGACGGCCGGGTCGGGGTCGTAGCGACGGGCCTTGACGAGCTCCAGGTAGAAGTCGCAGTACCACCAGAAGAAGGTCTCGGTGCGCTCCAGCGCGCGCGCATAGTCGTAGTCCTCGAAGCTCGCCGTGGCCTGCTCGACGACGGCCGCCAGGCGGGTGATCATCGCCCGGTCGAGCGGGCTCGCGAGCTCGTGGCCGGCCGGGGGCAGGTCGGCGAGTGCGAACTTCGACGCGTTCAGGAGCTTGACCGCGAGGCGGCGCCCGACCTTCATCTGCTGGGGGTCGAAGGCGGTGTCGGCGCCGGGGCGCCCGCTCGCCGCCCAATAGCGCACCGCGTCGGCGCCGTGCTCCTCGAGCAGGTGCATCGGCGTGACCACGTTGCCCTTGGACTTCGACATCTTCTTGCGGTCGGGGTCGAGCACCCAGCCCGAGATCGCCGCGTCGCTCCACGGCAGCTCGTGCTCGTCGAGCTCGCTGCGCAGCACTGTGGAGAACAGCCAGGTGCGGATGATGTCGTGGGCCTGGGGGCGGACGTCGAACGGGAACACTTTCTCGAACAGCTCGGGGTCGGCCCCCGCCTGCCCGCCGATCTGGGGCGTCAGCGAGGACGTCGCCCACGTGTCCATCACGTCGGGGTCTCCGGCGAAGCCGCCGGGCTGCCCCCGCTGCGAGGCGTCGTAGCCGGCGGGCACGTCGGTGGAGGGATCGATCGGCAGCTGCTCCTCGTCGGGGACCAGGCGGCGCTCGTGGCGGATCTCCCCGTGCTGGTCGATCTCGTACCAGACGGGGAACGGCACGCCGAAGAACCGCTGGCGGCTCACGCACCAGTCGCCCGTCAGCCCGTTCACCCAGTCCTCGAAGCGGGCCCGCATGTACGGGGGATGCCAGTGCAGCTCGCGGCCCCGCGCGATCAGCTCGTCGCGGTGCTCGAGCGTGCGGATGAACCACTGGCGGCTGGTGATGATCTCGACCGGGCGGTCCCCCTTCTCGAAGAACTTCACCGCCCGCGTGACGGGCTCGGGCTCCCCGACCAGATCGCCGGCCTGCTCGAGCAGCTCGAGGATCCGTTTGCGGGCCTGGTTGACGGTCAGCCCGGCGAGCTGGGAGTACTCCGCGCGCGCCGCCTCTGGGTCCCGGGACTCCCAGCCCTGCTCGCCCCACGGAACCTCCGAGAGGCGCCCGTCGGCGCCGAGCACCGAGCGCACCGGGAGCCCCAGCTCGCGCCACCACATCACGTCCGTCAGGTCGCCGAACGTGCACACCATCACCAGCCCGGTGCCCTTGTCCTTCTCGACCTGCGGATGGGTCCTCACCGGGACGCGGGTCCCGAACAGCGGCGTCAGCGCGTCCTTGCCGACGAGATCGCGGTGGCGCTCGTCGTCGGGATGGGTCAGCAGGGCCACGCAGGCGGGGATCAGCTCCGGCCTGGTGGTCTCGATCAGGGCCTCGCCCCCGTCGACCGGGTGAAAGCGCACGCGGTTCATCGCGCCGGGCCGCTCGCGGTCCTCGAGCTCGGCCTGGGCGACCGCCGTCTGGAAGTCGACGTCCCACAACGTGGGCGCCTCCAGCTGGTAGGCCTCCCCACGGCGCAGCAGGCCGAGGAACGAGCGCTGGGAGATGCCCTGCGCGAGCCTGCCGATCGTGGTGTAGGTCATCCCCCAGTCCACCGACAGCCCGAGCGCCCGCCACAGGGCCTCGAACGCGCGCTCGTCCTCCTCTGTCAGGCGCAGGCACAGCTCGACGAAGTTCGGTCGCGAGACCGCCACCGGCTCGCGCTCGGAGGGCTCGGCCGGGGGCTCGAAGTCGGGGTCGTAGGCGACGGAGGGGTCGCAGCGCACCCCGTAGTGGTTCTGCACCCGGCGCTCGGTGGGAAGCCCGTTGTCGTCCCACCCCATCGGGTAGAAGACCTCGCGGCCGCGCATCCGCATGAAGCGGGCCATCGCGTCGGTGTGGGTGTAGGAGAACACGTGGCCGACGTGCAGCGAGCCGCTGACGGTGGGCGGGGGGGTGTCGATCGAGTAGATCTGCTCACGCGGGGCGGCGCGGTCGAAGCGGTAGGTGCCGGACTCTTCCCAGGCCGCGCTCCACTTCGTCTCCAGGCCGTCCAACGTCGGCCGCTCGGGCACCCGCGTGGCCGCCCCGGCGAGCGATCTGGCGCCCGCATCCGCCCGCTCGGTGGGCGGGGCGGCGGCAGATGACCGTGAGGGCTCCAACCCTGCGATCGTATCGGGGAGCGCCGCCCGTGGAGGCGTTCGCGGGCCGGTCTCGAAAACAACAATGTGAGCTCGCCGATCCGTGGCTTTCTACGTTTCTTCCAGCGACCCCTCCTCGAGATCCACCCGCCTCCCCCGGGCCACGCGCCGGGGGGCCCGATACCCGGTGTGCGGCCGTTGAGCGCCGAGGGGAGCTACCTGAGCGACTACCTGGCCCGCCTGGCCGACGGCGAGCCACCGGCACCGTCGCGCGCTGCGCCCGCGCCCTCCCCCGCACCGGGCGCGCCAGCCCCCGCATCGATAGCGCCGCAGACTCCGCCACCGCCGGCCTCCCCCGCCGGCCGCTCCGCCACGGTCCCGGCAGCGTCCGCGCCGGCTGCGGCCGCTGCGCCCGCGTCCGCTGCGTCCGCGTCCGCTCGGCCCGCACCGTCGCCGCCCCCCATGCGTCCGCTCGCCGGCAACGGCGGCACCGGGGCGATCCGCGCGCGGCGCCCCACCGAGGCCCGGGCGGAGACCGCGGCGATCAACCCACCGGCCCCGTCGCGGCCGCGCCCGGCGGGGCCGCAGGCACGCAGCCGGGCGGCCGTCGAGCGGACGCTCGCCAGAGCCGGGTTCAGCGACGGCTTCGCCGGGGACCTGATCGACGCCGCGTTCGCCCACACGCTCGCGCTCGCGCCGCGGATCGGCCTGGTGCCGGCGGCGCGGGCCGCGCTCGCGCAGCGGATCCCGGCGGCCTCGCCGCTGCCGGCCGGGGGCTGCTCGATCGTGGTGATCGGGACGGGCGGCTCGGGCAAGACGACGTGCTGTGCGGCGCTGCTGGGCGCCTACCGCGCCCACAGCTCGCTGGCGGCGCGCTTCGCCACCCTCGTGCAGGCCGAGTCCGACACGACGCTGCAGCTGATCATGAGCCCCCAGCTGCTAGAGCCACAGCCCGCCGACACCCCGCGGGTGCGTCGCGAGCTGCGCACCGCGAGCAGCGACGGGGTGGTGGTGATGGACACGCCGCGGCTGTCGCCCTCGGAGCCCGGAGCGATCCGTGAGCTCGCTCGGCAGCTCGGCGAGTTCGAGCCGGATCGCGTCGTGGTGGCGCTGCCGGTGACGCTCGGGGCCGTCGCCGCGGAACAGCTGCTCGCCTCGCTCGAGCCGATCGGGGCGGACGGGCTGGCGCTCACGCATGCCGACGAGACCGACCAGCTCGGGGTCGGAATCGAGCTCGCGTGTCGCTTCGGACTGGCCCCGGAGCTGATTCTCGAGCACTCACCGGCCGGCGGCTGGCGGCTGCAGCGCCTCGATCCGGCCGAGCTCGCGGCGCGAATTCTGCGCTAGCAAACGGCTCCGAGAGCGCGTCTGTACTTCGATGACATTTTGTTCATAATCATCGGGGTGCTGATCCTTACGCGTCGTCCGGGAGAGCGCGTCGTGATCGGCGAAGACATCTTCGTGTCCGTGATGAGCGTTAGCGGACACAGCGTGAGGCTCGGCATCGAAGCGCCGGGCGGGGTTCCGATCTACCGCGAGGAGATCTGGCATGCGGTCCGGGACGAGAACCGTGCCGCTGCGGACACCGCTTCGGACGCCGATGCGGTCTCCTCCCAGCCCAGCCAGCCCGCGGGCGAGGGCGAGCCGGAGGACGCGTAGCCGCGGCTACGCGTGGCTCGCGTCACCACGCGCGAGCTCACTGAAGCGCTCCCCGCGCTCCTCGAAGTCGCGGTAGTGGTCGAAGCTCGGGGCCGCGGGCGATAGCAGCACGACCGTGCCGGGCGTGGCCCGCTCCCCGGCGAGGGTCGCGGCCTCGCGCAGGTCACCCGCCTGCAGCGCCCGGTCCGGACCGAGGCCGGCCGCCCGGGCTGCGCGGACGACACGCTCGCCGGTGCTCGGCACGCCGATCACGACGGCGCCCGTACGTGCGAGGGCCGACCCCAGCTCGGCGTAGTCCTGACCGCGGTCCTGTCCGCCGGCGATCAGCACGAGGTCCTTCCCGGGGAAGCTCGCGAGCGCCACGATCGTGGACTCCGGGGTCGTGGAGATGCTGTCGTCGACCCACAGGACCCCGTCGCGTTCTCCGACGAGCTGCAACCGGTGGGCGAGGGGCTGGAAGCCCTCGAGCGCACCCGGCAGCTGCACCTCGATGCCGAGCGCCTCCAGGGCGCACAGGGCGGCGCACAGATTGAGTGCGTTGTGCGACCCGGGCAACGGGAGCTGCCCGGGGGCGAGCACGCGGTGGCCCGCCCTGGTCACGCCCTCCGGCCCCGCGTCCCAGCCGTGTGGATCGCCGTAGCGGACGACGCGCGCGCCGGTGACGGCGGCGGTCAGCACCGGATCGCGCGCGTTCAGCACCGCCAGGCGCACCTCCGGGAGCGTGAGCAGGCGGAGCTTCTCGCGGCGGTAGGCCTCCTCGGAACCGTGCCATTCGGTGTGCTCCTTGAAGAGGTTGGTCATCACGACGGCTTCGGGGCCGTCCTGGAGGTCGGCGATCTGGTAGCTGGACAGCTCGATCACGGTCAGCCGGGCCGGCTCGGCGTCGAGCAGCTCGAGCGCGGGGACGCCGATGTTCCCGGCGAGCGCCACCGTGACGCCCGCCGCGACGGCGAGGTGGGCGGTGAGCGCGGCGGTTGTGCTCTTGCCCTTCGTGCCGCTGACAGCGAGCACGCCGTCGGGCCCGTGCTCGGCCAGCCACAGGCCGGTGGCCGTGGTCACGGGGATCCCGGCCGCGCTCACCGCCGCCAGCTGGGGTTTGTGGATCGAGGCTCCGGGCGAGCGGATCACGACCTCGCAACCGCGCAGCGCCGCCTCGGCCTCCGCCGGGCCCACCACGGTGAGCGAGCCGAGGCCGAGCAGCGAGCGGACCCGATCGGGGGGCGGCGGATCGTCGAACGCCGCCACCGCGATCTCGGCAGCGGGCAGGCGGCCCGCGACCGCGCGTGCGAACGAGCTGATCTCCCGGCCGGCGCCCCAGACGCCGAGGCGCCTGCCTTCAAGCTCCGAGAAGCGCACGAACGTCTGCCATCAGGGCCTCGGGCACCTCGTGATCGTCGCTCAGCGCGAGCACCCGGGCCGGGTCCCCCTCGTGCGGCCCGTGGGCGGGGAGGACCTCGTCGATCAGCCTGCACAGGACGCGGTGGCCGCTCCATCGCTGCTCGCCGGCCAGCAGCCGGATCGCGGCGAGGCTCTCCTGCTCCTCGCCCACGCACTCGAACGGCTTGTGCCCCCCGGCGGCGCACAGCAGCGCGAAGCCCTCGAACTGGTGCTC
>DATJBO010000262.1:0-10259 GCA_035515315.1 Solirubrobacteraceae bacterium
GGGCATGTCCGACCTGATGCTGCGGGTGCTCGGATGGCGCTCCCTGCTGATCCACGGCGACCCCTGCGTGCTCGACCGCTGGCTGTGGGTGCGCCGGACCCTCCGCGGCGGGCCTGTCCGAACGCTCGATGCCGGGTGCGGCAACGGAGCCTTCAGCATCTACGCGGCACGCGAGGGCAACGAAGTGCTCGCGGCGTCGTTCTCCGAGCGCGAGCTGTCCGACGCGCGCCGGCGCGCCGCCTTCCTGGGCCTTGAGGGGATCGACTTCCGGGTGCTGGACCTGCGCGCGATCGAGCGCCATCGCGAGGAGCTCGGCAGCTTCGACCAGATCATCTGCCTGGAGACGATCGAGCACCTCAGCGACGACCAGGGGGCCGTCGCCTCGCTGGCGGGTCTGTTGAAGCCCGGCGGCCAGCTGCTGCTCAGCACTCCGTACTTGGAGCATCGACCGTTGTACAGCGAGCCGCCGGATCCGAGCCCGACCGAGGACGGCTCGCACGTGCGCTACGGGTACTCGCGTGAGCGCCTGCGCGAGATCGTGATCGCCGCCGGTCTGAAGCCTCGAGACGAGGCTTTCATCAGCGGCTTCGTCTCCCAGCGGCTGACGAACCTGATGCGCCGGCTCAACGAGCGCTTTGGGTTGACGCTCGCGTGGGGGCTGGTGCTGCCGCTGCGCGCGCTGGTGGTGCTCGACGCGCCCCTCTCACGTCTGCTGCGCTACCCGTACCTGAGCATCGCCGTGAGCGCCGAGCGCCCCTGAGGCTCAGCCTGCGAGGTGGGCGAAGTTCGCCCACAGGCCAAGGTCGATCTCGGGGAAGGCCTCGCCGAGCCTCGCGACATCCTCGCCGTAGGCCTCCGCATAGGCCCGTCGCGTACGCAGGTCGAAGTCCGGCTTGTCGTCGCGCCGGCGCGGGTGGGCGTCAAGCGGCGCCCCGGAGACGTCCTCGCGCAAGCCGAGGAAGGCGAACGTACGCCGCAGCTCGGCGGCCGGGTCGGCGACGCAGCGCTCGTACTGCAGGACGAGCAGCTGCGAGCGCTCGAAGTGGCGCAGCAGCAACGAGATCTGCGCGTGATACAGGCCGCGCACGAACGCCTCGAGCGGTGCGTAGCGGCTCAGCGGCAGGCCCTGTCTGGTCGCCACTGCGGCGTCGAGCGCGAGTCCCGAGATGAGCCGCTCGACGGGGTCGCGGACGATCATCAGCAGGCGCGTTTGCGGCGCGCTGGCCGCGAGCAACGGTGGGATCCACGGGCCGCTCGCGTACAGCGGCGTCCACTCGCCCACCAGCTTGCCGTCCGGTCGAGGGAAGTAGCCGTGGTAGGCGGGGAGCTCGTCCTCTTTCCAGCCGCCCGAGTGGAAGCGGTCGAAGAAGTGCAGCTCCTTCATCGCCACCGGCCTGACGACGTCGGGGTGTGAGGTCAGGAGCTTGTACCAGCGGGTCGTGCCGCAGCGTTGGAAGCCGACCCCGACGAAGTCGGGCGCTCCGGTGCGCCAGCCCGGCGGGCACCGCGGCGTGGGCGGGGGGGAGTCGACTCCGCCGGCCGGCGGCGACTCGGCCGCGCCGTCCTCGGCGGCCTCGGTGGTGGCGGGCCGGGTGCCTCGCAGGGGCGCCAGCAGACGCGCCCGGGCCGAGGCCCAGCGACTTGCTCTCGGTCTCGCGCCTCGTGCTCGCATGCTCTCCCCGGCGGCTCCCGCTCGCGGGGGCGCGCTGGGCGGTCGCATCCTAGCGGGGGTTGGGCCGGCCTTCGGGTACGCTCGGACGGTGGTCGAGCAGGCTCCCCCTCGATCCTCGCCCGAGGACCCTGAGGCCCCTGCCGAGCGCCCGGCGGAACCTCTGCGGGTCCTGTTCACGCTCCCCTGGGCAACCCGCTCGGGGGGCGCCGAGGAGATGCTTCAGGAGCTCGTCGACGGAGGGCCGGCGGCCGGCTACGTGGCGGAGCTCGTGTTCCTCGAGCAGGGACCCTGGCCGGCGCAGCTGCGCGCCGCGGGGGTGCGGGTGGACGTGCTGCCGTCGGCGCGGATCCGTCATCCGCACGCGTGGCTGCGGACGGTGCGGAGGCTGGCGGCGATCATGCGCACCCGCCAGCCGGATCTGATCGTCAACTGGACCGCCAAGACCCAGCTCTACGGGGCCCCGGCGGCGATGCTGGCCGGCATGCGCGAGCGAGTCGTGTGGTGGCAGCACGCGATCCCGGAGGGCCACTGGATCGATGCCTGCGCGACGATCCTCCCGTCGGCGGCGATCGGTGCGACATCGCGGGCGGCCGCCGAGGAGCACCGGCGCCGGTTCCGCCCGGCGCGGGAGATGTTCGTGGTCGCCGCCGGCACGCACGCGCCCCTTCCCGAGGCGGACCCGGGCGCGGCGGCCGAGCGGCTCGCGGGTCTCGGCACGGCGGCCGGTGTCCCGCTGGTCGGGCTGGTGGCCCGGCTTCAGCCCTGGAAGGGGCAGGACCGTCTCGTGCAGGCGGCGCAGCTGCTGCGAGAACGCGGCCACCCGGTGCACGTGCTGCTGGTGGGCGGCGACTCGTTTGCGCTGGCACCCGACTACGCGCGCGGGCTGCCGCAGCTGATCGAGCGGCTCGGGATGAGCGGGCACGTCACGATGACCGGCGAGGTGCCCGATGCGGGCCCGTACATTGAGCGCATGGACGTGCTCGTCAACGCCTCGGACCCCGAGCCCTTCGGGATCGTGCTGCTCGAGGGGATGGCACGCGGGGTGGCCGTCGTGGCGGTTGGACGTGGTGGCCCGAGAGAGATCGTCGAGGACGGGGTCACCGGTGTGCTCGCGCGGTCGGGCGACCCGGAGGCGCTGGCCGACGCGATCGAGCCGCTGCTGGCGTCGGAGGAGCTGCGGGGCCGGGTGGCGGCCGCCGGGCGCGAGCGATTTCTGCGCGAGTTCACCGACGAGGCGATGTGCGCGCGCTTCGCGGCGCACGTCCGCGAGCTGGTGGCGGCGCGCGAGCGCCGCGGGGGCCGCTAGGCGATGGCGGTCCACCCCGGGCCGCGCGGTGAGCGGTCCGCCGCCTCCGCAGCCGGGCCTTCGGCGGGCGAGCGCGCGAGCGAGCTGACGATCGTCGCGCACGACATCGGCCCCGTCGGCGGGATGGAGCGCGTCCTTTCGGAGCTGATCATCGGCCTGCGCGAGCGCGGCCACGAGGTCACGGTGATCGCCCGCACGTGCGAGCTGCCGGCGGCGGCGGCGGGTGTTCGCTTTCACCGCGTGCGCGGTCCCGCTCGTCCGTTCATGCTCGCCTATCCGTGGTTCCTGCTCGCCGGCTCGTGGGCGGTGCTCCGTCACGCTCGCGGGATCCTGCAGGTGACCGGCGGGCTCGTCCTGGTGCCGGCCGACGTCGTCTCCGTGCACTACTGCCACCAGGTCGGCCCGGCCAGCCCCAGTCGTGGCGGTCCCCTGTACCGCGCCAACATCTCGCTCGTGCGGGTCGCCAAGCGCGTCAGCGAGCGGGTGTGCTTCTACATCAACCGCAAGGCCACGTTCGTATGCGTCTCCGAGGGGGTGGCCGACGAGGTCCGCCGTCACTACCCGCGGCTGGCCGGGCGCGTGATGACGATCCACAACGGCGTCGACACCGAGCGCTTTCGGCCGGGACGGCTGCGCGAGGAGGCGGCGGCGCTGCGCGAGCGGCTGGGGCTCGCCGCCGAGGAGCCGGTGGCGCTGTTCGTCGGCGGCGAGTGGGAGCGCAAGGGCCTCAGGCTGGTGATCGAAGCGCTCGCGGGGGCGCCGGAATGGGCGCTCGTCGTCGCGGGCGACGGCGACCGGGCACGTTACGAGGGGCTCGCGCGGTCGCTGCGGGTGGCGGAGCGCGTCCGCTGGCTCGGGGTGCAGCGCGACGTAGCACCGTTGTATGAGCTGGCCGACGCGTTCGTGATGCCGACCAGCTACGAGACCTTCTCGCTGGTGACCTTCGAGGCGGCGGCCGCCGGCCTGCCGCTGCTGGCGACGCCGGTCAGCGGCATCAACGAGCTGCTGCAGGACGGCCGCAACGGCTTCCTCGTGGAGCGCAGCGGGGAGAGCATCGCCGCCCGCCTGCGCCTGCTCGCCGCCGACAGCGCGCGCACGGCGGAGCTCGGCGCGGCCGCCCGCGAGGCGGCTATGCGCTTCAGCTGGGGGCGCACCGTCGAGCGCCACCATAAGCTCTATCGGCGCCTCGCGGGCGAGCTCGGCGTACCCTCTGACTAGGGGTGCGAGGCGCCCTCTCCGCGTAGCTCCTGAAGTGACTCTCTCGACGCCGCTATGGCGCACGTGTGCTTGCGAATCGCAGCGGCCATCTGGATACTCTTTATTGAGTTGTTAGTACGGCCCATAAAATGGCCGTGCGCGCCCGAAAATGGACGCTACCCATGAACGATACACCGAGCGCCACCGCAATCTTTGCGCCCATCTGGCGGTGGAAGTGGCTGATTCTGATCGTGGGGGTAGCGGTCGCCGTGGCCACCTACGTCTACTACAAGCGCGAGCCCTCCACCTTCCAGTCTGAAACGTCGCTGTACCTGAACGCCGGCAGCGAACAGACGAGCGGCGAAAAAACGGCCACCGGCAAGAATCTGGCGACGACGCTCAGCGCGCAGCCGGAGATCGTCAACTCGGTTGTCCTCGAACAGGTGCGGCGCCACCTGAAGGGCGAGCAGAGCCACACCGCCAAGCTAGCCGCCAAGGGGAAGGTCAAGGCGAAGGCAAAGGAAAAGGGCCAGTTCGTCGACGTCATCACCCAGGCGCGTACCCCCCGGGCCTCCGCGCTGCTGGCCAACTCGATCGCGGCCACCTACATCCGCCGCCAGCATGACACGTACGAGCGCGGGATCCTGAACGCGCTGGCGATCGCGCACCGGCAACTGCGCAGGATCGAAACCCCGGTGCTGGCGACGACCGGCGGCAAGGGCTCGAAGGTCGACACCGCTGCCGCCCAGGGGAACATCATCCGCGAGGCGCAGCTCAACAGCCGCATCAACCAGCTCGAAGCACAGCTTCAGATCAAAGGCGTCGAACAGCTCAGACCCGCAAAGCCGCGGGGCGCCCGGCTGCTCGGCCCAACCCCGAAAAAGAACGCCGAGTTCGGGTTCGTGATCGCGATCGTGCTGTCGTCGATCGCCGCCTTCGCCCTGTCCCGTCTCGACCGCCGCCTGCGGCTGCTGGGTGACGTCGAGGCGGTGTTTCCCAGCCAGCTGCTCACGGTGCTCCCGGAGGTGCGCCGCCCGATCGTCGACCACGCCGGCTACGCCTCGCCCTCGCGTCTGCTGATCGAGCCGTTGCGTCGCCTGCAGGCGACGCTGCTGCTGGCGGACGGCGCGCCGAGGCAGAACGGCCACGGGCTCGCCTCGGCGGCGATCGCCCCGCCCACCCCGGCGGGGCCGGCCGGCACCGGCTACCAGCCGGACGCGCCGGATCGCGAGGGACCTGCGCGGGACGGGGACGGACACCGGCCGGGTGCGCCGGGATCTCCCCGCCGGCACGTTCCGCGCTCGATCCTGTTCCTCAGCGCCGACGCCGGCGACGGGCGCTCGACCGTGATCGCCGACCTGGCGCTCGTGGAGCGTGAAGCCGGCGGGCGCGTCGCGGTCCTCGAGGCGGACTTTCGCCGCCCGAGCCAGTCTCGACTGCTCGGCGTGCCCCCCGGCATGGCCGGGCTCCCGGAGGTGCTCGCCGGCGTGCTCACACTCGGCGAAGCGCTGCAGGGCGTGCCATCCCCCGAGCCCGAGCCGCTCGCCGTCGAGCCGCGTCAGTACGGCGACCGCGCCGCCGCCGCGCTCGCCTCGCGCGAGCATGGCGAGGTCGCCTTGCTGTCGAGCCGCCCTGCGGCGGTGAACCCGCCGGCGCTGCTCGCCGGTGCCCAGATGGCCGAAGTGCTGCGCGCGCTCACCGAGGAGTACGACCGCGTCCTGATCGACGTCCCCTCGCCGCTGGAGGTCAGCGACGCGATGCCGCTGCTGGCCGCGGTCGACTCGATCGTGCTCATCGCCCGCCTCGGGCACACCCACGAGCGCTCCGCGCGGCGCCTTTGGCAGCTCTTGGCCGACACGCCCTCCGCCCCGCTCCTCGGAGTTGTCGCCAACGGCGTCGCGCCACGCGACATGGAGAGGTACGGCATCTCCTCCGGAAGCGGCGGCAGGCGCGGCTGGGCTGCCCGCCTGACCGGCCGATGAACGCCCCGGAGCTGCGGCTGCCGACTCCGGCAGCCGGGGGACATCCGGCGGTCGCTCCCCGGCGTCTCAACGAGGGCCTGGTGGTGGCCGTCGCCGGGCTGCTGTGCGTCGCGATCGCGCTGGGGATCGCCGTCGCGATGCCGAAGCCGAACTACGCACTCGTGCTCGGCGCGATCGTCGGCGTGGTGTCGCTCGGCGTGCTGGCGACGAGCCCTCGGCTCGATCTGACGGTTGCCGGACTCGTGTTCTTCCTCGGCTGCGTCAACGGACCCGTGAAGCTGCTGAGCTCGACCGGCAGGGTGGGTTCGGGCGTCCAGGACGCGATGATCATCGCGATCGTCCTCGGCCTGCTCGCGCGCCAATTGATGAGCGGCCAACCCTGGCGCCTGCCGCCGCTGGCCGGGCTGGTGATCGCCTTCGTGGGGGTCGTTGCGCTCGAGGCCTTCAACCCGAAAACGCTCAACCTCGTGAAGGTCGTCGGCGGCTTCCGCGAGCAGCTCCAGTTCGTACCCTTCTTCGTCTTCGCCTATCTGCTCATGCGCTCCAAGGCGCGGCTGCGCAAGGCGTTGATCCTGCTCGGGGTGATCGCTCTCGCGAACGGCGTCGTGTCCACCTACCAGACCCGCCTGAGCCCCACCCAGCTGGCCGCCTGGGGATCGGGGTACGCCAGGAAATTCGAAGGCAAAGCCTCCCGCGTGTACAAGAGCGAAGGCGTCGGCCGGGTGCGCCCGACGGGGCTCGGCGACGAAAGCGGTGCCGGCGGCGGCATCGGGGTGTCGGCGATAGCCGCGACGCTGGCTCTGCTGGCGACCACACGACGCAAACGATGGCTCCTGGCGCTGCTGACGTTCGGTGCCATCGCGGCAATCGCGACGGGCCTCGGGAGGGTGCAGCTGGTCGGCGGTCTGCTGGCGATCGTGGGCTATCTGCTGCTCACCTCGAGAGGAGGACAGCAGTTCCGAAGGCCGCTACGCTTGCTGATCGTGTCGCTGGCGATCCTCATACCGTTCTCGGCGGTGTTCGTGTCCGTGCTCGGAGGGGGGACGTTCTCGCGCTACTCCACGCTCCTGAGCGGGAGCAGCTCTGCCGGCTACAAGGAAAACGAGCTCGGCGCGATCCCGAGACTCATCTCCGCGTCGCCGTTCGGGTTCGGGCTCGGGACGGCCGGACCGGCGGCGTCCTTCGGCGGGCGCAACACCGAACTACTCGAAGGCCACAATGTCAACGCCGAGACGACCTACAACTTCATCTTCAAGGAAGCCGGCCTGCCCGGGATCATCGTGTGGAGCGCCACCCTGGTGACGATGCTCACCCTCGCCTTCAAACGAATACGCCAGCTCGTCGATCCCGAGCTACAGATCTATCTGGCGGCGGTGTTCGCGCCGATCTTTGCGATGTTCTTCATGTCCTTCGAGGGGCCCGTCTCGCAGAGCCAGGTGCTCGCACCGTTCTTCTGGTTCGCTCTCGGCATAGCCGCCTACTGGCTGGCGGGGCCGGGATGGCAGGCCGCGCGGCGCAGGGTGGGAGCACCGGCGCGCGCCCCCGCGGCGAGCCTCGCGTCCTGACGGAAGGCCAAAGGCGCCATGAGGTCCCTGCTCCCAGCCGCGAGGCGCGACCGCTCGACGAGGCCCTCGCTCGGCTCGCAGATCGAGCTGCTGATCGGCGACAAGCGCCGCATGGTCGGGACGCTCGCGAGCATCTCCCTGCTCTCCGGCTTCACCGAAGGAGTGATGATCGCGACCGTCGCGCAGGTCGCCACCAAACTCGTCAACGGCAAGGGCGGCCAGCGCTCCGGCATCCTGCACATCGGCGCGTCGGTCAGCACGCTCCTGTGGATCGCGCTCGGCCTCGCGATCTTCCGGCTGCTGCTGCAGTGGCCGATGTCGATCCTCCCGGCCAAGATCGCCGCCGACGTCCAGCTGCAGCTGCGCACCAGGGTCTTCCGCGCCTTCGGCGCCGCCTCCTGGGATGTGCAGTCGCGCGATCGTGAGGGACAGCTGCAGGAGGTCATGACCAGCCAGACGAGCCAGGCGACCGCGGGCGCCCTGCAGGCGACGACCCTCGTCAGCGCCTCGCTGATCTTCTTGATCCTGCTCGGGTTCGCGATTGCTCTGAGCCCGCCGGCGGCGGCGTTGATCTTCACCGTCGCGGTCGCTCTGTTCGCGCTCATGCGCCCGCTGAGAATGCTCGGGGGCAGGCGCAGCGCCGAACTCTCGCGGGCCCAGATCCGTTATGCCGGGGCGATCGCCGAGGCCAATCGCCTCGCCGAGGAGTCGCAGGTGTTCGGCGTCACCGACGCCCAGTACGAGCGCATGCTCAAGTTCATTCGCCGCTGTCGCGACCTCTTCTTCCGCACCCAGCTGATCGCGAAAGCGGTCCCCAACATCTACCAGAGCCTGATCTTCGTGGTGCTCGTGCTGGGGCTGATCACGCTGAACACGATCGGCACCCACCACGCCGGCAGGCTGCTCGCGATCGTGTTGCTGCTGCTGCGCGCCGCGCAGGCCGGACAGTCGATCCAGGGCGCCTACCAGGCCCTTCAGCAGTCGATCCCCTTCATCGACCGGCTGCGCCGCGCCGAGGCGCGCTACGCGGCCAGCCAGCCCGTCGAAGGGACGACCCCGCTGCCGGAGATCTCGACGCTCGCGTTCGACGAGGTCTCGTTCTCCTACACCCCTGGGCGGCCGGTCCTCAACGAAGTGTCCTTCTCGGTCGAGGCCGGCGAAGCGATCGGCATCGTCGGCCCGTCCGGTGCCGGCAAGTCGACGCTCGTTCAGATCCTGTTGCACCTGCGCGAGCCCGGGCAGGGGCGCTACCTGATCGACGGCACCGACGTGCGCGAGTTCTCGCGCGAGGACTGGCACAGGCTGATCGCGTACGTGCCCCAGGAACCGCGCCTGCTGCACGCCACGGTGAGCGAAAACATCCGCTTCTTCCGCGACGTGGACGAGGAGGCGGTCGAGCGCGCGGCGCGACTGGCGCGCATTCACGACGACGTGATGAGCTGGGGCAAGGGCTACGAGACGATCGTCGGACCGCGTGCGGACGCCGTCTCGGGGGGCCAGCAGCAGCGCATCTGCCTCGCGCGCGCGCTGGTCGCGCGGCCCCAGGTGCTCGTCCTCGACGAGCCCACGAGCGCGCTCGATCCGCACTCGGAGACGCTCATCCAGCAGTCGCTGAGCGCGCTCAAGAGCGAACTCACCCTGTTCACGATCGCACACCGCATGTCGACACTCGACATGTGCGACCGCGTGATGGTGATCCTCGATGGTCGCCTGACCGCCTTCGACACCAAGGAGGCGCTGCAGGAGCACAACCACTACTACCGCACCGCGTCGCTGATCGCGGCGAGCGCGGCCGGCGGCGCGCTGCCTTGACGGCGGCTCCGGGCCGGGAGGGCGCCGGCGGCGGGGCGGTTGCCCAGAGCGAGGGATGGCTCGCGCCGGAGGGGCTACCGCCGGGGGCCCGGCTGCCCGACTTCTTCGTTGTCGGGCAGCCGAAGAGCGGGACGACCGCGCTGTACCACATGCTCCGCCGTCACCCTCAGATCTTCATGCCGGAGAACAAGGAGCCGTGGTTCTTCGCGAGCGAGCTGCACGAACGCACCCCGCCGCGACCCGCTGGCACCCCGCGCACCCTCAGCGAGTACGCGGCGCTGTTCGCGCCCGCGCGAGCAGGGCAGCGCGCCGGGGAGGCGACGGTGCTCTACCTGTGGTCGCGCACGGCCGCCCAAGCGATCGCCGAAACGGTCCCGGACGCGCGCATCATCGCCGTCCTGCGCGAGCCGGCGAGCCTGCTTCGCTCGCTGCACCTCCAGTTCGTCGAGACCTACATCGAGACCGAGCCCGACCTGCGCACCGCGCTCGCGCTCGAGGGTCCGCGTCGCGAAGGGCGCCACGTCCCGCGCCACACCTACTGGCCCCAGGCGCTCGCCTACTCCGAGCACGTGCGCTACGTCGAGCAGCTGCGCCGCTACCACGAGCGCTTCCCGCCGGGGCGCGTGCTGGTGCTGATCTACGACGACTTCAGGCGTGACAACGCCGCCACCGTCCGCACCGTCCTGCGCTTTCTCGAGGTCGACGAGGAGATCGCGATCGAGCCC
>DATJBO010000263.1:0-15103 GCA_035515315.1 Solirubrobacteraceae bacterium
ATCCGACGGGCTGCGGCCCGAGCCGCTCGGCTGGCTCGAGCGGTCCCCGGCCATCAGCGCGAGCAGCAGCGGCGATCGCACGAGCATCGCCGCGCCACCGATCAGCAGCGCCAGCGACAACGCGAGCGGCACGCCCCCCAGCGGCGTCTCCGAGAAGCGCTCGCCGAGCAGCAGCGGCGCCAGCACCACCGGCACGACCGTCTGAGTCACGAACACGACCGGGGCGACCTGGATCGCCGGGCGCGACTGGAGCGCGCTCATCTCGCTCAACAGCCCGACGATCGAGGCGGCCAGCGTGGAGAGGGCCCACAGTCCGGCCGTGAGCGTGTGCCCGGTGGCGAGGTCGTCCGAGGCGAGCTTGGTGGCGATCGCGCTCCACGCGAACGCCAGCCCGGCGGAGCACATCGTCAGCTCGGCGCGCGAGTGGCCGATCAGGCGCAGCCCGTACGGGATCAGGCTCGCCAGGCCGAGGGCCACGAGCACGATCGTGATCGTCGCCTGCTCGGAGGTGTGGGTGTGGGACACCGGCGGGGCGCACAGCCCCACGCACACCACCCCGACGACGATCGCCGTCATCGCCAGGTACTCGTAGCGGCCCGCGTGCTCCCCGAGCATCCGCTCGGCCAGCAGCAGCAGCACGATCAGCCCCATCGCCAGCGCGGGCTGGACCACCACCAGGGGCGCTAACGACAGCGCCAGCACCTGCAGCGGCCACCCGAGCACCGTCAGCCCGGTGCCCAGCAGCCAGCGTGCCCGGCGCAGCAGGCCGATCAGCAGGGCCGCGCGCAGGTACTGCTCCCGCGGCGCGGTCTTGGCATCGGTCGCCTGGAAGGCGATCCCTAGGCTGTAGAAGATCGAGGACCCGATCGCTGCCGCGATCCCGAGCGTCACGTCGAGCATGAACGAGATCGATCATCGCAGCCGGGCAGCACCGATCACGGGTGTGCTGGCCGCCGGGGCGCTCGCCGCCTATGCGGTCCCCGCCCTCGCCGGCCTCTCGCGCGACGACGGCCGGCCCGTGTTGCCGGGGCTGAGGTCGGCCCTCGGCGTCGAGGACCGCACCCGCGACGGCCGCGGCTTTCACCTGACCTTCGACGACGGACCCCACCCCGCCGGGACCCCGGCGGTGCTCGAGGTGCTCGCCCACCACGGGGTCCACGCGACCTTCTTCCTGGTCGGCGAGCAGGTCCGCCGCACCCCCTCGCTGGTCGGCGAGCTGCTCGCCGCCGGACACGAACTCGGCCTGCACTGCGACCGCCACCGCAACCTGCTGCGGCTTTCCCCGTGGCAGGTTCGCGAGGACCTGGTCCGCGCCGAGGACGCGATCACAGCGGCAGGAGGGCCCGCCGTCGCGCTGTACCGCCCGCCCTACGGCGTGCTCAACGCCGCCGCGCTCACGTTCGCACGCCGGCGCCGGTGGAGGACGCTGCTATGGCGCCGTTGGGGCCGGGACTGGCAGGCGAGCGCCACCCCCCCGCAGATCGCCGCGCGCGTGTCCCGCGCCGCCTCGCCGGGCGACGTGATGCTGCTGCACGACGCCGATGACTACTCCGCCCCGGGGTCGTGGAGGCGGACGGTGCAGGCGCTGCCGCTGGTGCTCGAGCAGCTGGCCCGCGACGGGCTCGCGTCCGCGCCGGCGTAGCCTGCCGGGTTTGGCGTTGTTGGGCGACGGTAAAATCGCGGCTTGCCCACGCCCGTGCTGCAGCCCGCCTCTCCCGGGGCTCCCGGCGCCGCGAGCGTCGCCGTGGCGCCGGCGCCGCAGTCCGCCGTCGTTGCCGTCGCCGCCCGGCGCAGCCGCTGGTGGGTGGAGGCGCTGCTCGTCGTGTGGCTCGCGTGGGTATACGACGCGACCACCAACCTCGCGCCCCTGCGCGTGCACGCGGCCCTCGTCCACGCCCGCGGGGTGTTGCACGTCGAGCAGTGGCTGGGGATCGACCCCGAGCGCCCGCTCGACCACTGGCTGGCGGCGCACCACGCGCTGGGCCTGGTTGTCTCCAACTACTACGACAACGCCCACTTCGTCGTCACCTTCGGGTTGCTCGGCTGGCTGTGGTGGGCACGGGCGGACATCTACCGCCCGCTGCGTAACATCCTGCTGCTCTCCAACGTGCTGGCGTTCGTGGTGTTCTGGCGGTTCCCCGTGGCCCCGCCGCGGATGCTCGGCGGCTTCACCGACGTGGTCGCCTCCAGCGGCGCGATCGGCTCCTGGCACGGCCACAGCGGGCTCGCCTCCCACGCCAACGAGCTCGCCGCCCTGCCGTCCCTGCACATCGCGTGGGCGGCGTGGTGCACGTTGGCCGTATGGCGGGCCACGCGGCGCGCGTGGGCGCGGACGCTCGCGGCCGTCTACCCGCTGGCAACGACCTTCGCGGTCATCTCCACCGGCAACCACTTCGTGCTGGACGTGGTCGCGGGGCTGGTCACGTTCGCCGCCTCGGTCGCGCTCGTGCGCCTCCTGGAAGGCGCTCGCGCGAGCCGCCGCGGGCGCTCGACGGCGATTCCCGCGCCCGGCGGGTAGCGGCGCCGGCCGGGGCCCGAATGCCAGGCGCGAGGCCGTTCCCGGGGCCCGTGCCTGTTGTCACAAAGTTGTTACGAAGTCGCCGAGAGGCTAGACTGCTAAGAGCCGCCTGAGAGGTATTCGAGGGAACACCTTCGACGGCCCCCCTTCGGGGAGCGCCTGGACCCTTGCCTCTGTAGGGTGGCTCGACCCATGCAAGTTAGCCATTTCCAGGACGATCACGCCCGCGTGCCCGCAGACGGGCTCGGGCGGCGGATATTCATCAACCTCGACGTCGTCGTCCTGATTCCGGCGGTCGTGGTGGCGCTTGCGCTGGGCGCCCCGGCCTTCGGCGTGCTCGTGGGGGCGGGGGCGTGGCTGCTGCAGCGGCTGGTCGCGGTGGCCGACCGCAGGGTCATCGCCAGGGCCGCCGAGCCGGGCTCGCGACTCGGGCTGAACTTCATCGACTCGTTCGCACGTATCTGGCTGCTCGCCGGCGGGATCATCGTGGCGGGCACCGTCGGCAGCCACCACGACGGCCTCGCGGCGGCGCTGGTGATCTTCGGCGCCTACTCGGTCGCCTTCGCCGTGCGCATCGCCAGAGGGCGGGAGGGAGGCCCCTCCTGATGAGCGCCGTAGCGGGAGCCCCACCGATCGCACCCGGCGCGGCGGGAACGCCGCCGGCCCCCGCCGAGAAACAGGGCATGAGCAGCGCCCGCAAGGTCGTGTACGCGGTAGCCGGCGTGTGGGTCGGCGGGATCGTGCTGTTCGCCGTCCTGTTCGGCGTCACCGCTCACAAGGCGCCAGAGGTCGCCAACAGCGTCTTCTCCCCGACCGACGAGTTCAAGCTCGACACCTGGTTCAAGCTCGGCCCGATCGCGTTCAACAAGGGGGTCCTGTATCTGCTGCTGGCCGCCGGCATCACGATCGGGCTGATGACCCAGATCGCCAAACGCCTCAAACAGCGTCCGGGCCGGCTGCAGGTCGCGGTCGAATGGTTCTACGACTTCGTCCGCAACATGACGAGGGAAAACCTCGATCAGCGGATGGAACGCCAATACTTCCCGCTGATCGCGACGATCTTCATCTTCATCCTCGTCTCCAACCTGATCGGCTACATACCGCTACCCGTGAACTCGACGGAGAAGTTCAGCGTCTTCGGCGCACACCTGCCGTCCTTCCAGATCTACGCGGCCGATACGAACGTCGCCTTCCCGCTGGTGCTCTCGCTGGGGGTCTTCTGCCTGTTCGTCTACGAGGGCGTCAGGCACCACGGGCCGCTCGGGTACCTGAAAAGCCTCATGCCCGGCGGCGTCAAAGGGCCGATCGTCCTGCTCATCTTCCCGATCGAGATCCTCTCGACCTTCCTGCGCCTGATCTCGTTGACGGTCCGGCTGTGGGCCAACCTGCTCGCCGGTCACATGCTGATCGCGTTCATGGGCGGCACGCTCGGAGTACTCGTGGGCCTTCAGCTGGTGTCGTGGTTCCTGCTTCCGTTCGGGATCGCGATCTTCCTCTTCGAGGCCGTCCTGATCGCGGGCCTGCAAGCCTTCATCTTTGCCATCTTGACCGCCATCTACATCGGCGGAGCGGTCGAATCCCATTAAGACGAAAGGAGCTCCACGATGCTTCATGAGCTACTCGCAGCGACCGGAGAACCCATCGAATACGGCAAGGCAGCGGGCCGGGCGATCGCGCTCGGCGTCGGGGCCGGCGGTGGCGCCGCCGGTGCCGGCGCAGGCATCGGATCGGTGTTCAACGCCTCGATCCAGTCCAAGACGCGTCAGCCCGAGCTGCGCGCGGAGGTCGAGCGCGACCAGTGGCTCGGCTTCGCGCTGACGGAGGCGTGCTTCTTCTACGGTCTCGTCGGCGGCTTCATCGCATTCTTCCTGTAGGCCGAGATGCTCACCGCCGCCCTCACCCCGCTCGCCAACGGCTCGTTCCTGATCACCCCCAACGTGGGGATCATGATCTGGACGATCGTGGTCTTCACGATCTCGTTCTTCGTCCTGCGCAAGTGGGTGTTCCCGCTGATCGCGCAAGCGCTGGACGCACGGGCCAAGAAGATCAACGGCGACATCGACGCCGCCGAAGAGATCCGCGCCGAGGCCGACAAGATCCTCGAGGAGTATCGCGAGCGCCTGAAGGAGGCCCGCACACAGGCCGAGGAGATCGTGCAGCACGCCCGCCAGGCGGCCGAAACACATGAGCAGGAGGCCAAGGGCCGCGGCCAGGAGCTCATCAGCGAGGCCGCCGAACGCGCGGAACGCGACATCGACGTGGCGCGCAGGCGCGCCCTCGACGACCTCCGCCGCGAGGTCGCCGACCTGACCGTGATGGCGACCGAGAAGGTGATCCGCAAGGTGCTCAGCAGCGATGACCAGCGGCGCCTGGTGGAGGAGGCGCTGTCGGAAATCGACGTATCCGGCCTGTCCTCGGGAGCGGCCAACAACTGATGGAGGAGCTCGCCCGCGTATACGCCCGCTCGCTGTTCGAGGTGGCCCTCGAACAGGGCAAGCTCGACCTGCTGCGCGAGCAGCTCTCCCAGTTCGCCGACGCGCTCTCCGAGAACCGCGAACTGGCGGTGTTCTTCTTCTCGCCCTACTTCGCCACCAAGGAGAAGCAGGAGGGCCTGAAGCGCGTCCTGGACGGGGCTGACGCGGCGTTCCTGAACTTCCTGGAGCTGCTGATCGAAAACCACCGCATGCCCGTGATCTTCCGTATCCGCTCGGAGTACGAGCGCCTGTGGGAGGAGGAGAACCGCATGCTCCCGGTCGAGATCACGAGCGCGATCGCGCTCGACGAGCAGACCACCGAGCAGCTCGGCCGCACGATCGGCGAGCGCACCGGCCGCAAGGTGACGCTGGCCGCGCGCGTGGACCCGGACATCCTCGGCGGAATCATCCTGAGGGTCGGCAACTCGATCCTCGACGCCTCAATCAGAAACCGCCTGGAGCAGCTGCGACGGCACGTTGCCCAGGGAGCTTCCTAGGAGACCGCATGCAGATCAACCCCGACGAGATCACAAGCATTCTGAAGAGCCGCATCGAGGGGCTCGACAGCGGACGCGCCGAGCTGACCGAGGTCGGCACCGTGCTGTCGGTCGCCGACGGCATCGCCCGCCTGCACGGGCTGGAGAACTGCATGTCCTTCGAGATGCTCGAGCTGCCCCACGGAGTGACGGGCCTCGCCCTGAACCTCGAGTCCGACAATGTCGGTGCGGTGCTGTTCGGCGAGTGGGAACACGTCTCCGAGGGCGACACCGTGCGGCGTACCGGCGAGCTGCTCGAGATCCCCGTCGGCGACGAGCTGCTCGGGCGGATCGTCGATCCGCTCGGACGCCCGCTCGACGGCAAGGGGCCGGTCAACGTGACCCAGACCCGCCCCGCCGAGTTCAAGGCGCCCGGCGTGGTCCAGCGCCAGCCGGTCAAGCAGCCGATGCAGACGGGGCTGAAGGCGATCGACGCGATGATCCCGATCGGCCGCGGCCAGCGCGAGCTGATCATCGGCGACCGCCAGACGGGCAAGACCGCGATCGCGATCGACACGATCATCAACAACAAGGACTCCGACCTGATCTCGATCTACGTGGCCATCGGCCAGCGCATGTCCTCCGTCGTGGCGCTAGCCCAGACGCTCGACGAGAACAACGCGCTCGACAAAACGATCATCGTGGCCGCCGGCGCCGAGGAGGCCGCCCCGATCAAGTTCATGGCTCCGTACGCGGGCTGCGCGATGGGCGAGTACTTCCTCTACAAGGGCCGCGACGCGCTGTGCATCTACGACGATCTCACCAAGCACGCCTATGCCTACCGCCAGATGTCGCTGCTGCTGCGCCGCCCGCCGGGCCGCGAGGCCTACCCCGGCGACGTGTTCTACCTGCACTCGCGCCTGCTCGAGCGCGCCGTCAAGCTCAACGACGAGCTCAAAGGCGGCTCCCTGACCGCGCTGCCCGTGATCGAGACGCAGGCGGGCGACGTGTCCGCCTACATCCCCACCAACGTGATCTCGATCACAGACGGGCAGATCTTCCTCGAGTCGGGCCTGTTCAACTCGGGCGTCCGCCCCGCCATCAACGTCGGCATCTCGGTCTCGCGCGTCGGCGGAAACGCCCAGATCAACCCCATGAAGAAAGTCGCCGGGCGCATCAAGCTCGAGCTCTCCCAGTACCGCGACCTCGAGGCCTTCGCCCAGTTCGGGTCGGACCTCGACGCCGACACCCAGCGCACGCTGGCCCGCGGGGAACGCCTCGTGATGACCCTCAACCAGCACGAGCGTGCGCCGCTGCCGGTGGAGGACCAGGTGATCCAGATCTATGCCGCCACCAACGGCTTCCTGGACCGCGTCAACGTCGAACGCGTGACGGAGTTCCTGGCCGAGCTGACCGAACGCACCCACGCCGTGCTCGCCGACGCGCGCAAGAAGATCGCCGAGGGCGACTGGTCGGAGGAGACCCAGAAGCAAGTCCACGCCGCGGTCGAGTCGTTCGCCGCCGACTTCGGCTACGACCTCGACGAGGAGGGCCAGCCGCTCGAGGAGGCGACCGCGGCCGCCTAGCAGCGGCTCCGCCCCGCCGGCCCAAGGACACCCATGCCAGCATCACAGCGCGACGTCAAGAACAAGATCGCCTCGGTCAAGAACATCCAGAAGATCACCAGGGCGATGGAGATGGTCGCGGCCGCGCGCCTGCGCCGCGCCGAACAGCGGATCCAGGCGCTGCGCCCGTACGCCGACGCGCTGCGGCGGATGACGCGCAAAGCCGCCCAGGCGGCGGGCGCCGCCAGCGCCGGCGTGCCCCTGCTGGCCGAGCACGAGAGCGACCGCCAGGTCGGGATCCTGCTCGTGACCGGCGACCGTGGCCTGGCGGGCGCCTTCAACTCGCAGGTGATCCGCGCGGGCGTGCGCCTCGAGCGTGAGCTGAGCGACTCCGGCCACCAGGTCAGCTGGTACGTGGCCGGCCGGCGCGGGGTGTCCTCGATCGCCTTCCGCGGCTACGAGATCGCGGGCAGCTACGTGGGCTTCGCCGACCGCCCCGTCCACGCCGACGCCCGCTCGATCTCCGACGACCTGATCCCCGCCTACGTGGAGGGCCGCCTCGACCGCGTAGAGATCATCTACAACAGCTACATCTCCCCGCTCTCACAGCGCGTCGCCCAGGAACGCCTGCTGCCGCTCTCGCAGGCGACGATCGTCGGCGAAGAGCCCGAGGAGGAGGCCCCTGCCGCGCCGGGGGCAGCCGCCGGGCGCGAGGGGCAGGCTGCCGAGGCTGCCAGACCGGCCTCGACGGAGTACGAGCCCGAGCCCGACAAGATCCTCAAACGGCTCGTGCCGAACTATGTCGAGCTGTCGATCTACCGCGCGCTGGTGGAGTCGACCGCCGGCTTCTTCGGCGCACAGATGACGGCGATGCGCAACGCCTCCGAGAACGCCGGGGACATCATCACCGAATACACGCTTCAGATGAACCGCGCGCGCCAGGCGGAGATCACCCAGGAGATCATGGAGGTCGTCGCCGGCGCCGAGGGCCTGACCGGCTAGCCCGAGGCGAGCACGCTCCACCGGAACATCACCTTCACCGAGAACACCACCTACACACCCGACACCCCAGAAACGAGAGAGAGACTGATGGACGCGAGCACTGCCACCCAGCCGACGGGATCGACGAGCGCCGCCGCCGACGGCGGCGGCGCAAAGCGCAACGTGGGGCGCATCGAGGAGATCCAGGGCGTGGTGATCGAGGCCGTGTTCGAAGATCGGCTGCCGGAGATCAACCACGCGATCACGATCGAGCGCTCCCCCTCCAACGAGGAGGAGGAGGCCCCGGGCATCAGCTCCACCTCCGGCGGCGAGCTGCTCGTCTGCGAGGTCCAGCAGCACCTCGGCGACGACCGCGTCCGCGCGGTCGCGATGGACACCACCGACGGCCTCTCCCGGGGCCTCGAGGTCGTCGACACCGGAGCCCCGATCACGGTGCCCGTGGGGGAGGCCACGCTGGGGCGGATCTTCAACCTGTTGGGCGAACCGATCGACCTCGGGGCGGACCTCCCCGACCAGGTCGAGCGCCGCAGCATCCACCAGGAGGCGCCGCGCGTCGAGGACCTGTCCCCGACCACCCAGATGTTCGAGACCGGGATCAAGGTCGTCGACCTGCTGGCCCCCTACGCGAAGGGCGGCAAGGTCGGGCTGTTCGGCGGTGCAGGCGTCGGCAAGACGGTGCTGATCCAGGAGCTCATCCACAACCTCGCCAAGGAACACGGGGGCCTGTCCGCCTTCTGCGGCGTGGGCGAGCGCTCACGCGAGGGCAACGACCTGTGGCTCGAGATGAAGCAGTCGGGCGTGCTCGACAAGACGATGCTCGTGTTCGGGCAGATGAACGAGCCCCCCGGAGCCCGTATGCGGGTCGCCCTGTCGGGCCTCACGATGGCTGAATACTTCCGCGACCAGGGCCAGGACGTGCTGCTGTTCATCGACAACATCTTCCGCTTCGTCCAGGCCGGCTCCGAGGTCTCGGCGCTGCTCGGGCGGATGCCCTCCCAGGTCGGCTACCAGCCGACGCTGGAGACCGAGATGGGCCAGCTGCAGGAGCGCATCACCTCCACCCGCGAGGGCTCGGTCACCTCGGTGCAGGCGATCTACGTGCCCGCCGACGACATCACCGACCCCGCCCCGGCGTCGGTGTTCGCGCACCTCAACGCCACCACCGTGCTGTCGCGGGCGATATCCGAAAAAGGCATATACCCGGCCGTCGACCCGCTCGAATCGAACTCCACGATCCTCAAGGCCGAGGTCCTCGGCGTGGACCACTTCCGCGTGGCCAACCGCGTCAAGGAGATCCTCCAGCGCTACAAGGAGCTCCAGGACATCATCGCGATCCTCGGGATCGACGAGCTCTCCGACGAGGACCGCCTCACCGTGCAGCGGGCGCGGCGCATCGAGCGCTTCCTCTCCCAGCCGTTCTTCGTGGCCGAAGAGTTCACCGGCACCTCCGGCGCGTACGTGAAAATCGAGGAGACGATCAGGGGCTTCGAGGAGATCATCGAAGGCAAGCACGACGAAGTCCCCGAGAGCGCCTTCTTCCTGAAGGGCACGATCGACGAAGTCGTCGAGGCGGCCGCCAAGCAGTAGGAGCTCGCCGATGGCCAGGAGCAAATTCCCCGTCGAGGTGCTCACCCCCGAGGGCGAGGTGTTCGCCGAGGAGATCGAGATGCTCTCGACGTTCACCACCGTCGGCTCGATCGCGATCCTCGCACGCCACGAGCCGCTGCTGGCGATCCTGGAGCCGACCGAGCTGAGGCTGTACCGCTCGGACACCGAGATCGTGCGCTTCGCGCAGGCGGAGGGCTACCTGCAGTTCGCCGACGACCGCGCACTGGTGCTCGTCGACGAAGCGCTGCGCCCCGACCAGCTCGACCGCGGGCTACTGCAGGAGAAGCTCTCCCAGGCCCGCGCCACCGCCGAACGGGGCGAGGAGGGCAGCGAAGAACGCGAACGGGCGCTCCGCGAGATCCGCCGCTGCGAGGCGTTCCTAGCGGTCGCCGGCTAGCCCTCGGGGCGGCGCGATAGCGTCTTGGGTCGATGGACGGATCGAATCCGGCGACGACCCATTTCCAGAGCAAGCGCCCCGGCTGGTTCACGCGGCGTGTGTTCAACCCGCTCGTAGGGGCTCTGACCAGGCGGGGCCTGCCGATCGCCGGCTCACGCGTGCTCGAGGTCCGCGGACGCACCTCCGGGCAGCCGCGCCGCACGCCCGTCAATCCGCTCGACCTCGACGGGCAGCGCTACCTGGTGGCGCCCCGCGGCGACACGCAGTGGGCCCGCAACCTCCGCGCCAGCGGCGAGGGGCGCCTGCTGTCCCGCCGTCACAGCGAGAGCTTCACCGCCGTCGAGGTGCCCGACGCCGAGAAGCCCGACATCCTGCGCGCCTATCTGAAGCGCTGGAAGTTCGAGGTGGGGGTGTTCTTCGACGGCGTCGGCCCCGATTCTCCGGAGCCCGAGCTGGTGGCCGCGGCGCCCAAGCACCCCGTCTTCAGGCTCACCGCCACGACCCGATGAGCGACGGCGATCGGCGTGATCGCGAGCCGATCGGGGTGATCGGCACCGGCTATGTGGGGCTCGTCACCGCGGCCGGCTTCGCCGAGCTGGGCAGCGAGGTGTGGTGTGTGGACATCGACGCCGAGAAGGTCCGGCGGCTGCGGGCGGGGGAGACACCGATCTACGAGCCGGGGCTCCAGGAGCTGCTGGCCCGCAACCGCGAGCGGATGCACTTCGACACCGAGCTGGGCCCGGCGCTCGCGGACGCGCGCCTGCTGTTCGTGGCGGTGGGAACCCCGCCAACCTACTCGGGCGACGCCGACCTGTCCGCCGTGCACGCGGTCGTCGACGCGATCCCCGCGGCCGAGAACCGCGCGCTGGTGATGAAGTCCACCGTCCCCGCCGGCACGGGCGCCTCGCTGCGGCGCGCCTTCGCCGAGCAGGGCAAGCAGGTGCTCTCCTACGTCTCGTGCCCGGAGTTCCTGAAGGAGGGCTCGGCCGTGGGCGACTTCATGCACCCCGACCGGGTCGTGATCGGCGACGAGGGCGGCTGGGCCGGGGACGCGGTCGCCGAGCTGTACGCGCCCCTGCGGGCCCCCGTGGTGCGCACCGACATCGCCAGCGCGGAGATGGTCAAGCTCGCCTCCAACGCCTTCCTGGCGACCAAGATCTCGTTCATCAACGAGATCGCCAACGTGTGCGAGGAGACCGGTGCCGACGTGGTCGAGGTGGCACGCGGGATGGGCCTCGACGAGCGCATCGGGGCGAAGTTCCTGCAGGCGGGCATCGGCTTCGGCGGCAGCTGCTTCCCCAAGGACGTCGACGCGCTGAAGCAGCTCGCCGGCAACTCCGGCTACCACTTCCAGCTGCTGACCTCCGTGATCGAGGTCAACGAACTGCAGAAGCGGCGCGTGATCGGCAAGCTCCAGCGTCACCTCGGACCGCTCGCGGGACGCCGCGTGGCGCTGCTGGGGCTCGCCTTCAAGCCCGACACCGACGACATGCGCGAGGCCTCCTCGCTGGTGCTCACGGCCAGGCTGCTGGCGGACGGGGCCAGCGTCAGCGCATACGACCCCGTCGCCGAGGATCAGGCCCGCGAGCTGATGAGCGGGATCACCTACGCCGCCTCGCCACTGCAGGCGCTGGAGGGCGCCGATGCGGCGGTGCTGGTGACCGAGTGGCGGGAGCTGGTGGAGCTCGACTGGGGCGAGGTCGCCGGGGCGATGGCCGGCAACCTCGTGATCGACGGGCGCAACGCCCTGGACCCCGCTGCGGTGCGCGCTGCCGGCCTGGAGTACGAGGGCGTCGGGAGGCGGTGATCCCCCTACCCGGGCGTGATTGCATCGAGGAGGCGCTCCCCGCCGGGGCGGCCGGGAGCGGGGCGGCCGGGCAGATCCCGGGGGTGGTGGTCCCATCCAGGCGGTGATCCTCGCCGGCGGCGAAGGCACGCGCCTGCGGCCGCTGACCTCGAACGTCCCCAAGCCAATCGTGCGGCTGGTCGACCGTCCGTTCATCTCGTTCATGCTCGAGTGGCTGCGCGGGCACGGGGTGGACGACGTGATCCTGTCCTGCGGGTTCATGGCCGATCGCGTCCGCGGCGTGCTCGGCGACGGCTCGGGCCTGGGTCTGCGCCTGCGCTACGTGGAGGAGCCCGAGCCGCGGGGGACCGCCGGTGCCGTGAAGCTCGCCGAGCCGATGCTCGCCGAGCGCTTCCTGATGCTCAACGGCGACGTCCTCACCGACATCGACCTCGGCGCCCAGATCGCCCAGCACGAGGCCACCGGCGCCCGCGCGACGCTCGCGTTGGTGGCCGTGACGGACCCGAGCGCATACGGGCTGGTGGTGCTCGACGAGCGCCGCGCCGTGACCGACTTCGTCGAGAAGCCGAGCTCCGGGGGGCTGCCGTCGAACCTGATCAGCGCCGGCGCGTACGTGCTCGAGCGCGAGATCCTCGAGCTCGTGGCGCCAGACCGCAAGGTCTCGATCGAGGGGGAGATCTGGCCGCTGCTCGTCGGCGATGGGCTGTACGGCTTCCCCTCCGACAGCTACTGGATGGACATCGGGACGCCGGGACGCTACCTGCACGGCACCTTCGACATCCTCGAGGGCAACGTCGAGTCGGGCGTGCGCGAGCACCTCGGCGAGCACTGGTTGGCGATCGACGACGGCGCCAGCGTGCGCGGGCGGGCGATCCCGCCGGCGCTGATCGGCAGCGGCTGCGAGGTCGCCGAGGGTGCCCGCGTCGGCAGCCTGGTGGTGCTCGGCCGGGATGTCAGCGTCGGCGCGGGCAGCTCGGTGGAGCGGGCGGTGGTGCTCGACGGGGCCCGGATCGGCGCCGGCTGCGAGCTGCGCGACTGCATCATCTGTCCGGGCGCGGTCGTCGGCGACGCCACCAAGGTGACCGCCGGCGCGGTGCTCGGCGAAGGGGTCAGGATCGGGTCTGACAACGTGATAACCCGCGGGGCGCGTATCTTCCCCGGGGTGGATCTCCCGGACGGGGCTATCGAGTTCTAGCCCGCGGGTGCCGATCCGCCCCTACAGGGCCCACCCGAGCACCACGGACCAGGAAGGCAACGATGGCAGCCATCACCCCCGACGGCAACGCGAAAGGCCACTCCGGTGGCGTCTCCGAGCTGACTCGCGCGTCGATCGCCGCGGTCGACCCGTCCGATCAGCTCGGCGACGTGCTGTCGGTGCCCGAGCACCTGCGGGACGCGATGTGGCGGGTGGAGTCGGCGATCATGGAGGACCGCGACGCGCCCGCCGGCCTGGTCGTGGCGGGCATGGGGGGCTCGGCGATCGGCGGAGCGCTGGCCCGCGCGGCGCTCGGCGACCACGCCACCCGTCCGATCTTCGTGACCCGCGCCTACGGGCTCCCGACGTGGACCACCCCCGACACGATGGTGCTGTGCACCAGCTACTCGGGGGACACCGAGGAGACGCTGGCCTGCTACGAGTCGGCGGGGCTGCTGGGAGCCAAGCGCACGGTCGCCACCACCGGTGGGCGCCTGGCCGAGATGGCCCGCGCCGACAACGTCCCGGTGATCCCCCTGCCGGGCGGCCTGCAGCCCCGCGCGGCGGTCGCCTACATGACGGTGGCCTCGCTCGAGGTGGCCGCGCTGTGCGGCGTCGGCCCGCGGATGACCTCGGAGATCGACGTGGCCGCCTCCCACACCGAGCAGCTGGTCGCCGAGTGGGGCCCGGATGCGCCCGAGGACACGCTGTCCAAGAGCCTCGCCCGCGGCCTGCACGGGACCACCCCGCTGATCACCGGGGCCGGCGTGACGACCCCGATCGCCTACCGCTGGAAGACCCAGATCAACGAGAACGCCAAGCAGATGTGCTTCTGGAGCGAACTCCCCGAGATGGACCACAACGAGATCGCCGGCTGGGAGGGGGCCACCTCACAGGGGCGCTTCTCGGCCGTGTTCCTCGACGACTCCGACGCCCACCCGCGCCTGAAGGAGCGGATGGCCCTCAGCGAGCGGGTGATCGCTCCCAACGCCACCGCCAGCTACCGGCTGGAGACCCGCGGCCAGACGGGCATCGAGCGGGTCGTCTCGCTCGTGCTGCTGGGCGACCTGGTGTCGATCTACCTCGCCGCGCTGCGCGGGGTGGACCCCGGTCCGGTGCCCGTGCTCGACGCGCTTAAGGCGGCGCTCGCAGAACGCTAGGGTCCCCACGACTACGATGAAAGGGCTTTAGATGACGCCAACCGCCACGCTCACCAGCACCGACTTCAAGGTCGCCGACCTGTCTGCGGCCGAGTTCGGCCGCAAGGAGATCACGCTCGCCGAGCACGAGATGCCGGGGCTGATGGCGCTGCGGCGCGAGTACGCCGACGCCCAGCCGCTGAAGGGCGCCCGCATCACCGGATCGCTGCACATGACGGTCCAGACCGCCGTGCTGATCGAGACCCTCACGTGCCTGGGGGCCGAGGTCCGCTGGTGCAGCTGCAACATCTTCTCCACCCAGGATCACGCCGCCGCCGCCGTGGCGGTCGGCCACGGGGGCACCCCCGAGAGCCCCCGCGGCGTGCCCGTGTTCGCGTGGAAGGGCGAGACGCTCGAGGAGTACTGGTGGTGCACCGAGCAGGCGCTGCGCTGGCCGGACCCCGACACCGGCGAGGCCGTCCGGGGGCCCAACATGATCCTCGACGACGGCGGCGACGCCACCCTGTTGGTGCACAAGGGCAGCGAGTACGAGCGTGCCGGCGCCGTGCCGGATCCCGCCACCAGCGACTCGGAGGAGTTCGCGATCGTGCTGGCGCTGCTCGGCCGCTCGCTGGCGGAGGACCCGCAGCGCTGGACGCGGATCGGTAAGGGCATCATGGGCGTCACCGAGGAGACCACCACGGGCGTGCACCGGCTCTACCAGATGGTCGACCGCGGGGAGCTGCTGTTCGCAGCGATCAACGTCAACGACTCGGTCACCAAGTCGAAGTTCGACAACCTCTACGGCTGCCGCCACTCGCTGGTGGACGGGATCAACCGCGCCACCGACGTGATGATCGGCGGCAAGGTGGCCGTCGTGTGCGGCTTCGGCGACGTGGGCAAGGGCTGCGTGGAGTCCCTG
>DATJBO010000264.1:0-2154 GCA_035515315.1 Solirubrobacteraceae bacterium
CGCGACAGCCCGGCGGGCCTGTACCTGCAGGAGCAGGGCGTGGGCCCCCGCGACTTCAACTCCTACGGCGCCCGCCGCGGCAACCACGAGGTGATGGTGCGCGGCACGTTCGCCAACATCCGCCTGCGCAACCTGCTCGGGGGCGATCGCGGAGAGCTCCCGGAAGGCGGCTTCACCTACCACCTCTCCGAGCAGGGCGCCGAGCAGATGACGATCTACGAGGCGGCGATGCGCTACGCGGACGAAGGGGTCGAGCTGGTGGTGCTCGCGGGTCGCGAGTACGGCACCGGCTCCTCGCGCGACTGGGCCGCGAAGGGGACGAAGCTGCTGGGAGTGCGGGCGGTGATCGCGGACAGCTTCGAGCGGATCCACCGCTCGAACCTGATCGGCATGGGGGTGCTGCCGTTGCAGTTCCCGCCCGGAGAGGGGCCGCGCTCGCTCGGGTTGACCGGCGAGGAGCGCTTCTGGATCGAGGGGCTGCCGGCGGCCGCCCCGCCCGGCGAGCCGATGCCCTCTCAGCTGCGGGTGCGGGCCGTCGCGCAGGACGGCCGGGAGACCGCGTTCGATGCCCGTGTGCGGATCGACACGCCGCGGGAGGCGGAATATTTCCGCCACGGCGGGATCCTCCAGTACGTGCTCAGGACTCTGCTCGCCGGATGAGCCCCCAGGTGCGGCGCACCCCGGCGCGCAAACGTGCGCCCGCCGCGAAACGCCGCGCCGCGAAGGCGTCCGAGGCTCCGCCGAGCGGGACTCCGGCGCTGCTGGCCGAGCTGCTCGCCGCGCGCGGAGCCTCCGGTCACGAGACGGCTCCGGTGGCGATCTGGCGCAGCGCGGCCGAGCAGTTCGCGCGGGTCGAGACCGATCCGATCGGAACACCGCGCGCGCTGCTGGCCCCGCGGGCGCGGGCGCGGGCACGGTCACGCTCGGGGAGCTCGCAGGAGCGCGCCGCCAAGCGCCTGCTGCTGATGGGCCACATCGACGAGATCGGCCTGATCGTCACCCACATCGACGACGAGGGCTACCTGTGGGTGCGCGAAGTGGGGGGGTGGGATCCGCAGATCCTCGTCGGCCAGCGGGTCATCATCGACACCGCCGACGGCCCGCTGCCGGGCGTGGTGGGGCGCAAGCCGATCCACCTGCTGCGCGAGGAGGAGCGCAAGAAGGTCCCCGAGCTCAGCGACCTGCACGTCGACATCGGGGCCCGCGACGGCAAGCACGCGGCCGAGCTCGTGAGGGTCGGCGACGTGGCGGTCATCGACGCCGCGCCCCTGGAGCTGCAGGACGGCCGCCTGGCCTCGCGGGCGCTCGACAACCGCCTCGGTTCCTACGTGGCGCTGGAGGCGCTGCGGCAGGTCGCCGAAGCGGGCGGGTCGGCGTGGGAGATGGGAGCGGTTGCCGTCGTGCAGGAGGAGACGACCTTCGGCGGCTCTCGCACGAGCGCGTTCGCGCTGGCGCCCGACGCCGCGATCGTGATCGACGTCACCCACGCCACCGACGCCCCCGGCATCGAGGTCAAGCCGTCCGGCAGGCACCCGCTCGGCTCGGGCCCGGTGCTCGGTCGCGGCTCCACGCTCCACGAGGGCGTGTTCGAGCTGCTGTACGAGACCGCCCGGGCGGAGGGGATCCCGTTCACGATCGAAGCCTCTGGCCGTGCCACCGGCACCGACGCCGACGCGGTCCACGCCAGCCGCGCCGGGGTGCCCACGGGGCTGGTGATGGTCCCCCTGCGCTACATGCACTCCCCGGTGGAGACGGTCGACCTGCGGGACGTGCAGGCGACCGCCCGCCTGCTGGCAGCGGCGGCGCTGGCGCTGCCGCCCGAGCACGCGTTCGTGCGCTAGGCGCCGCCGGGCCTTCGACGGCCAGGCCCGGCGGGCCTTCGACGGCTAGGCGGCGGGCTCCAGTTCGGTCGCTTCGGGGGCCTCGTAGGCCTTGCCGGGAGAGCCCCCGATCACGAGCATGCGGATCCCCTGGGGACCGGCGAGCACCTTGCGCTTGGTGCCGGAGGGGACGCACACCAGCGTCTCCCGATCCATCTCCACGCGCTCTCCTTCGACGTCCATCGTGCCCGACCCATCCAGGACGGCGTAGACCTCCTCCTGCCCGTCCTCGGCGTGGTCGTGCTCTGGGTAGTCGGCGTAGTTGGGCGGCATC
>DATJBO010000265.1:0-2514 GCA_035515315.1 Solirubrobacteraceae bacterium
CATGAGCCGTTGGGATGCTGCCCCGTTCGCGCGTGACGTATCTCCGGTCAGGTCCAATCTGGTCGGCGTCACCTGCCGATGTGCGCCGAGTCCAGCCCGCCCTTTCCCCATAGGAGGCCGTCGAGCTTTCTACCACAACGCGAGAGCCAGCACAAGCACACGCAGACCCACGCGCGAACGCCCCGGGCGCCAATGGCAACATGCTCGCCGCGACACCAGCGGATCTGCTCGGGCTGGTCTCGGCGCTAGGCGACGCGCGTCCAGAAGCGCGGCGGGCGAGTCGTCGCGCATACCACCGGACCGACCGCACAGGTGCCTAACATCGCGGGTCCGGCTCAGGTCGTACGGACGAGACCTTGTTGGTCACAGCGAGCAGGAAGCACGATCGCACCGGCGACTCATGTGCGGTCGTCACGGCCAGGAATGGGGCGAATGAACGGCCCGTGAGAAGGGACCACGGAGGCGCCATGTGAGGTCCGTGCTCGACGTGAACGACGTGACGCAGCTCGATGCGCGTAACGCGCACCCGAGCGCCGCCACACGAGGGGGTTGATCGTGCCCGTGCTCGTGACCAGGTCGACCACGTGCAGAAGCCTTTGAGGCGCGCGAGTCTTCGGCACTAGGACAACGCCGTTGGCCCGAAAGAACGCGGTCTCCTCGACGTCCATTGCCGGCGACCAGCCGATCGCTTTATAGAACGCTGTGGCCCGCTCATGGTCGGAGACGCCGAGGGTGATCGGCGAGACGCTCTGCTTCATGGGCGCGAGCATACGTCCGGCCCGGGGGCGGATCTTGGATATTTCGGACACCGGGGCGGCGAGGACCACGCCGACAGGCCGGCTGCTCCTTTACATGGCGCGGCGGTCGTCCGGGTCGGTGGCGAGGGCCCAGCGTCAACCCTGGGACGCGCACGCGGCCGCCCGCTCGAGCAGGGTGGCTCGCTGCCTCGAGTTCGCTGTGAGCAGCGCCGCCCGCTCGTACTCGGCCCGGGCCTCATCGAGGCGGCCCAGTTTCTCGAGCAGGTCGCCGCGCACGCTGGGCAGCAGGTGGTAGCTGTCAAGGGCGGGCTCCTCCCGAAGGCGCTCCACGATTTCGAGCGCCGCCTGCGGGCCGAACGCCATCCCGACGGCCACGGCGCGGTTGAGTTCGACCACGGGCGAGCGCATCAGCTGGGTCAGCCCGTCGTAGAGGGCCACAATCCGTTCCCAGTCCGTGTCCTGGGCAGCGCGGGCGCGGGCGTGGCACGCGGCGATGCCGGCCTGCAGCGTGTACGGCCCGATCGGGCCGCCGGTGCCGTACGCGCGCTCGAGCGCCGCCAGCCCCCGGCCCACGAGAAGCCAGTCCCAGCGCGAGCGGTCCTGGTCCAGAAGCAGCACCGACCCGCCTGAGGGCTTGGTCCGCGCGCGGGTGCGCGACGCCTGCAGCTCCATCAGCGCGACGAGGCCGTGGACCTCTGCCTCGCGTGGGAGTAGTCCGGCCAGGATGCGCCCCAGGCGCAGCGCCTCCTCGATCAGTTCGGGACGGATCAGCCGCTCGCCCGCGGTGGCCGAGTAGCCCTCGTTGAAGATCAGATAGATGACCTCGAGCACCGAGGTCAGCCGCTCCCGGAGCTCCCGGCGCGCCGGCACCTCAAACGGCACGCGCACCGCCGACAGCGTGCGCTTCGCCCGTACGATCCGCTGCGCCACGGCCGACTCGGACGTCAGGTACGCCCGCGCGATCTCCCTCGTCGTCAGCCCGCACAGCAGCCGCAGGGTGAGCGCCACCCGCGCGTCGGTCGAGAGCACCGGGTGACAGGCGGTGAAGATGAGCCGCAACAGGTCGTCGTCGAACGGGTCGTCGGCCGCCGCCGCAAGGTCGTCCTGCGCCCGCGAGCGGAACTCCGCGACGCGGCCGAGCTCCTCGGTCTTGCGCTGGTGGACCTCAGCGCGCCGCAACTGGTCGATGCCGCGATGCTTGGCGGTGGCCATGAGCCAGGCGCCCGGGTTGTCCGGGACGCCCGACTCGGGCCACTGCTCCAGCGCGGCGACGAGCGCCTCCTGGGCAAGGTCCTCGGCGAGCGCGACGTCGCGCACCAGGCGGGCAATGCCCGCGATCAGCCGAGCGGACTCGATCCGCCAGACGACCTCGATGGTGCGCGTGACGTCGCGACCCGCCACCGCACCGCCTACACGCCCGCCTCGGTCTGCGCGCGCAACTGCGCCTCCCGCTCACGCAGCTCGGGCGTGAACTCCTCGCCGAAGTCGTCGGCCTCGAACACCGGACGGAGCTCAACCACGCCGTGCTCTCCCGTTGGGTTCGGGATCCGCCTTGCCCACTCGATCGCCTCATCCATCGACTTTACCTGCCACACCCAGTAGCCGGCCAGCAGCTCCTTGGTCTCCGTGAACGGGCCATCGATCACCTTCCGCTCGCGGCCCGAGAACTCGACGCGCACGCCCCTCGAGCTGGGGTGAAGGCCCTCCCCAGCGAGCATCACGCCCGCCTTGACGAGCTCCTCGTTGAAGGCCGTCA
>DATJBO010000266.1:0-2229 GCA_035515315.1 Solirubrobacteraceae bacterium
TTCAAGAACACCGCCGCCCTGGTGGCGTACCAGAACACCACGCACCGGCTCAACTGGGCCATCGCGCTCGAGCGCATCCCGTACATCCAGGGCGGGGTCCTGGAGAGCGGGACCGCCTTCGCCGACACGCTGCAGACGCTGTTCTTCAGCGAGGTCAACACCGAGGCCGACTTCCTCGTGGCATATCCGTTCAGCGAGGTGCAGCGCGTCGAGCTCTCCGCCGGCCTGCGCAACATCTCGTTCAACGGCCAGATCATCACCCAGGTCTTCTCCGCGGCCGGCGAGCAGGACAACACGTCCGACATTCCCTCCTGCTCGAGCAGCCCCAACACCATCTGCGCCCCCGGCGGCGTCACGATGGGGACGGCGAGCGCGGCGCTCGTCTACGACAATTCCTTCTTCGGCGCCACGAGCCCGATCCTCGGCCAGCGCTGGCGGCTGGAGGTGGATCCCACCGTCGGCGGCCTGCAGTTCTACTCGATCCTCGCCGACTACCGCCACTACTGGATGCCCGCGCGGCCCTTCACGCTCGCCGCGCGCGTGCTCCACTACGGGCGCTACGGCCGCGACGCCGAGGACAGCACCCTGATGTACCCGCTGTTCATGGGCTACCAGAGCCTCGTGCGCGGCTACGACTACAACTCGCTCGACGCCTCGGAGCTGAACGTCTACGACGAGCTGCTCGGCACGCGCCTGCTGGTGGGCAACGTCGAGCTGCGCTTCCCGCTCCTGGGCGTGCTGGGCCTCGGGCACGGCTACTACGGCGCGTTCCCCATCGAGGCCGCGATCTTCGGCGACGGTGGCGTGGCGTGGGACCGGGGCGAGACGCCCGACATCTTCGGTGGAAAGCGGCAGGCACTTACCAGCGCTGGCGCCGCGCTGCGGATCAACGTCCTCGGCTTCGCGATCGCGGAAATCGACTACGTGAAGGCGTTCCAGCGGCCCGGCAAAGGCTGGCAGTGGCAGTTCGGCCTGACGCCGGGATTCTGAAGGCGGGTGTCCGGTGCCGGGTGTCCGGGGTCAGGGGCCGACCCTCCCCGACACCTGGCACCTGACACCTGGTACCCGACACCTCGCACCCGACACCTGGCACCGGACACCCGACACCGGGCACCCGCCTCACTGTGGCCATCTGCAACAGCGGGCGGACATCCTGGCGCAGCCTGACGTGTGGCTCCCGCGCCGAACTTGCGGGCCCGGCAGCCTCCTGATCGGTCGGCCCAGCGTGAAACGGCGCAACGACATACGGCGACCGGAGGCCCGGCACCGCTCCCGCGCGGCGCCGGCCGCGCCCCGCTCGCACGCCCCTTGCGCTTGTCGTGGCCGAATGCAGCATCCTGGGGAGCGATGAGCAAGAAACCCGCGAAACCGATCGAGACCACCGCGCGCGCCGGCGACAGCGACGCCACGTTGCGGGCGTCGGAGGAGAGCCTGCGCTCCTTCATCAACAACGCGGTGTTCGGGATCTACCGCACCACGCTCGACGGCCGGACGCTGCTGGTGAACCAGACGCTCGCCACGATGCTGGGCTATGCGTCGCCCGCCGACCTCCTGGGCAGCGACATCGCCTCCACGGTGTACAGCGACCCGGGCGAGCGCGCCCGGCTCGTCGAGCAGTACAAGAGCGGCACGCAGTTCTCCGGCGTGGAGACGATCTGGAAGCGGAAGAACGGCACCCCGGTCCCCGTGCGCCTGAGCGGGCGGATGCTGCGCGACGCCGCCGGGTCGCTCGAGGGCTTCGAGGGCATCGTGGAGGACCTGTCGGAGCGACAGGCGCTCGAGCAGCGGCTGCGGCAGGCGGAGAAGATGGAGGCCGTCGGGCAGCTCGCGGGCGGCATGGCCCACGACTTCAACAACCTGCTCACGACGATCCTCACCACCGCCGACCTGATCGGCAGCGAGCTGATCGGCGACTCCACCATCCAGAACGACCTGGAGGCGATCAAGGCGGCGAGCCGCCGCGGCAGCGAGCTGATCCGCAAGCTGCTGGCGTTCGCCCGGCGGCAGCGGCTCGACCTCCAGCCGGTCGTGCTCGACCGGCTCGTCCAGGAGACGGCGGCGGTGCTCCGGCGCCTGCTGCCGCCCGATATCGAGATCCGCCTGGAGGTCGAGCACTCGGACGTCACGGCCCGCGCCGATCCCGTCGCGGTCGAGCAGATCCTGATCAACCTCGCGACCAACGCCCGCGACGCGATGCCCGGCGGCGGGTCGCTCACGATCAGCGCCGAG
>DATJBO010000267.1:0-2767 GCA_035515315.1 Solirubrobacteraceae bacterium
CCGCGCCCGAACGAGAACCTGTCCATCGAGTACCTCGCGGTCGGCAGTGACTACTTCCGCGCCATGGGGATCCCGCTGGTGCGCGGTCGCGGCTTCGAGCGCGGCGACGTGAAAGGCGCGCTCGAGGTGGCGGTGGTGAACGAGCGATTCGCCCAGCGCTTCTGGCCGGGGCAGGACCCGATCGGGCTCCGCTTCCAGCGCAACGGCATCTGGCGCACGGTGGTCGGGGTCGCCAAGCAGGGCAAGTACCACGAGCTGACGGAACGCCCCGAGTCCATGGTCTACGTCCCCTTCGCGCAGGAGCCGCTCAGCGGGTTCGACGTCGTGGTGCGCACGGCGGGCGACCCGCGGGCACTCACCGGGCCGGTGCGCCAGGCCTTCCAGGACGCCGCCGCCGATCTCCCGTTCCTCGACGTGCGGACCCTCGCCGAGCACATCCAGGCGGCGGCCTTCGTCCAGACCATCGGCGCGACGATGCTCGCGGCCTTCGGAGCGATGGCGCTGCTGCTGTCGGCGATCGGCATCTTCGGTGTGCTGTCGTACTACGTGGGTCAGCGAACGCGCGAGATCGGCCTCAGGGTGGCGCTCGGCGCGGGCCGGCGCGAGGTCGTCGGGATGGTCGTGGGCCGAGCGATCCGGCTGGTCGCGCTCGGCCTCGCCGGCGGGCTCGTCCTCGCCCTCGGCGCCGGGCAGCTGCTGCGCTCCCAGCTCGTCGGCGTCGGCCCGCGCGATCCGGTCACCTACCTGGGCATCGCGGCGCTGCTGGCCCTCGTGGGGCTCGCCGCGGCCTGGTTGCCGGCGCGCCGCGCCGCCCGGGTGGACCCGATGGTGGCGCTGCGCTACGAGTAGACCGCCACCGGGCGACGGGGTGGTGGTTGGGGAATCTCAGCCTATCTTTCGTGCTGCCACCCTGCATGCCTTCCATCACCGGCTGGTACGACCCTACCCCACGAGGTGGCGCGCTGCGCCTGGCGGCGCACAGCTACCTCCCGGGCACACGCGACGCCGGCCTGAACCTCCCCGGGCTGCGCCGCGGCGACCTCGTCGTGCTGGAAGACGGACGCGTGCGGTCGGTGAATTGCCTCCCGCCCGAGAATCTCGCGGCGCGCCCCGAGTTCACCAGCCTGGGGGCGGTACACCCGGCGCGCTTCCTCAGGCTCGAGACGGGGCGCGCCTCCGGTACGCGCACCGCCGACATCCAGCGCGCGGTGGATCTGATCTGTCCGTTCGGGTTCGGGCAGCGGGCGCTCATCGTGTCGCCCCCCAAGGCCGGCAAGACGGTCATGCTGCAGGCCGTGGCCGAGGGCGTGGCGCTGGGGCATCCGGACGCGGAGCTGCTGCTGCTCCTGATCGACGAGCGCCCCGAGGAGGTGAGCGAGCTGGTGGACTGGGGCCGCGGGGAGGTCATCGCCTCGAGCTTCGACCTGCCGCACGAACGGCACGTCGCCGTGGCCGAGATGGTGTTCGAGCACGCCCGGCGACAGGTGGAGATCGGGCGCGACGTCGTGATCGTGCTCGACTCCCTGACGCGCCTGGCGCGCTCCCACAACGCCGCGGGACGCTCGGTCGGCCGGACCATGACCGGCGGGCTCGACGCCGCCGCCCTCGCCAAGCCCAAGGCGCTGTTCGGGGCGGCGCGCGCCATCTCCGACGGCGGATCGCTCACCGTGATCGCCACCGCGCTCGACCAGACCGGGAGCCGGATGGATGACGTGATCTTCGAGGAGTTCAAGGGGACCGGCAACGCCGAGCTCAGGCTCTCCCGCGAGCTGGCGGACCGGCGTCTCTATCCGGCGATCGACGTCCCGGCGAGCGGGACCCGGCGCGAGGAGCTGCTCGGCGAGCCCACCGAGGTGGCGGGGCGCAATGCCCTCAGGCGGCGGCTCGCGGGCCTGCCTCCCGCCCAGGCCGTCGAGATGCTGCTGGCGCTGATGCGGCGTTCGAAGACGAACGCCGAGCTACTGGCTAGCCTCGGCTAGCGGTCGCGGTTGGCGATACGGCGAGAGCGGGCGGGCGCGCACCGCTGGTTCCGTCGTGCTCCCGAGCAAGGGGGAGCCGTACGTCGGTCGTGCATTGAAAGCGAGCACCTCTCGACGCGAGCAGGCGTCGAGTGGCCGCTAGTTGCTCCCGGCGCCCAGGCGCGCGAGGGCCGCTGCGGCCTCCGCCACCGCCGCTCAGGACGCCCTGACGGAGACCCTCCCGCCGTCGTAGCTGGCGGAGCCCCGCCATAGCCCGCCCCGATGATCGATCGGAGGAGGATGGACGCGGGTGGCATCGTCCCCTCACCCGACCTGCGCACGCGCGATCGTGGCATCGCCTCGCACGCACGCAACAGGCCGGGGCGCCCGCCCCGGCCTGTTCACTGCCGCGCGCGTTTCCTCGCCGGACCGCTACGGACACCCCTCGCACGAGTCCTGCAGCGTCATCTGGCAGAGCTGGCCGAACGCCTCGTCTTCGGTCGCGCCGGTTGCCTGCTCGATGTGGCCCGCGCGCCGCGCCTCCGCGAGGTACACGCGGGTGCACTTCACTTCCCACCCCTCGCGCTCCAGCCGCTCCCGCACCTGCTCCCACTTCGCCGCCGTCTTCGTCGTCATGGGCGCCTCAGAGGCCGTACTGCTGGATGATCGCGTTCTTGTCCTTGTGCAGGATGTCGTACTTCTTGCCGACCTTCACGAACGCCTCGATCGCGCGGTCGAGATGCGCCTTCTCGTGCGCGGCCGAGAGCTGGGTGCGGATGCGCGCCTGGCCCTTGGGCACGACCGGGAAG
>DATJBO010000268.1:0-4701 GCA_035515315.1 Solirubrobacteraceae bacterium
ACCGAGCGGGCGATCCAGATCCTCGGCGGCAACGGCTACACCCGCGAGTACCCTGTTGAGCGCTGGCACCGCGACGCAAAGATCTACGACATCTTCGAGGGAACCGCCGAGATCCAGCAGCTGGTGATCGCCCGCGCGATCAGCGGCATGCAGATCAAGTAGTCCGCCGGGCGGCCCGCGGCCGCGCCCGGCCGCTCGTGTTGCTCGCCGCACTCGCCCTCGGGGCGACGCTCGTGCTGGCCGTCACCCTGACCGGCCCCAACAGCCGCGCGGCGGGTGCCGCGTCCGGTGCGGCGGGTGTCGCGTCCGGTGCGCCACCCGGCGGGGGTCTCGTCTACAGCAACATCCCCGCCGACACGAGCGGCCTGCCCGTGGCCCTGTTCGAGTCCTACGCGATCTCGGAGTTCGGCGGCGAGGTGCAGCTGGGGGGCAGCGGCCGCGCCAAACCGGTCGTCAGCATCCTGATGGCCAGCTACGCCTGCCAGCACGGACACGGCGCGGGCTGCCGCACGAGCCCTGGGGCGAGCTTCTCCTGGCCCCTTACGCTCGAGCTGTACGGCGCCGGGCCGGAAGGCACGCGGGACCCGCTGCTCGCGCGCGTCACCCACCGCTTCCGGATCCCGTACCGGCCCTCCTCCCGCGCGGGCTGCCCCGACGAAGGGTGGACTCAGGGGTTCGGGGCGCGCTGCGAATTCGCGCTGATGCACCTCGTCAGCTTCAGCTTCCCGAAGCTAACCCTCCCGTCGAGGGTGATACTTGGGCTCGCCTTCGAAACCCAGGACTACGGAACCGAACCCGTCGGCAAGCCGGGCCCCTACGACCAGCTCGGCGTAGCGATCGCCGCCGACTACGTGTGCCACCGCCGCGGCCGCAAGCCGGCGTGCCGGGCCGGGGGGTACGTCAACGCGGCCACCGCGCCTCCCGCCGTGGGCTCGGATCCGCTCCCCGACCAGGTCTTCATCAACACCAACTACGCCCCTCTGCCGTGCGGGGGGCTGGCGGGGTCCTTCGGCGTCACGGGGCCGTGCTGGACCCACGAACAGCCGGTGGTCGAGATCCGTGCCGCCGGGAGCTGAGCTTCCGCGTCGCGAGGCCCGGGCTTCGGCGCTGCAGCGCCCGAGCTACCAGGCCTGGTCCGCCCCGCAGTGGGGGCAGCTCACACTCGTCGACACGGGCGCGTCGAACAGCAGCCCGCACCCGCACGTGTAGCAGGCGCTGTCGAGCGGCCCGCCGGCCTCGCGGACGCGCTGGGCGGCCTGGTCGCAGCGTGGGCCCGGGGGGTCGGCCTGACGGGACTCGGCGCCGGAGCGGTCGCCGGTGCGGCGGCGGTGGCTGGTGCGCCGCAGCGGGAGGTTGGCTGGGAGGCGTCGGAGGCGGGGCATGGTGTCTGTATCCCTAACGCCGAACACCCCCCTGGGTTTCGCGCCCGCGGCGATATTTCCTGGTGCCGGGTGTCGAGCGGAGCGCCACCCGGGGGCGTCTTGCGGGCCTCGGGCGTTTGGAATACTGCTCTGACAGATGTCCCCTGCGCGCAAGCGAACCGTGCGCCTGGTGCTGGCGCTGAGCGCCGCCGTGGTGCTCGCCAGCGCCCTCATCTACACGAGCTTCAGCGCGGCCAACCCGGCGCTCACCCCGACCCAGCTGCTGCGCGAGGCGCAGCCGGGCCGCAGCTACCAGCTGACCGGCACCGTGGTGCCCGGCTCGGTCCGCCGTGACGGCACGGTGCTCGACTTCAGCGTGCGGGACAGGGCGGGGAGCCGGGCCGTGGCGCTCGCCTACACCGGCAGCGTGCCCGACCCCTTCCGCGCGGGCCGCGAGGTGATCGTCACCGTCCAGAAGCAGGGCTCGCGCTTCGTCGGCGAACGCGACTCGCTGATCACCAAGTGTCCCTCGAAGTACAAGACCGCTCCGCCGAGCGAGAAGCAGAACCTGTAGGTGCTGAGCCGTGGCGGCCTGGGGGTGACGATGCGTGCCGCCGCCGCGGCGGCTAGCTGCTGATGGCTGGCTTCGGCTTCACCTGCCTGCTGCTGGCGCTGGCCGTCTGCGCCTACGGGATCGCCGCCTCGGTCTACGGCGTGCGGAGCCGCCGCTGGGAGTTCGCCGAGTCGGGCCGCCGGGCGATGTACGCGCTGGCGGCCGTGCTCACGATCGCTGGGCTCGTGCTCGAGCTCGCCTTCCTGCGCAACGATTTCTCGTTCGACACGGTCGCGGACACCTCGAGCCGGACCACCCCGACGCTGTACCGGGTGGCGGCCGTGTGGTCCTCACAAGAAGGCTCGCTGCTGCTGTGGGCGTGGCTGCTGTCGCTGTGGTCCAGCCTCGCGCTGCTGCTGACCCGCCGGCGCCTGCGCGAGGTGGCCGCCTACGCCACCGCCATCCTGCTGGGGCTGGGCGGCTTCTTCGTGGCGCTGATGGTGTTCTACGCGAACCCCTTCAGCACGACCACCCCGGCCCCCGCCGAAGGCGCCGGCCTTGACCCGCTGCTGCGCTTCCCGACGATGATGATCCACCCCCCGATGCTGTACTCGGGCTACACGCTGTGCATGATCCCCCTGGCGTTCGCCTTCGGGGCGCTGCTCGCCAGGCGCCTGCAGGCCGACTGGATCGGGGCGATCCGGCGCTTCGCGTTCGCCGCCTGGCTGTTCCTGGGCATCGGCATCCTGCTCGGCGCCCGCTGGTCCTACTCGGAGCTGGGTTGGGGGGGCTACTGGGGCTGGGACGCCGTGGAGAACGCCTCGCTGATGCCGTGGCTGACGGGCACGGCGTTCCTGCACTCGCTGATGATCCAGGAGAAGCGCGGCATGCTGAAGGTGTGGAACGTGTCCCTGGTGCTGGCCACCGGCACCCTGGCCGTGATGGGGACGTTCCTGGTGCGCAGCGGGATCCTCAACTCGATCCACGCGTTCGGGGGCCACACGCTGGGGGTGCCGTTCGTGGTCCTGATCGGCGCGCTGATCGCTGCCTCTATCTACCTGGTGGTCTCACGGCGCGAGCTGCTGCGCTCCGAGGCCCGCCTCGACTCGCTGCTGTCGCGCGAAGCGGTGTTCCTGGCCAACAACCTCGTGCTGGTGGCGCTGTGCTTTGTGATCTTCTGGGGCACCTACTTCCCGTTGATCTCCGAGGCGCTGTCGGGGCACGAAGCCTCGGTGGGGCCGCCCTGGTTCGACCGCTACACGGTGCCGCTGGCGCTGGTCCTGGTGCTGCTGAGCGGCATCGGGCCGGTGATTTCCTGGCGCAGGGCGAGCCTCGCCAACGCGCGCCGCAACTTCCTCGTCCCGACCGCGGCGGCGCTCACGACGTTCGTCGCCCTGGAGGCGGCCGGCCTCGCCCACAGGGCCTTCGCGACGGCGATGTTCTGCTGCGCCGCGTTCGTGCTGGGCAGCGTCGGGCAGGAGTTCGTGCGCGGCACACGCGCGCGGCGGGCGATCGCCGGCGAGCCGGCGCCGCGGGCGCTGCTCGCGCTGGTGAGGCGCAACCGCAGGCGCTACGGGGGCTACATCGTGCACCTCGGGATGGCCGCGCTGTTCGTCGGCGTGGCGGCCTCCTCGTCCTTCCAGCACGCGGTCGAGCGCCCGCTGTCACCCGGGCAGTCCGCCCGCGTGGGCGCCTACACGGTCCGCTACGTGAAGCCGACCGCCACCGTCACCCCGCGCAACGACGCCGCCCACACCGGCGCGCTCCTCAGCCTCGGGGCGCGGTTGCAGGTGCTCAAGGGTCACCGGCACGTGGCCACGCTGGAACCGAGCGAGGGCTACTACCCGTCCGGTGAAGCGGGCCAGGGGACGGTCGGCAGCCTGATCGGAGGCCAGCCGGTCAGCCACATCGCGATGGACGGCGGCATCACCCGCGACGTGTGGAGCGCGGTCCAGCCGAACATCGAAGCCCCCGCCCTGCAGAAGATCATCAGCGCCGGCAACCGCACGCTGCCCCCCGAAGACGCCCTCGTCGCGCTGGGCGTGCTCGCGCGCTCCTACCTGGCACACCCGCCCCAGGCCCAGTTCCACTTCATCGTCTCGCCGCTGGTGATGTGGATCTGGCTCGGAGGCCTGATCGTGTTCGCCGGAGGGCTGATCGCCCTATGGCCGGCTCCCAGCACGCTGCGCCGCCGCGTGGCCGCGCTGGAGCGCCCGCGCGCGCTGCGCGGACTCGCCCGCGCGTAGGCGGTCACCCGGGTCCGGCTGCGGTGGATATCGCGATCGCGGTTCTCACGCTCGCGCTGCTGGCGCTGGTGGTCCGCTTCGTCGGGGCGCCGCTGCGCGCGCGCGCTCGCCGCGAGCCGGACGCAGGCGCCGGTGAGCGCGAGGCGCTGGAGGCCGCCCGCGAAGCCAAGTACCGGGAGATCCGCGACCTCGAACTCGACTTCCGCACGGGCAAGCTGTCGCCCGAGGACTACGAGGCGATCGACGCCCAGTTGCGCAGCGAGGCGATCGAGATCCTCGACCGGCTGGAAGGCGCCGGGGGCGCCGAGCCTCCCGCCCGCCCGGCGCGCGCCGGGGACGCCGATCCCCCCGACCACGCCACGTCCCCGGAGTGAGCCGGGCCCTGCGGGTCGGGCCGGGCCGTCCGCCGTCAGGCCCAGGGGCGCTTGAGCAGCACGACCGCGTTCACGAAGAACAGCACCGCGAACAGGATCGTCCAGCGGTTGAGGTTGCGCTCGACCATCGATCCGCCGCCCAGGGGCCCCGCGCCGGTGCCCACGCC
>DATJBO010000269.1:0-6315 GCA_035515315.1 Solirubrobacteraceae bacterium
CACCCAGACGGGCGGCGTCACGCTCACCGCCCAGCAGCCGGAGAACAACATCGTGAGGGTCGCCCTGCAGGGCTTCGCCGCCGTCTGCGGGGGCACCCAGTCGCTGCACACCAACGGCTTCGACGAGGCGCTCGCGCTGCCCTCTGAGCGCTCGGCCAAGATCGCCCTGCGCACGCAGCAGATCCTCGCCGCCGAGTCGGGCGCGGCGGACACGGTCGATCCGTTCGCCGGCTCCTATCTGGTGGAGGCGCTCACGGACGAGATCGAACAGCGCGCCCAGGAGCTGATCGCCAAGGTGGACGAGCTCGGCGGCTCGGTCAACGCGATCGAGTTCATCACCCACGAGATCGACGAGTCGGCATGGGGCTACCAGGAGCGCTACCGGGTCGGGCAGGACGTCGTGGTGGGCGTCAACGCCTACGAGGAGGAAGACATCGAGGTCCCCGACCTGCTGCGCGTCGACCCCGAGTCCGAGCGCGAACAGGTGGAGCGGCTCGGACGCTTCAAGGCCGAGCGCGACCAGGAGCTCGTCGCCCGCCGCCTGGAGGAGCTGCGGGAGCTCGCCCGCGGCCGCGAGAACCTGCTGCCCGGGATCCGGCAAGCCCTGAAGGACCGCTGCTCGCTGGGCGAGGTGTGCGGCGCGATGCAGGACGTCTTCGGCCAGTACACGCCCCGCTTCTAGTAGGCCGGCGCGTGACCGCCTCCCTCGCCGCGTCCGCCTACGAAATCGTGATGGCGGTGCACGTCATGGCCGTGGTCGCGGCCTTCGGCGTGACGTTCGCCTACCCGATCATCTTCGCCGTGGGCGCCAAAGCGCAGCCGCGCGCGATGCCGCTGCTGCACCGCATCGAGTACTCGATCGAACGCCGGCTGGTGAACCCGGCCCTCGTGGTCGTGCTCGGGGCCGGCATCTACCTCGCCAGCGACGGCCAGCACTGGAGCGAGTTCTTCGTGCAGTGGGGGTTCGCGGCCGTGATCGTGATCGGGGCGGTGGTCGGCTCGGTGATGATCCCCACCTCGAAAAAGGCCGAGCAGGCCGCCGAGCGCGACATCGCGGCCGCCGGCGACGGGGAGGTCGTGTTCGGCGAGGAGTACCGGGGGCTGGTCCGCCGCCTGAACGTGGTCGGCGTCGCGTTGAGCGCGCTGGTGCTGGTGACGATCCTGTTCATGGTCGTCAAGCCGTAGCTCGGCGTTCCACCGCAGCGGGCCTGCGCGGTAAGCTCCCCGGCAGAAGGAGCCTCGGGGGCACACGAGGAACCCTTCGTCAGAAGAGACATGGACTGCCCCCGCGGCGGTCCAGAAAAGGGGGCGGTACAGATGGGACCGTGGCGTGATCGGATCCGCGAGCTCACGCGGGGCTCGCTCTGGTTGTCTTCCTGGCGGTCCTCGGCGGCGCAGTCGCCCCCGAGTCCGCCTCGGCCGGACAGAAGCTGACACTGCAGACGGCGCAGGGCGCCATCCCGAACGGGCGCGCGATCGAGTTGGACGACTCGAACCTCACATTCGCCACGCCCGTCTGGAACCTCGAATGCGCCAGCACCGAGCTCGCGGCGGAACTGACGGGCAACGGCGCCGTGAAGGATCTCGGGCAGCTGACCTCGGGCACGTTCCGCGGCACCGAACCCGGGAACGCATGCAGGACCAGCTCGTCGCTCGGACCGGCGGGCGTCACCCTCGGCGGCCTTCCCGGTCCGGTCGCGTTCACCAGCAAGGGACGCGCTGAACTGAAGGGGATCAAGAAGGTCTCGCTGGAGTTCTCGTTCCTGGGCGCCGGCGGGATCGAATGCACCTTCCAGATCTCGAAGCTGAAGGGAACCTTCACCCCGAGCGGCCGGCTGCAGCTCGCCACCCACGGGCAGCGCTTCAAGGCGAAGGCCCCCCTCAACAGTCCCGTCTGCCCGCGCGAAGCGACCCTGTCGGCCGACTGGACCGTGTCTTCCGGGGGCGAAGTGGTCGAAGCCCGTCTCGGATAGCTACGCTGGGTCCCTATGAGCGGGCCCTACCGCGTAGCCGTCGTCGGTGCCACCGGCCAGGTGGGAACACTGATGCTGCGCCTGCTGCGCGAACGGGAGTTCCCCGCGCGGGAGATCGTCCCGTTCGCGTCCGAGCGCTCGGTGGGGCGCGAGCTCGAGGACGGCCTCGTCGTGCAGGGCCTGAACGAGGGCTCCGTACGCGGGTTCGACCTCGCCCTGTTCTCGGCCGGCGGGGGCACCTCGGGCGAGTGGGCACCGGTCTTCGCCCGCGAGGGGGCGATCGTGATCGACAACTCCTCCCGCTGGCGGATGAACGACGACGTGCCGCTGGTGGTGAGCGAGGTCAACCCCCACGCGCTGGAGTCCCACCACGGGATCATCGCCAACCCGAACTGCTCGACGATGCAGATGGTCGTCGCACTGGCGCCATTGCAGCGCGAGGCGGGCATCGAGCGGCTCGTGATCGCCACCTACCAGGCCGTGTCGGGAACGGGTAAGCGGGCCGTCGACGAGCTGCTCGACCAGTCCCACATGCTGCTCCACGAACAGCAGATCGAGGCTCCCGGCACCTACGCCCACCAGATCGCCTTCAACGCGCTCCCCCACGCGGGCTACTTCGCGGAGGGCGACGACCACACCGACGAGGAGCGCAAGCTGATCAACGAGACGCGCAAGATCCTCGAGGACCCTGCGATCAGGGTGAGCGCGACCTGTGTCCGCGTGCCCGTCGTCAACGGCCACTCGGAGGCCGTCAACGTGCAGACGCGCGAGCAGCTCTCCCCCGAGCGAGCACGGGAGCTGCTCGAAGCGGCCCCCGGCGTGACGGTCCTCGACGATCCCTCCGCGGCGCTGTACCCGATGGCGATCGACGCCAACGGGAAGGACGACGTGTTCGTGGGCCGCATCCGCCGCGACCCGGGACACGAGCGTGCGCTGGACATGTGGATCGTCTCGGACAACCTGCGCAAGGGCGCCGCCACCAACGCCGTCCAGCTTGCCGAGCTGCTCCACGAGCGCGGCCTGATCGGCTCACAGCGTGTCGCCGGCGCTGTGTCGTTCGCCTAGGCTCCCAGCCCGCCTCCGGCCCAGCTCCACCCGCGCTCCGGTCCAGGGTCAAGCTCCACCCGCCTCCGGCCCAGCTCCACCCGCGCTCCGGTCTGGCGCTACGTGTCGTCAGGCGGGGGCGGCGGCAGGTTCTGCGACGTCTTCGGGACAGCCGCTTTTTTGAAGTGGAACGGTGGTGTCGGCGACTGGCTGTAGTTGAACGCTCCTTCGAAGTCGTACGCGTCGCCGTCCTGTTCGTTGACCGGTTCGACGCCGAGCACGCTCTCGGCATACGCGAGGATCGACGAGTTGGTCGCCGCAACATGGTCCGTGAAGCCCGGCCTGGCGTAAGGGCTCACGATCACGAGCGGCAGCCGGATGCCGAGCCCCGCCGGCGGCGGCACGTGGTCGTAGAAGCATCCACAGTCGTCGTAGTAGATGAAGATCGTCGTCGACGCGCCATCCGGGCCGTTCTGGATCGCGCTCACCTCTTCGCCCATCCAGTTGTCGCCGATGACCATCGAGGTGCCGTTGTGCTGGCTCGTGGAGCCCGTCACGGTTCCGTTCTTCCCGGCGCTGGGCGTGAGGATCGAGAAGTTGGGCAGCTTGCCTTCACGCGCGTCGCTGAGCAGCTGGGACGCCTGGTGCATGTCGTTTTTCTGCGGCCCGTACAGGCACTCGGCGAAGGTCGGGCAGATCGCCCATTTGTAGGGCCCGCGCTGGTTTTTGACGCTCGTGTTGACCGCGCCGTAGATCCCCCACGTGCGGCCGGCTTCTTCCATCCGGTCGGCGATTGTCGGCACGTACGGCACCGGTGACGGCCGGTAGGGCCCTTCGCCGTTCTGGTTGGGGATGCACGACGGCTCGCTCAGCGATTCAAGCGTCACCGGGTCGATCCACCTTGCGTCGAGGTTCGAGTCGCACCCCCAGCCGAATCCCTCGGGCGGCGCGCCTTTGGCGTGCGTCGGGTTGTTGCCGACGAACCCGTCGAGCGTCTGTGCGAAGAAGTCCAGGTGTCCTCCCCACGAGGGGACGATGTCGCGGGAGAAGAACGCGTCTGAGATCGCTCCGGCATGGGCCATCGCCGCGAGCGAGGGGATCTGGGACGGTTCGAACGCCGTGTAGCACTGGCGTTCCTGACAACCCTTGACCTTTTCCCAGCCGTCCATCTTGCCGCCGTCCATGGCCTTCAACTGGGCTTCCTGGGAGTGGGCCACGGTGGGCACCACGTCGTTCGCCTTCGTCAGCGGGATCGTTTCGCCTTTTTTGTTGGTGCCGGTCGACGCGGCGTTGCATTCCCTGTGTTCCTGGATGCAGAGCTGTCCCAGGACGTTGTCGAAGCTGTGGTTCTCCTGGAGGATCACCACCACGTGTTCGATCGGAGTCGGGTAGGAGGTCCGCACGAGGGCCGACCCGCTCAGGGGCCCGAGCCGAGCCTGGCCGGAGGCACACAGCCCGACGCAGATCGCCGCCGTGAGGATTGCGAGCGCCCGCCGGCGGGTGCCCGCCGATCCCGGCCCGTTGCGTCCCGCCCGATCCCTGTCTCCCCTTCGACCCATTCCGTGCCTCCTAGCTCGAGCCCCGCCCGACGGCCTGCATCAAGGTAAACGCAATCGGGACCCGAAGGTTGGGCGGCGTGCCGGCTCGTTTCGGCCCCTTGTCGACCGCGGGACCGGTGCCCACGGCGCCACGGCCGTCCGGCAGGAGTCGCGCCGGTTCGCTCGAACAAGGGCCACGATGGGCACCACGGAGGTTCAGCGGACGCTTGTGAAGTCGCCGCCGGAGCTGTGGGCGGAGCTGAGCGACCAGGACGCCCTCGCGCGTCACCTGTCCGAACTCGGCGAGATCCGCATCACCTCGACGGTGACCGAGACCGCGGTCTACTGGGAGGGCCCTGACACGACCGGCAGCGCCCACATCACGCAGGCCGGCTGGGGCACCAAGGTCACCCTCACCGCGACCCCCGCGGCGGTCGCACCAGGCGCGGCGGCGGCTGAGGATGCACCCGCCGTGGTGTCCGCGGCATCGGCAGCCCACGACCCTCCCGCGGATCCCCCGACGCCGTTGACGGCGGCCGCGCAGCGGGCCGTGGCCGAGCCATCCGCCGGAGCCGAAGCGACGAACCCCGTTGACGACGCCGGAGCAGCGACAGGTGTCGAGCCGGACTGCGATCGGCCCGGCGCCGCGGAGGGCGATGGGAGCCAACCCGGCACCCCCGAGCACGAAGCCGGCGAACCCAGCGCCCCGGAGCACCAAGCCAGCGAACCGCCCGCCGCGGAGACCGTCGCCGCCGAGCCGGGCCTCCCTGAGCCCACCGGCGCGGAGCCGGAACAGACGCGGCGGGGCTTCTTCAGCCGCCTCCTCGGGCGGCGATTCCGCGAGCGCGATCATGACGGTCGCCCCCCGGTCGCCCGGTCCGAGCCGCCGGTGGCCGAGCCGCCGCTGGCCGAGCCGCCGGTGACCGAGCCGCCGGTGACCGAGCCGCCACGGAACGTCGAGGCTGTCCAGACGAGCGCACTCGACGCCCTCCAGGCGCGGTTCGCGGCGCGGCCCTACACGCCGCCGGTGCCCCCCGAGCCGCCGAACGCCCCGCCCGAGCCGGCAAATGCCCGGCCCGAGCCCGCGCAGCCCCCCCTGCCCGAGCCCGCCGCCGAGCCCAGCCTGTCAAGCCAGCTGCGCTGCGCCGAGGAGGTCGCGCCCGAGAAGGTCAGGGCGACCCCCACCGAGGACCAGATCAAGGAGATCCTCTCCGGGGTGCTCGACCGCCTGGGGTCGGCGCACCACAGGCCCTTCTCACGGGCCTAGTGTCCGCGGCGTGGTCGAGCCGCCGGAGGCATGGCGGACGGAACCGGCGGCTTCCGGGCCACCGGGCGGGTAGCCCGGCGCTCCGCGGGTCCCGCGAGGCGCGCGACGGTCACGGATCGACAGCTGTGCCGGGATAACATCCGGCTCCCCGATGGCCGCCAGCCCACACGACCGCCAGACCGACGCCGCCCTGCTGGCGACGTCCCGCAGCGGGCACCGCAAACCTCCCCGCCAGCGGGCTCCCGAGACCTACGAGGAGAAGCTCGCCCAGCTCGAGGAGCTGCGGCTCGCGGCGCTCCACTCGGCCCCCGAGGCCGAGGACAAGCAGCACGCCCGCGGCAAGTACACGGCCCGGGAGCGGGTGGAGAAGCTGCTCGACCCCGACTCCTTCCAGGAGCTCGACACGTTCGTTCGCCACCGAACCTACGACTTCGACATGCAGAAGAACCGGCCGTGGGGCGATGCCGTGGTCACCGGCCACGGGCTGATCGAA
>DATJBO010000270.1:0-6443 GCA_035515315.1 Solirubrobacteraceae bacterium
TGCCCGGGATGAGCTTCGGCCACGCCGGCACGATCGTGGAAGGCAAGGAGGACACCGCCTCCGAGAAGATCGCCCGCCTGGCCCACGCCGGCATCCAGGTGGCCGAGCGGATCGAGGACATCCCGGAGATGATCGGCTCGCAGATCGGCGTGCAGATCGCCGCGCGAGCATCCGCCGGGAACGGTGGGACGGGGACGCGATGAGGCAGGACGGCACCTTCATCGCCGTGGAGGTCAGCGACGAGGTCGCCGGCGACCGGGAGCTGGCGCGTGCGCTCGCGGAAGCCTGCCCGGTGGACATCTTCGCCGAGGGCTCCGACGGGACACTCGAGATCGTGCAGGGGAACCTCGACGAGTGCGTGCTGTGCAGGCTGTGCCTGGACGCGTCCCCGCAAGGGACCGTACGCGTGCTGAAGCTGTATGACAACGAGGCAGTGCTGGCCTAGAATCCCCTGCAGGGAAAGGCGTTTTGGAGGAGACCCGATCCAGGCCGTGAACGAGAACTTCTCACTGATCGTGATGTGCCTGTTCCTGCTCGGCTCGCTCGCGTTCCTGGCCGAGCAGCTGACGGCCTACCACTAGCGGCGCACCTTAGGCGGCGCTCCAGGCGACGCGTCCCCGGGCGGCGCGCCCCGGGCGGCCCGCTGTCAGGCGTGCCGGCGCGCCTTGGGCGTGCGTTCCCGCTCCTGCTGGCGCTCCACGACGTTGACGATCAGCTTCAGGAACTGCTCCGGCCCGGAGGCCTTGGCCTGGCCGTAGGTGAAGGCCTCGATCCAATCCGGCACCTTGCCCTCGCGGGCCATCACGTTGAAGAACTCGCGGCGCATGTCGACCCGCACCCGCGCGTCCAGCGCAGCGTCCTTGGTCACCTTCACTCCCGGCATCTCCAGGCGGAACTGCTGGGTGTCGCCCCGCCCGCGCAGCTCGACGCCGACGACCAGCTTGATCGGCTCGAGCGCCGGCACTTCCTCCAGGAACCGCCTGGTGGCCTGCTCGATCAGTGTGCGCGCGTCATCGGACAATGCGGCCCTCCCAGCTGGTGGTGCGCCTGCCGGTGAGCGTCGCAGCTCCTAGACCTTGTGCCGTTGCAGGAGCTTGCGGCCGATCACCATCCGCTGGATCTCGGAGGTCCCCTCTCCGATCAACAGCAGCGGTGCGTCCCGGTACAGGCGCTCGATCTCGTACTCCTTGGAGTACCCGTAGCCGCCGTGGATGCGCAAGGACTCCTCGACGCAGAAGCGCCCCGCCTCGGAGGCGAACAGCTTGGCCATGCCCGCCTCGAGGTCCGAGCGCTGGCCGGCGTCCTTCAGCCGCGCGGCGCGCATCGTCAGCAGGCGCGCCGCCTCCACCTGGGTGCCCATGTCGGCGAGCTTGAACTGGATCGCCTGGTGCTCTGCGATCGGCTTGCCGAAGGTCTTGCGCTCCTGCGAGTAGCGCAGCGCGAGCTCCAGCGCGCGCTGGGCGATGCCCACGCCGCGAGCGGCGACGTTCACGCGCCCGACCTCGAGCGCGTCCATCATCTGGGCGAAGCCCTTGTTGAGCCCCGCCTGCTCGCCGCCCAGCACGTTCTCCGCCGGGCACTTGTAGCCGTCGAACACGAGCTCGGTTGACTCGACGCCCTTGTAGCCGAGCTTCTTGATCTTCGGGGGGACGGTGAGGCCTGCGAACGGGCCGGTGTTCTCGCTGACTCCCGGCTCTTTTTCGGCGATGAAGCAGGTCATGCCCTTGTGGCGCGGCTCGGCCGTCGGGTCGGTCTTGACGAGCACGAACACGAGCGTGGAGAGCAGGCCGTTGGTGACCCACATCTTCTGCCCGTTGATCTCATACGAGCCGTCGTCGAGCTTGCGGGCGGTGGTTTTGATGGCCTGGACGTCGGAGCCGAGCTCGGGCTCGGACAGCGAGAAGGCGGCGCGGATCTCTCCGGTGGCCATCCGCGGGAGGTACTTCTGGCGCTGCTCCTCGGTGCCGAACTTCATCAGCAGGTAGGAGCCGATGAAGTGGGTGTTGATCACTCCCGAGATCGAGATCCAGCCGCGCGAGAGCTCTTCGACGATCATCGCGTAGGTGGTGAGGTCGAGCCCCATCCCGCCGTACTCCTCGGGGATCGTGACCCCGAACAGGCCGAGCTCCTTCATCTGCTCGACGATCGGCTCGGGGAAGCTGTCCTCGTGGTCGTAGTGCTCGGCGTTGGGGATGATCTGCTCGTCGGCGAACTGGCGCACCATTTCGGTGATTGCGCGCTGCTCGTCGGTCATCTCGGTGTTCTGGTCGGCGGCTACGGCCATCGTGACTATCGGGCTCCGGGGTCGCTGGCTTGTGTTGTGAAGAGAATACCGGCGTGAACTTCATGCGCGAGATCGTCGACGGGGCGCCCGCGGACGCCCGCGCGCTCGTGGAGATCTCCCGCGAGGGCTCCCGCCGGGAGTGGAGCTTCGGGGAGCTGGCCGGGCGGGCGGCGCGGCTGGCCGGCGCCTTCGCCCGCCACGGCGCCGGCCGCGGCGACGTGGTGATGACGCTGATCGGCAACCGCCCCGAGTGGGTGCTCGCGATGCTCGCGTGCTTTCGCACGGGGGCGGTGGTGCTGCCCTGCACCGAGCAGCTGCGTGCCAAGGACCTGCGCCTGCGGATCGACGTGGCGCGCCCGGCGCTGATCGTCGCCGACGAGCGCAACCGCGCGGAGCTCGAGCGCGCCGGTCCCGAGGCCCCGGTGCTGCTGATCCCCGACGAGAGCCTGTTCGCGGGCGAGCCGGCGCCCGCGGACGAGCTCGCCGCCCAGGACCCGGCCCTGATTACGTTCACGAGCGGCACCGCCGGCGAGCCGAAGGCCGTCGTGCACGCCCAGCGCTATCTCCCCGGCCAGCGGCTGCAGGCGAGCAGCTGGCTGGCTCCCTCAGCCGGAGGGCTTGTGTGGTGCACCGCCGCCAGCGGCTGGTCGAAGTCGGCCCGCAACGTGTTCATGGCCCCCTGGCTGGCTGGGGCCGCCGCGCTGCTGCACGACGCCCGCTTCGATCCCCACGAGCGGCTCGAGCTGCTCGAGCGCGAGCGCGTGAACGTGCTCTGCATGGCGCCCACCGAGTACCGCGTGATTGCCAAGCGCGCCGAGCCCCGCCCGCTGCCCCACCTGCGCGGGATGGTCGCCGCCGGCGAGGCGCTGAACCCCGAGGTGCTGCGCGCCTGGGAGCAGGCCACGGGCCTGCAGATCCGTGACGGCTACGGACAGACCGAGACCGGCCAGCTGACCGGCAGCCTCCCCGATGAGCGGGCGAGGCCTGGCTCGATGGGACGGGCGCTGCCGGGGGTCCAGCTGGACCTCGAGGACGGCGAGCTGGTGCTGCAGCCGGACAGCGTGCCCACCTTCTTCCTCGGCTACCTCGGCGAGGAGGTGCGCCGCGAGGCTCCAACCGAAGGCGGGCCACCGCGCTGGAGCGCCGGCAGCCGGCCGGCGGGTGCCCGCTGGCACACCGGCGACCGCGTCCGCCGCGACGAGGACGGCTGGCTCTACTTCGAGGGCCGCGCCGACGACGTGATCGTCTCCGCCGGCTACCGGATCGGACCGTTCGAGGTGGAGTCGGCGCTGGTGGCCCACCCGGCGGTGGCGGAGGCCGCTGCGGTGGCCGCCCCCGACGAGGAGCGCGGGTCGGTCGTACGGGCGGTGGTGGTGCTGCGCGACGGCGCCCCCGAGCCCACGCCCGAGCTCGTGCGAGAGCTGCAGGACCACGTCAAGCGGGAGACCGCGCCCTACAAGTACCCCCGCATCGTCGACTTCGCCGCCGAGCTGCCGAAGACGGCCAGCGGCAAGGTCAAGCGCGCCGAGCTGCGCGGCGCCTAGAGGGCCACCACGGCGTCGATCTCGACCCGGGCCCCGCGCGGCAGCGCGGCCACCCCGATCGCCACGCGCGCCGGGGCCTCGGACTGGAAGAAGCGCCCGTACACCTCGTTGACCTCGGCGAAGGCTCCGAGGTCGGTCATGTAGACGGTCAACCGCAGCGCGCGGGAGAGCTCGGTCCCCGCCGCCTCGCACACGGCATGGAGATTGTGTAGGCAGCGCTCCGCCTGCTCGGCCGCGGTAGCCCCGACGATCTCGCCGGAGCCGGGGTCGAGCGGTATCTGCCCCGAGCACCACAACAGGCCCCCGTGGCGCACGGCGTGGCTGTATGGACCGATCGCGGCGGGCGCGCCGGGCGCGTCGACGGTCTCCCGCTCGCTGGCCATCCCTGGGGGCACAGTATCGGAGCCTCTCACGCCGGTGCCCGGATGGAGTCTCCGCGCCGAACCCGGATCTCGTGGTGCGGGCGACCGCTATCGTCGTCGGCCATGAGCAGCCGCGCCATCCCGTCGATGCCGGCACGGCTGCTTTGCGGCCTCGTTACGGGCGCCCTCGCGACGGCGGTGCTGGCGACTCAACCCGCGGCAGGGGCACCGGTGGCGCGACCCGCGGCAGGGGCACCGGTGGCGCGACCCGCGACAGGGGCGTCGCTGACGTTCACCCCGTGTCGTGGTGGTAGCTCGTTCTCGTGCGCCTCGCTGCCGGTACCGCTGGCGCGCGAAGGGACCGTCCCGGGCTCGATCTCGTTGAGTGTGATGCGCCGGCTCGCCGGGGCGGCCCCGAGCATGAGCGCGGTCGTCGGGCTGGCCGGGGGCCCGGGCCAGGCCGCCCTGCCGCTCAGCGAGTTCATCGCCGAAGCGATCGCCCCGGCGCTGCGCACCCGCGATCTGCTCGTGTTCGACCAGCGCGGCACCGGCAGCTCGGGCCCGCTCGGCTGCCGGGCGGTGGAACACTTCAGCGGCGGGTCGATCTCGAGGCTGTTCGAACAGTGCGCGCTGGAGATCGGTCCGGCGCGAGCCAGCTTCACGACCGAGGAAAGCGTGCGCGACATCGAGGCGCTGCGGGTCGCGGGCGGCTACCAGAAGCTGGTCCTGTACGGCACCTCATACGGCACCAAGGTCGCCCTCGAGTACGCCCAGCAGTACCCCGAACATGTCGAAGCGCTCGTGCTCGACTCGGTCGTCCCTGTCGACGGGCCCGAACCGTTTGCGATCCCGAGCTTTCGCGCGCTCCCGGGAGTGCTGCGGGAACTGTGCGCCAAGCGCGCGTGCGCGGGGGTCACCGGTGATCCCGTCGAGGACATCGCCGCGCTCAACGCCCGCCTGCGGCGCCATGCACTGGGCGGCTCGGTGTACGACGGCCACGGCCGCCACCACACCGCCAGCCTCGACGAGGCCGGGCTGCTGAGGACGATCGAGGCCGGAGACGTCAACCCCGCTCTCCGTGCCCTGCTGCCCGGGGCCGTGCGCTCGGCGCTGAACGGGGATCCCGATCCGCTGCTGCGCCTGCACGTCCTCTCCGAGGGGCTGATCCCCACGCTGCCGCGCGAACGGCAGGTCGAAAACCCGGACATCGTTGACGAAGCGCTGTTCGCCACGACGACCTGCGAGGAGACCCCGTTCCCGTGGTCGCGCACCGGCTCTGCGGCGACCCGGCTCGCCGAAGCCCGCGGCTTTCTCGAGGCGCAGCCGGGCAGCTACTTCTATCCCTTCGACGCGGCCACCGCCTACTCGGCGAGCCTGCTGGAAGCGTGCGTGGCCTGGCCCGACGCCTCTCCGCCTCCGCCGAGCGAAGGCGGGCTTCCGGACGTGCCGACGCTGATCCTCTCCGGCGCCCAGGACCTGCGTACGCCGACCTCCAACGCCCGCCAGGTGGCCGCCGAGATCCCCGACGCCGAGCTCGAGGTGGTGCCCTTCACGGGCCACTCGGTGCTGGGTAGCGACCTCAGCGAATGCGCCACGGGCGCCGTGGCGAGCTTCTTCTCCGGTCACGCCGTGTCTCCCTGCGCCGCGGCTCCGGACCCCTTCACACCCACCCCGCTCGACCCGACCCGCCTCAGCCGGGTGCGGGCCCCGCACGGGCTCTCCGGCCGCCCCGGCCGCACCCTTGTGGCGGCCCTCGACGCGATCGTGGACCTCAGTCGCCAGGTGGTGGGGGCGACCTTGCAGGCCGACGCCGCACTCCCCACCGGCTCCAGCTTCGGGGGCCTGCGCGGCGGCTACGCGAAGCTGTCCGGGGGCGGGGTCGTGCTGCACGGCTTCTCCTTCGTACCCGGCGTCAAGCTGTCGGGGCGGCTCGCAGTCCACGATGGGAGCGTCACCCCGGCGGTGCTGCGGGTAAGCGGCTCCAAGGCCTCCGGCGGGACCCTCCGCCTCAGCGACGACCTCAGGCGCGTGAGCGGCACGCTGGGCGGCCACAGCTTCCGGCTGAAGGTCTCGAGCGTGAAACTGTCGAGCCGCGGCGCCGGCGACTGGCCGACCGCACGACGGATCAGGGGCAGGTGGTGGCGAACGCCCTAGCCAGCGAGAGCTCCCCCTACCTGCGCCAGCACGCCGAGAACCCCGTCGACTGGCTGCCGTGGGGCCCCGAGGCGTTCGCGCGGGCGCGGGAGCTCGACC
>DATJBO010000271.1:0-2199 GCA_035515315.1 Solirubrobacteraceae bacterium
CCCCCGCCACATCCACGTCCGCGTAGCGGCGAGTCGAGCTCCGCGCGACCAGCTCCGCCCCGATCTCTCCCCGCCAACCGCCAAAAGGACGAATAGGCACAAGCCCGCTTCTATCAGCAGCCAACCCTCACGTCCACCACAGAAACGGCGCAGTAACCGACGCCTACCCCGACAACCGCGACGCCGCCCACGGCCCCGCGCGATTGTGGGGCGCAGTGGAGGCGCTCACCGAGGCGACCAGCGTCCCGCACGACCCGAGACGCAGGTGCTGATCGACTCGTTTCTACCGGCGCCGCGCTCTGAGCTCGGCGAGGCGGCGTCCGCGCTGCACGCGGCGACCGGGGCCCACGTGACCTTCGAGGAAGCGGCGGCCCTCGCCCTCGAAGACTCGCCATGACGTCCCGGCGGGGCAACGCGGGGGCAACCAGCCCCACCGGGACCGGCCGAGCTCAAGCCCGGCCGGATGGGGCGAATACCCGCTTGAATCCAGGCCGACCGAGATCCACCGAAACCAACCGCGCCTACTCTCTAATCCCAAGGTCGAAGGTTCGAATCCTTCACGGCCCATGCGCTGCCTCAGCGGAGGCGCGGTGCGTGCAGTGAACATCGCTGGTAGTTCCTGGTAGGCGTGATCAGTGGTCGTGCCGATGTGGCGCGGGGATCGGAACGGCACGCTGAGGCTGGAGGTGCCTCGTGCCGAACTGCCCTGGTTGTAGCGCGGCCGTCGGAGCGGAGGCCCGCTTTTGTGAGTCGTGTGGTGCGCCGCTCGGATCTTTCGGGGATGAGCAACGGAAGGTGGTGACGGTGCTCTTCTGCGATGTGGTGGACTCGACCGCGCTCGGGGAGTCGATCGATCCGGAGGCGTTGCGGGCGCTGCTGGCGCGCTATTTCGAGCAGATGCGGCGGATCGTGGCGGCTCACGGCGGATTCGTCGAGAAGTTCATCGGGGATGCCGTAATGGCGGTGTTCGGTGTGCCGGTGGTGCACGAGGACGATGGGTTGCGGGCCTGCCGGGCCGCAGCGGAGATGCGGGAGGCACTGCCGGCGCTCGGCATCGAAGGCCGGATAGGGGTGAACAGCGGGGAGGTGGTGACGGGGACAGCGGAGAGGCTCGCCACCGGCGATGCGGTCAATGTTGCTGCGCGGTTGCAGCAGGCGGCGGAGCCGGGTGAGGTGCTGATCGGGGAGGCAACGCTTGCGCTCGTGGGCGCCGCGGTCGAGGCCGATCCGGTCGCGCCACTGGCGTTGAAGGGGAAGGCAGAACCCATCCCGGCCTACCGCCTGGTCTCGGTGCTGGAGGTGCCGTGGCGGGCCCAGGAGGGGCGCTTTGTCGGCCGTGCGGACGAGCTCGCCTTGCTTCGGGAGAGCTGGCGGCGCGCCGGGGCCAGGCAGAGCTGCGAGCTCGTGACGGACATCGGCGAGGCGGGGGTCGGGAAGTCGCGGCTGGTGGCCGAGTCGCTTGCGGAGGTCGAGGCGCGGGTCGTGCAAGGCCGCTGCCTGCCGTACGGGGACGGGATCACGTACTGGCCGGTAATCGAGGTCATGAAGCAACTTGACGCACGGCCCACCGATCCCGCGGCGGCAGCCCCGATCGCCTCTCTGCTCGGCGAGACAGATCAGGGAACCTCGGCGGACGAGATCGCCTGGGCATTCCGCAAGTTGCTCGAGCAGGAAGCGCCGCTGGCCGTCGTGTTCGACGATCTCCACTGGGGCGAGGAGACCTTTCTCGACCTGCTCGAGGGGATCGCGCTGCTCTCTTCGGGGGCACCGCTGCTCCTTGTCTGCATGGCGCGGCCCGAGTTGCTCGATCGTCGCCCGCAGTGGCCGGTCGGGCTGTGGCTGGGGCCGCTCTCTGACGCACAGGTGAGCGAGTTGATCGGCGATCGTGCAGCCGTGCCGCTCGGGGAGCGGATCGCCCGCGCTGCGGGCGGCAACCCGCTGTTCGTTCTGGAGATGCTGGCGATGCTGGATCAGGCCGGTGGGGAGGTTGTGGTACCACCGACGCTACGGGGGATGCTTGCGGCGCGTCTGGATCAGCTCGACGCCGGTGATCGGCGCGTGCTGGAGCGGGGTGCGGTCGAGGGGGAGGTGTTCCACCGCGGCGCGGTGCAGGCGCTCGCTCCCGAGGAGCCGCAGGTAACGCACCGGCTCGCCGCGCTCGTGCGCCGCGAGCTGATCCGGCCGGAGAAGGCGCAGTTC
>DATJBO010000272.1:0-3123 GCA_035515315.1 Solirubrobacteraceae bacterium
TGCCCGAACCCGGTCTGCCCCGGGCGCCAGTGGCAGCTGCTCAAGCACTTCGTCTCGCGCGGGGCGATGGACATCGAGGGCCTCGGCGAGAAGCACGTGGCGCTGCTGCAGGAACGGGGCCTGCTGCACACCGCCGCGGACTTCTACCGCCTGACCGAGGAGCAGCTGCTCGGCCTCGAGGGCTTTGCCGAGATCTCCGCCCGCAAGGAGCTGGCGGCGATCGAGGCCTCCAAGCAGCGCCCGTTCGCGCGGGTGCTGTTCGCGCTCGGCATCGAGGAGGTGGGGGAGGTCACGGCCCGCAACCTCGTCCAGCGGATGCGCGACATCGACACGCTGATGGCCGCCACCCCCGAGCAGATCGCCGAGACCCCGGGGGTGGGGGAGAAGATGGCCGTCTCGATCCACGCCCAGCTGCAGGACGATCGCATGCGCACCCTGATCACCGAACTGCGGGAGCTCGGGCTGTCCTTCAGCGAGACCGGGCCGGCGCCCTCGGAGGGGCCGCTGGCGGGCAAGACGCTGGTGCTGACGGGGACGCTGCCGGTCCTCTCCCGCGAGCAGGCCACCGAGCGGATCATGGCCGCCGGCGGACGGGTGACGGGCTCGGTGTCGGGCAAGACGGACTACGTGGTGGCGGGGGACAGCCCCGGGTCGAAGCTCGAGAAGGCCGAGCGCGTGGGCGTCCCGGTGCTCGACGAAGCGGGCCTGGTCAGGCTGCTCGACGGCGCATAGCCGGCTGCCGGCGTCCTCGCCGGCGTGGAGCCGCTCGCGAGGAGCGCGCCGAGCCGCCTGCGCCGGGCTGCGGCGCCGCGCTGCCGCGCCGGGCCGCTCGCGCCGAGCCGCCACGCCGGGCCGCGCCCTACGGCGCCGAGCTGGCCAGCGTGATCGCGATGTGGTCCTGGGCCGTCCGCGCCGATGTCACGCCGATCGCGTCGTTGAAGATCGCGAAGGCGAGCACGTGGCCGTTGCTCGAGGGGCAGTAGCCGACCAGGTTGGAGACGCCCGTGAGGGTCCCGGTCTTGCCCACGCAGCGCCCGGCGGCGGCCGTCTTGCGCATCCGCTTCTCCAGCGTGCCGGTCCGTCCCGCGACCGCCATGTGCGAGCGCAGCAGCGTACCGATCGGCGTCGGGTACACGGCGACCAGCAGGTCGGCCACCTCGTAGGGGGAGGTACGGTCGGCTTCCGAGAGCCCCGAGCCGTCGTAGATGCGGGGGTGGATCCCCAGCAATGAGGACACGGCGGCCGAGACCACCCGCACGCCCGCGGGGGTGCTGCCGGAGCCGGCCAGCTGCGCCCCCATCGCCTTCACGAGCATCTCGGCGAAGAAGTTGTCCGACGGCGGCAGCATCAGGCCGACCAGCTGACCGACCGTGGGGGAGGGCAGCGCCGCTAGCTGGATCGCGCCGGTCGGCACGGCCGTGACCGACCCCCCGGAGCCGCTCACGCGCACCCCGTCGGTCCGCAGCGCCGCCCGCAGCTGACGAGCGGCGTAGGCGGCCGGGGCGTGCGCCCCAGGTTCGCGGCCGGCTTCCCCGCGGTTGAAGGCCAGCGCGCTGAGCGAGCCTTCCAGGAAGGGATCGGGCGCGTAGTCGCTGGATGGCTCCCCCCGCAGGCTGTCGAACATCGATTCATCGCCCAGCACCTGGCCGCTGACGCGACGGATGCCGGCCGCCCTCAGCTCCCCCGCCAGCGTCGAGACCGGGCTGCCGATGCCGCCGTAGTGCCTGGCGATGAAGGACCTCGAGCCGAACGTGGGGTCGCCCCCGCCGTCCAGGTAGAGGCTGCCTTCCCAGACCCCCCCGGGGGCCAGGTGGCCGGTGCCGAGCACGGTCGTGGTGAGCCGGTATTCCGGGCCGAGGCGCTCGAGCGCGGCGGTGGCCGTGTAAAGCTTCTCCACCGAGGCCGGGAGGCGCATCGTGGTGGCCCGCTCGGAGAACAGCACCTGGTGGGCGGTGAGGTCGTAGACGTAGGCGCCGTCCGAGGGGCCCACCAGCCGCAGCTGGCCGGCGAGGTCGCTCTGGAGGGCGGCCACGCCGTCCGCGGCGGGGGCCGCGGGGGCCGATCCCAGCGCCAGGATCAACGAAAAACCGAGCAAAAACGCGAGCCTTACCGCCAAGGAAAGTTGCACGCGCACGTAGAATGTCCAGGCATGGGGAAGGTTGTCAAGCTGGAACCGACAGCCAAGCGCCGGCCCGCTCGGGCAGGGAGGCCGCTGGCAGCACGCGGGGTTGGCCGACCCGCGTCGGTAGAGCGACGACGCCGCCGGCGCCGTGACAAGACCGCCCTGGTGCTGGGCGGAGGCGGCTTCACCGGCGGCGTGTACGAGATCGGGGCCCTGCGGGCCTTGGATCTACTGGCCGTGAACAGCACGGTCAACAACTTCGACGTGTACGTCGGGACCTCTGCGGGCTCCTTCATCGCCGCCCTGTGTGCCAACGGCGTGACCCCTGAGGAGATGATGCGGGTCGTCACCCGCCAGGGCAAGCTCCCTTTCAAGGACATCAGCCTCGGGGACCTGCTGCGGCCGAACTTCATGGACTACGTGCGCAAGGGGGTCACGATGCCCCTCCGTGCAATCGAGATTGCACGCTCGATGCTCTCCCAGCCGGGCGGCATGTCGCTGATGGACGTGGTCGTGGGGCTGGCCGACGGGCTGCCCTCGGGGATCTACAACGGGTCGGGGATCGAGCGCTACCTGCACCAGGTGTTGACCGAGCCCGGCCGCACCGACGAGTTCGGCGAGCTCGGCTGCGAGCTGTACCTGACCGCCACCGACCTCGACACCTGCGAGCGGGTCGTGTTCGGGGTGCGCGGGGTGGGCGGCTCCGAGGACGTGCCGATCTCCACGGCGGTCCGCGCCTCGGGGGCGCTGCCGATGGTCTATGCCCCCGTGAAGGTCCACGACCGCGAGCTGATCGACGGGGGGATCGTGTCGACCACCAACCTCGACCTCGCGATCCAGGCAGGGGCCAAGCTGGTCGTGGTGATCAACCCGATCGTCCCGTTCGTCAACGACTTCACCGGCCGCGTGCGGACGATGCGGGGGGTGCGCCCGCGGCGCATCTCGGACATGGGCTTCGCCCAGATCGGCTACCAGGTGTTCAAGCTGGTCGCCCACCAGCG
>DATJBO010000273.1:0-3380 GCA_035515315.1 Solirubrobacteraceae bacterium
AGAGCCCGCCGGGGGACTCGAACCCCCAACCCCTTCATTACAAGTGAAGTGCTCTGCCAGTTGAGCTAGGCGGGCGGATGGGCCTCAGTCTCGCACGGTCGACGCGGCCCGCTCGAGCGACCCGTGGCCGTTGCTCGCGTAGTCGGGCGCCGGCGCGACGAGTTCGGGCTCCGGGGGCGGGTTGAGGCGCCGCTCGAGCTCGCCGAGGACGATCCCGAACAGGAGGTGGCGCCAGGTGGCCTGGGTGAACGCGCGCTTGTTGCCGCTGAGCGCGGGCAGGTCGCCGCGAGCGGGGTGGAAGCGGTCGGTCAGGGCGACGAGCGGCCAGCCCGCGAGGTGCTCGGCGAGCGCGATTGCCGGGCCGCGCAGCGCCGGCGGGATCGGGAGGGTCGGGGCGACGTTGGCGTACACCGCCCCGAACAGGGCTCCGTTCTGGGTGTGGAGGGCGAGGCCGACGCGGTACCAGCCCGGGCCGTTGCGCACCGCGCGGCCGAGCAGCTCGACGTCGTCATAGGGGCTCGAGAGCAGCAGCTTGTCGAGCGGTTGCTCGAAGGCCCAGACGGCCGCGGCGAGGGCGCCGCAGAGCGCGCCTCGGAGCGTTCGGATGGGGACGCTGCCGGAGCTCACGGATGGCGAAACTGTAACGGGCGGGGCCGCGGCGGGTACGCAATGTGCGATGGATCACGAGCAGCTGCACCGGCGCACACGGGAGCGCGGGGTCAATCGCTTGGTGCTGTTCGTGCTCCGGGTGACGCTGACGCCGTTCTTCCTCGTGTATCTGCGGATGCAGCGGATCGGGCGCGAGCACATCCCCGCCGAGGGTCCGGTGATCCTGGCGTCCAACCATCGAAGCTTCTTCGACCCGTTCATCATCGGGACGATGACCCGTCGGCCCGTGTACTACGTGGCCAAGGAGGAATTGTTCGCGTACAGCCGGGTGCTGCGCTGGGTGCTGAACGCGCTCGGGGCGTTCCCGGTCCGCCGGGGCGCGGGCGACCAGGACACGATCGACACGGCCAGGATCATCCTCGAGCGCGGCGAGCTCGTACTGATGTTCCCCGAGGGGACGCGCACCCGGCCGGGCACGCTTGGCAAGCCGAGGCGCGGCGTCGGACGGCTCGCGCTCGAGACCGGGGCGCCGGTCGTGCCGGTCGCGATCATCGGCACCGAGGACATCCGCAGGGGGTGGCGGATCCGGCCGCGCAAGGTCCGGCTCAGGGCCGGGCGCCCGCTGCATTTCCCCAGAGTGGACGGTGCGTCGCCGGCGCTCGCCGGTGCCGTCACCGACCGGATCTGGCCGATGGTCATGCTGCAGTGGGAGTGGCTCGGCGGCCTGCCTCCGATCCGCCGCGCCACGATCATCGGCGCGGGCGCGTGGGGCACGAGCCTCGCGGTGCTGCTGGCGCGCGCCGGCCTAAACGTCGAGCTCGGATGCCGGACGCGTGAGCAGGCGGCGGCGGTCGCCGCCACCCGCACGAACGACCCGTACCTGCCGGGCGTCGAGCTTCCGGAGTCCGTCCGCGTCGTGCGCGCCGCCGAGCTCGAGCTGGTCGACTGTGATCTGATCTGCCTGACGGTGCCTGCCCGTGGTCTGCCGAGCGTCCTCGCGGCCCACGCCGAGCGGATTCCGCAGGGCGCCGGCGTGCTCGTCCTGTCCAAGGGCCTCGTGCCGCCGCTCGGCACGCTGCCGTCGGCGTTCGTGGCCGAGCGCTGCGCCGCCCGCGCGGTGGCGGTGTTCGGTGGCCCGGCCGACGCCGCCGAGGTCCTCGAGCACGGGGCCTCGGTCGTGCTGGCCACGGTCGATCGCGGCTTCGCAAGACAGCTTGCAGAGCTCCTCGGCGCGACCGGCCTCGACGTCTCGAAGAGCAGCGACGTGACCGGCGTCGAGCTGGCCGCCACCGCGAAGAACGTCGCGGTGCTGGCCGCGGCTGTCGCGTCGGTCGCCGGCCCGAACGTCGCCGGCGCCGCCGCGGGCAAGGTGTTCGCGGAGGTCGACGCCCTCGCGCGGGCGCGCGGCGGCCGTCCCGAGACATTCGCGGGCCTCGCCGGGGCGGGCGACCTGGTTGCCGGCGTCGTGTCGTCGAGCTCCCGGAACCGCCGCGCCGGCGAGCTGCTCTCGCAGGGCGTCCCGGCGTCCGAGATCGGCAACGCCCTCGGTCAAGCCGTCGAGGCGGTCGACTCTGCACCGCTACTGGCGAGCGTCGCCCGCGACGCCCACCTCCAGGCGCCGGCGCTTGAGAGCCTCGCGGCGCTGGTCGAAGGCCGCCTCGAGCCCGGGCAGTGGACGGCCACGGTGACCGCCGAGGAGGCCGCCCCGCCCCGTCACTATCTGCGCCCCGTGACGAAAGCTAGGCTCTGATGTGGTGGACGGCGAATTACCCAAGAGCAAAGCGGACGTCGATGCCCGGTTCACCGAGCTTTACCGCACCCATCTGCGCGACGTGTACTCCTACAGCTACTACCGGGTCGGCAACCACCACGACGCCGAGGACCTCACCGAGCAGACGTTCCTGCAGGCGTACCGTCACTTCGAGCGGGCGTTGCGGGAGGCAAACGGACGGCCGCTGCGGCCGTGGCTCATCCGGATCGCGCACAACCTGGCGGCCAACTTCTACCGTGACCGCTCCCGCAAGCCCGAGTCGGGGATCGAGGACGCCGGGATGATCTCCGCGCCGCACACGACCGAGTCGCTGGTCGAGGGCCGCGAGCAGCTGAAGGCGATCCTCGACGGCGTCCAGCAGCTTCCCGACGACCGGCGCGAGGCGCTGATCATGCGGTTCGCCCTCGGGATGGACAATCGCGAGATCGCCCGGGCTCTCGGCCGCACCGACGGGGCCACGAAGGTGCTGCTGCATCGGGCGATACGCCAGCTCGAGGGGATGGTCTCGGAGCCGGTCACCGCCGATTCGCGGGAGGCAAACGAATGAGCTCGGGCGCCGCCGAGTTCGAGGCGCTGCTGCGCGAAGCCCTGTCGCCGGTCGAGCCGCCGGCGGATCTCGCCCAGCGGCTCGAGCTGACGCTCGTCAACCTGACCGAGCTGGCGCAGGAGGAGCTCGACGCGTGGGAGCTCAAGGCGATGCGCGATCCCCGCAACTGGGTCCGTCCGGCCGCCGCCGCAATCGTGGGCGCCAGCGCGGGCACGGCGCTGGTCGTGCTGCGTGTGCGAGCGCGCCACCGGGTTCGCAAGCAGCGCTCCCACGGCGCGCTCGACCTCGCCCAGCGCACGCTCCACGATGTCGGCGAGGAGACCCGGCGGATCCTCCCGCGCCGGCACTAATCCAATTGACTGGTCGGCGGCGCCTGGCGGCGGCGCCTTGGTGGGCTGGTCGGCGGCGCCTGACGGCGGCAGCGTTAGCGCGCGGCTCGGCGGCGAGGGACGC
>DATJBO010000274.1:0-10218 GCA_035515315.1 Solirubrobacteraceae bacterium
GCTGGTGGACAACGCCGCGATGCAGCTCGTCTCGGCGCCGCGTCACTTCGACACGATCGTCACCGAGAACATGTTCGGGGACATCCTCTCCGACGAGGCCGCGATGCTGACGGGGTCGATCGGGATGCTCCCGAGCGCGTCTCTGGGGGACGGGGGACCGGGGCTGTTCGAGCCGGTCCACGGCTCCGCCCCGGACATCGCCGGCCAGGGCGTGGCCAACCCCCTGGCGATGTTCCTGTCGGCGGCGATGATGCTCCACCACGGACTCGATTTGGGGGCGCAGGCGGCCGCTGTAGAATCCGCAGTGCAGCGTGCGCTCGCGGCGGGGCTGCGCACACCCGATCTGGGCGGCGGATCGGGCACCGCGCAGGCGACCGACGCGGTGCTCGAAAACCTCTGATCAGGAGCAATCGCAAACGTGCAGCCCACCGAGCTCATCTGGATGAATGGAGACTTCGTCGCCTGGGAGGACGCGAAGGTCCACGTGCTCACCCACGGCCTGCACTACGGCACCGGCGTGTTCGACAGCATGCGCTGCTACGACACCGAGCTGGGTCCGGCCGTGTTCCGCAACGCCGAGCACATCGACCGCCTGCTGCGCTCCGCGGAGCTGTACTACATGCCGGTCCCCTACACCGCCGAGGAGCTGCGCGCGGCCACGCTCGAGCTGGTCGCCCGCAACGGGCTTCGCTCCTGCTACATCCGGCCGATCGTCAACCGCGGCTACGGTCAGATGGGGCTGAACCCGCTCGAGGCTCCCGTGGACGTGACGATCGCCTGCTGGGAGTGGGGCGCCTACCTCGGCGAGGAGGGCAAGCGCGAGGGCGTGCGCGCCAAGGTGTCCTCGTGGCGGCGCATCAGCCCCGACTCGCTGATCCCCCACGCGAAGGCCTCCGGGCAGTACCTCAACAGCGTGCTCGCCAAGGTGGAGTCGCTGAAGGCCGGCTACGAGGAGGCGATCCTGCTCGACGATCACGGTCACGTGTGCGAGGGCACCGGCGAGAACGTCTACATCGTGCGCGAGGGGGTGATCGCCACACCCGGCCAGCACAACTCGATCCTCGACGGGATCGTGCGCCGCTCGATCATCCAGATCGCGCGGGACCTCGGCTACACGGTCGAGGAGCGGAACGTGGCGCGGGCCGAGATGTACCTCGGCGACGAGGTGTTCCTGACCGGGACCGCGGCCGAGCTCGTCCCCGTCCGCGAGATCGACGACCACCGCATCGGGACCGGCAAACCGGGCGAGGTGACACGTGTCCTGCAGGCGGCCTTCGAGGACGCTGTCCACGGCCGCACCGAGAGCTACCGCGAGTGGCTCGACGTGGTGAGCGCCGACGCGCTGCAGACGCCATCCGGCGAGGCCGCCGCGCCGAGCCCGCAGACGACCACCGCGGGGTAGCCCCCATGGCCGACATACAGCTCTACGACGCCACCCTGCGCGACGGCATGGGCGGGGGCGGCATGACGCTCACGGCCGCCGAGAAGGTGCGGGTCGTGCACGCCCTCGACGCGCTCGGCGTGCACATGATCGAGGCGGGCTTCCCGGTGTCGAACCCGAAGGAGCAGGAGCTGTTCGAGCTGCTCGCCGAGGAGCACCTCGAGGTCGCCGAGATCGTCGCCTTCGGGATGACCCGCAGGCGCGGCGTCCCCGCCGAGGACGACGAGGGCCTGGCCGGGTTGGCGGGGTGCTTCGCGCCGATCTGCACGCTCGTCGGCAAGAGCTCGGTGCTGCACGTTGAGAAGGTGGTGAGGGCCACCCGCGAGGAGAACCTGCAGATGATCGCCGAGTCGATCGCCTTCCTGGTGTCGGCCGGCAAGCGGGTGCTGTTCGACGCCGAGCATTTCTTCGATGGCTTCAACCTCGACCCGGGCTACGCGCTCGAGTGCCTGCGGGCGGCCGCGGAGGCGGGAGCGGAGCGGCTGGTCCTGTGCGACACCAACGGCGGCTCGCTGCCGCCGCAGATCCGCACCGCGCTGGCCGTGGTCCGCGAAGCGCTCCCGGATGCGGCGCTGGGGATCCACACCCACGACGACTCCGGCTGCGCGGTGGCGAACACGCTGATCGCCGTGGAAGCCGGCGCCACGCAGGTACAGGGGACCGTCAACGGGATCGGCGAGCGGACCGGCAATGCCAACCTCGTCACGGTGATCGCCGACCTGCAGCTGAAGATGGGGGTCCCGCTGCTCGCGCCGGAGCGCCTGGCGCGGCTCACCGAGACCGCCCACTTCATCGACGAGCTGCTCAACCGCTCGCCGGACCCGGCCCAGCCGTACGTCGGCAAGCACGCCTTCGCGCACAAGGCGGGCCTCCACGCGGCGGGCGTGCGCTCGGACGCGAACACCTTCGAGCACGTCGACCCGGAGGTCGTGGGCAACGACCGCGACCTGCTGATCTCCGAGCTGTCGGGCAAGGGGACGATCGTGGAGAAGGCCCGTGCCGCGGGCATCGCCGCCGACGACGAGTTCGTCACGCGCGTCCTCTCGCGCGTGAAGGAGCTCGAGCACGAGGGCTTCCAGTTCGAGGCCGCCGACGGCTCCTTCGAGCTGCTGATGCGCCGCGAGCAGGAGGGCTACGAGTTGCTGTTCCGGCTGGAGTCGTGGCGGGTGACGGTCGAGAAGCACGCCGATGGCAACGTCGAGACGGAGGCCTCGATCAGGCTCTGGAAGGACGGCAAGCGCTACTGGGCGGCGGCCGAGGGCAACGGCCCCGTGAACGCGCTCGACAAGGCGCTGCGCGACGCGATCGGCGACCTGTACCCGGATCTGGCGGACATCGAGCTCGTGAACTTCAAGGTGCGCATCCTCGACGAGTCGAAGGGGACCGGGGCGGTCACCCGCGTGCTGATCGACGCCTCCGACGGCCACGACGTTTGGGGCTCGATCGGCGTCTCGGAGAACGTGATCGGGGCCTCCTGGGACGCGCTGATGGACTCGCTGGAGTACGGCCTGGCCCACCGCCGCAGCGCGGCGGGTGCGGGCGGCTCCTCACGGTGAGCGAACCGATCCCGCTCGCCCGGCCGGTGCTGGGCGAGCCGGAGGAGCGCGCGGTCGTGGAGGTGCTGCGCTCCGGGCAACTGTCGCTCGGCCCTCGCCTGGCCGAGTTCGAGCGGGCGTTCGCCACGTTCCTGGGTGCCCGGTACGCGAGCGCGGTGAGCAGCGGGACCACGGGCCTGCACCTCGCGCTGCGGGCCGTCGGCGTGGGCGACGGCGACGAGGTGGTGACGAGCCCGCTGTCGTTCGTGGCCTCGGCCAACGCGATCCTCTACGAGCGGGCGCGGCCGGTGTTCGCCGACATCGACCCCGTCACCCTGAACCTCGACCCGCAGGCTGCGCAGGCGGCCGTCGGCGAGCGCACGCGGGCGCTGCTGCCGGTGCACCTGTTCGGCTATCCCGCCGACCTGCCCGAGTTCGAGCGGCTCGCCGCGCGCCACGACCTCGCGATCGTGGAGGACGCCTGTGAGGCGCTGGGGGCCCGGCACCGGGACGGGCCGGCGGTGGGCGCCCGGGGGCACCCGGCGGTGTTCGGCTTCTACGCCAACAAGCAGCTCACGACCGCCGAGGGCGGGATGGTGACGCTGGCCGACGAGGCGATGAAGGCGCGGATCGACTCCGAGCGCAACCAGGGGCGGGCCCCCGACATGGGCTGGCTCGACCACGACCGGCTCGGCTTCAACTACCGCCTGTCCGAGCTCGCGTGTGCGCTCGGGATCGTGCAGCTGGGACGGCTGGGGGAGATGCTCGCCGCGCGCGAGCGGGCCGCCGAGCGCTACCGCCGGGCGCTGGCGGGGATCGAGGACCTGCGGCTCCCGTGCGAGGACGCCGACGGCGAGAAGCGGGGGTGGTTCGTGTTCGTCGTGCAGCTGCCCCGGGGCTGCGACCGCGAGGACACGGTGAGGGCGCTCGCGGCACAGGGGATCCAGAGCAAGCCCTACCTCCCGGCGATCCACCTGATGAGCTTCTACCGCGAGCGGTTCGGGCACCGGGAGGGCGAGTTCCCGGTGTGCGAGGAGGTGGCCGGGCGCTCGCTGGCGCTGCCGTTCTTCCCGCAGATCACCGAGGCCCAGATCGAGCGGGTGGCCGAGTCCCTGCGGGCGGTCATCTCCGGGTAGCGCCGCCGGGCCGCCATACACTGCCCGCGTGTCGCGCCTGTCCGAGCCCCAGGACCCCGACTTCCAGAGGTTGAACTCCTCGATCGGCTTTGACCGCAGGCTGTGGCCGCAGGACCTCGCCCAGTCGCGGGGCCACGCGAGGATGCTCGCCGCGCGGGGGATCATCGAGCAGGCCGACCTCGACCAGCTGCTGGCAGGACTCGACGCGGTCGGGGCCGAGCTGCGCGAAGGGCGCTTCCCGTTCGCCGAGGACGACGAGGACATCCACATGGCGATCGAGCGGCGGCTCACGGAGATCGCCGGGCCGGTGGGGGGCCGGCTGCACACCGCCCGCTCGCGCAACGACCAGGTGGCCACCGACCTTGCGATGTACCTCCGCGAGCAGGCGGCCGCCGCGGTGGGGCAGCTCGGCGGGCTGATGGGGGTCCTGCTCGCGCGCGCCGAGGAGCACCTCGACTGGGCGATGCCGGGCTACACACACCTGCAGCGGGCCCAGCCCGTGTACCTCGCCCACCACCTGCTGGCGTACTTCTGGATGTTCGACCGTGACCGTGAGCGGTTCGCCTTCGCCGAGCGTCAGTGCGGCCGGCTGCCGCTCGGGTCGGGTGCGCTGGCGGGCGTGAACTTCGACACCGACCGCCGCCTCCTCGCCGAGGAGCTCGGCTTCGACATGGTCACCGAGAACTCGCTGGACGCGGTCTCGGGCCGGGATTTCGCGCTGGACTTCCTGTCGGCGGCGGCAACCTGCGCGACCCACCTCTCGCGCCTGGGGGCCGAGCTGGTGCTGTGGTCGAGCGGCGAGTTCGGCTTCTGCGAGCTGCCGGACGCCTGGAGCTCGAGCTCCTCGCTGATGCCACAGAAGAAGAACCCCGACGCGGCGGAGCTGCTGCGGGCCAAGGCGCCCCGCGTGGTGGCCCACCTGTCTGCCCTGCACGGCGTGATCCATGCCCTGCCGCTCGCCTACAACAAGGATCTCCAGGAGGACAAGGAGCACCTGTTCGACACCGCCGACACGCTCGAGCTGTGCCTCGCGGCGGCGAAGGGGATGCTCGCAGGGGCCCGCTTCGACCGCGAGGCGATGCGTGCGGCGGCGGCCGACGAGCTGGTGGCGGCGACCGACGTGGCCGACCTGCTGGTGCGGCTCGGCACGCCCTTCCGGGAGGCCCACGGGATCGTCGCCGGGCTGGTCCGCGAGGCGCTCGAGGCCGGCAAGCCGATCTCCGATCTCGACGAGCAGCAGCTGGCGGCCCACAGCGAGCTGCTGGCGGCCCACCGTGACGAGCTCCGGCAGGCGCTCTCGCCGGGCGGGGCGCTCGAGTCGAAGGTCTCCGAGGGCGGGACCTCCACGGCACGGGTGCTCGAGCAGCTGGCGCTGGCCCGCACCGCGCTCGAGCGGACGCCCGGGGCGTGAGCGCCGCCTCCCCGGCCATGAGCGCCGCCCGAGCCGAGGTCCCGCTCGCGATGGGCGCCGACTTCTACGCGCGTCCCGTCGTGGAGGTGGCGCGGGACCTGATCGGCTGCCGCGTCGTGCACGGGGAGACCGAGGGCGTGATCGTGGAGACCGAGGCCTACCACGACAGCGAGCCCGCATGCCACGCGTTCGTGGGACTGACGCCGAGGACGACGACGCTGTTCGGGGCCCCCGGGCGCGCATACGTGTACCGCTCCTACGGGATCCACGCATTGCTCAACGCGGTGTGCGAGCCAGAGGGGATCGGGGCGGCCGTGTTGATCCGGGCGCTGGCCCCGACCAGGGGCGTGGAGTTGATGCGCGAGCGCCGCGTGAGCGAGCACCGCGTGAGGGAGCGCCGCGTGGACGAGCGCCGCGGGGACGAGCCCGGCGGGGGCCATCGCCGCGCGGGTCTCACGCGCGAGCAGGATCTGTGCTCGGGGCCCGGCAAGCTCACCCAGGCCCTCGGGATCGAGCTCGAGGACAACGGCAGCGACCTCGCGGTGGGCCCGGTGAGGATGCTCCCCCCGGCGCCCGACTGGCCCGGCGCGCGGATCGTGGTTGGGCCCCGGATCGGGATCAGCCGCGCCGTCGAGCTGCCGTGGCGCTTCGCCGTGGTGGGAGACCCCAACGTCTCACGCCCGCGCCCGCGCGAACGCTGACGTTCAGGGTGCGCTTGCGCCGCCGGCTTCGGTACCGCCGGCGGAGGAGCCGCTGGAGGGGGCCTGCTGCGCCGGCGTGGGTGCCGGCGTGGGTGCGCTTGGTGTTTCGTGGGAGGGCGCCGGGCTCGGGGTCCGTTCGGGCGTGGGCTGGGCGCTTTCGGCGGGCTTCGACGGTGCCGGGGGCGAGGATCCGCTGCCGCCGTGGCTCGCTTTGGAGCTCTTCCCCGACCCCGAGCCGGATCCCGAGCGGGACGACGGGCTGGGCGACGAGCCTTCGGAGCCTCCGGTGGTCCGCGTGGAGGACGAGGACGAGGAGCCGTTCTTGCCGGCGGCTTCGCGCGACGTGTCTATCTGCAGGGCGGAGTTCATGAAGTTGTGCCAGATGAGCGCGGGGTAGGTGCCGCCGAGGACGGGGCCGCCGTCAAAGTCGTTGGTCATGGGAACCAGCTTTTCGGGATATCCGACCCACACGGCGACCGTGTACTTGGAGTCCCAGCCGACGAACCAGGCGTCGCCGTAGTTGGAGGTGGTGCCGGTCTTGCCGGCGGCGAACTGGCCGATCGAGGCGGCCCGCCCGGTGCCGTACTGGAGAACGGTTTCGAGCATGCCCGTCTCGGTCTGGGCGACCCAGGAGGGAAGGATCCGCGCGGCGGTGACGCGGTTGCGGTCGTGATGGTTGCCGTCGGGAAGGAGCCGGGAGCCGGCGGTGACTTCCTGGATGCCGACCGGCTGGCCGTTCTGGGTCATCGAGCCGCTCATGCGGTCGCCACCGTGGGCGATCGTCTCGTACGCGTGGGCCATATCGAGGGGGGTGACCCCCACGGTGAGCCCCCCGATCGTCATCGCGGGATTCGTGGAGAGGGGGGTGGTGATGCCCATCCTGTGGGCGAGCAGGGCGATGCGGTGGGTGCCCACCCTCAGTCCCACTTCGGCATAGATCGAGTTGTCCGAGAAGGCCGTGGCCCCGACGAGCGTGTTCGAGCCCGAGTAGGCGCCTTCGTCGTTGTGGACGACGAACCGTTCCGGGCCGCGGGGGGAGTGGACGACGAACACCTTCTGCTTGGAGGTCCACACCGAGTAGGGCGAGATGCCGGCCTCGAGCGCAGCGGCCAGGTCGAAGGCCTTGAAGGCCGAGCCGGGCTGGCGCTCGCCGTCGGTGGCGAGGTTGAACGGGTAGCGGGCGTAGTTGCGTCCGCCGACCATCGCGCGGACCTCGCCGGTGGAGTTTTCGATCGCCACCAGCGAGGCGGTGGGCCCTTCTTCGCCGAAGTAGGAGTTGACCGCCGCTTCGGCGGCGCGCTGGAGTTCGAGATCGAGCGTGGTCTTGATCTTCAGCCCGCCCGCGAAGGCCCGCTGGGCGCCATAGCGTTCGATCACCTGCTGTTGGACCCAGCTCGTGAAGTAGCCGACGTCCACCCCTTCGACCGGCTGCTCCTCGGGCGCCTGGATCTCCGCGGCGGAGGGGAGGGGCTGGGCGACGCTGTGCTGGTAGATCGGCCTCGTCAGGTAGCCCTGTTCGAGCATCTGGCGGAGCACGACGTTGCGGCGTGTGAGGGCGTGGGCCTGGTCGACGGCCGGGTTGTAGGCGCTGGGCGACTGGATCACGCCGGCGAGCATCGCGGCCTCCCACGGCTGGAGCTGCTGGACGCACAGCTCGTGGCCGGGCATGCCGCAGCCTTCGTGCTCGGGCTCGTGGCCGAAGTAGGTCTGGGCGGCGGCCTCGATGCCGTAGGCGCCGTTGCCGAAGTAGATCGTGTTGAGGTAGGCGGTGATGATCTTGTCCTTGCTCCACTTGTGGGACAGCTGGTAGGCGAGGGCTGCCTCGCGGAGCTTCTCGAAGATCGTCCGGTGGGACTGGGCCTGGAGCGCGTTCTTGATGAACTGCTGCTCGATCGTGGAGGCCCCCTGGACGCCGCCCTGGTTGCGGACGTCGGCGATCAGCGCGCGACCGATCCCGCGCAAGTCGACCCCGCTGTTGTGGTAGAAGCGCTTGTCCTCGATCGAGACCACCGCCTCCTTGACGAGCGGGGGGATCTGGGCGGGGGTGAGGATCACGCGGTTCTGCTGGCTGAGCACCCCGATCGGGTGGTCGAAGTCGTCGTACAGGAACGAGCTCTGCTCGTTGCGGTAGAGGGAGAAGCGGGTCAGCGAGGGAAGGTCCGCGACGATCGACACGAACACGCCGAACACGAACGACACGAGGGCGAGCAGCAGCAGTGACAGCAGGATCGCGACCAGGCGCAGGCGCTTCAGCCGCGGAGGGGCGATGGGCCCGATCTCGCTCTGGGGTATTGCCGGTCGGTCGTAGACGCTCATGCTCGTCGGGCGGGGGGAGCGAGACCTGCAGCGCGAGGACCGTACCCAAAGCGGCGGCGCCGGAGGGGTGACGGGCGGCACGCCAGGCCCTCAGGATCGACCCTCGGGACCGCGAGAGAATAGCATTCGCTCACCCATGCAAGCCGAGGATGAGCCCGCCGCGGGCGCCGGACAGCGGCAGGATCCGCACCTCGCGCGGCTCGCAGAGGAGCTCTCCGAGGGCGCCGTGGACTCGCTCCCGGAGGGGGTGCTGCTCGAGCGGCTGACGCGCGCCCGCGACGAGCGACGCCCGCTGCGGGTGAAGCTGGGGATCGACCCCACCGCACCGGACATCCACCTCGGCCACGCCGTGGTGCTGCGGAAGCTGCGCCAGTTCCAGGACGCCGGGCACCGGGTGGTGTTGATCATCGGCGACTACACGGCACGGGTGGGGGATCCCTCCGGGCGCTCGAGCCTGCGGCCGATGCTCACCGAGCAGGAGATCGAGTCCAACGCCGCGACCTTCCGGGAGCAGGCGATGAAGATCCTCGACGAGGACCCGGCCCGGCTAGAGGTCAGGCACAACAGCGAGTGGCTGGCGATGCCCTCCGTGGAGCTGCTGAAGCTGATGCGACACGCGACGGTCGCGCAGCTGCTCGAGCGGGAGGACTTCGCCAAACGGATGGCGGCGTCGGAGCCGATCTCGCTGCTCGAGATGCTCTACCCGCTGCTGCAGGGATACGACTCGGTGGCGGTTGAGGCCGACGTGGAGCTCGGGGGCACCGACCAGAAGTTCAACCTGCTGTTCGGGCGCGAGATCCAGCGCCACTACGGGCGCCCCCACCAGGCGATCATGACGATGCCGATCCTCGTGGGGGTGGACGGGACGCGCAAGATGTCCAAGTCGCTGGGCAACCAGATCGGGATCCTCGACCCCCCGGACGAGATGTACGGCAAGACGATGGCGATACCCGACTCGGCGATGGAGGAGTACTACCGCCTGCTGCTGGGCCGCGAGCCGCCGGCCGGAAGCGAGCAGGGCGCCACGGCGGCGAGGGACGCCAAGCGGGAGCTGGCGAGAGGCCTCGTGGCGTGGCTCCACTCCGACGAGGAGGCGCGTGGCGCCGAAGCGAACTTCGAGCGGGTGTTCGTCCAGCGGGAGAACCCGGAGGAGATCAAGGAGGCGGACTTCGCCTGTCCCGAGGGGACGGTCCATCTGCCGGAGCTGATCTCGCGGGAGTTCGGGGTCTCGCGCTCGGAGGCTCGCCGGCTGATCGACCAGGGTGGCGTATCGCTCGGGGAGACCGCTCTGGCCGCGGGGGAGCACGACGTGCCGTGCGGGCGGGCCGACGGGCAGGTCCTGAGGGTCGGCCGGCGGCGGTTCGTGCGGCTGCGGGCCGCCGGATAGGCCACCGGGCCGGCGCCGCCCGGCCGGCGGGGCCCGCCAGGCCCGCCGGGCCCGCACAGAGCGGGATCCGGCCTGCCCGGGGGGCCACCGGAGGGTGCCCCGGGACCATGCCGCGCTATACTCTTCGGTCGGCCCAAAGGCGCCTCAGGGCGTAGGGTCGGTCGGTCTCCCCCCAGGGGAAGCCCCCTTCGGGAGGCCCGGCGGTCTTTGAAAACTCAACAGCATGCGCATCTGCGATCGCTTGGCGATCGTGGTGTGCGTCCAGGTTCGACCCGTCGCGAGGCGCCGTTT
>DATJBO010000275.1:0-3327 GCA_035515315.1 Solirubrobacteraceae bacterium
GCTGGTGGAAGACTTCGGCCTGCCCCACATCTCCACCGGCGACATGCTCCGCGCCCAGGTGGCGGAGGGCACCGAGCTCGGACGGCGGGCCAAGTCCTACATGGACGCGGGCGAGCTGGTCCCCGACGAGGTGATCGTCGGCATGATCGTCGAGCGCATCGGCCTCCCGGACGCCGCCGACGGCTTCCTGCTGGACGGGTTCCCCCGCAACCAGCAACAGGCCGAGGCGCTCGACGAGGCGTTGAAGCTGCTGGACAGGCAGCTCACCGCGGCGCTGCTGGTGGAGGTGCCGGACGACGAGGTCGTGCGACGCCTGGCGGGCCGGCGGGTGTGCGTGAAGAACCCGAGCCACATCTACCACGTCGAGTTCGACCCGCCCAAGCACGAGGACGTCTGCGACCAGGACGGCTCCCGGCTGATCCAGCGCGACGACGATCGTGAGGAGACGATCCGCCGCCGGCTGGAGGTCTACCACGCCCAGACCGAGCCCCTGATCGGCTTCTACGACCGCGCCGGCCTGCTGCGCCGCATCGACGGCCGCCGCAGCCCCGACGAGGTGCACGCCCACATGCGCGCCACGGTCGCCACCTTGCGACTGGAGGAGCAGCTCTGAACAACCACTAAGCTCGGTCCGGTGATCATCCGCAAGTCCCCCGCCGAGATCGACAAGATGGCCCAGGCCGGGCTGATCCTGGTGGCCACCCTCGACCTGCTCGAGAGCTCGATCCGGGCGGGCGTCAGCACCGCCGAGCTGGACGAGATCGCCGAGCGCTTCATCCGCTCCCAGGGGGCGACCCCCACGTTCAAGGGCTACCGCGGCTTTCCCGCCTCGATCTGCGCCTCCCCCAACGCGATGATCGTCCACGGCATCCCCGGGCCCGACCGCCTCAAGGGCGGCGACATCATCTCGGTGGACGTGGGCGTCACCCTCGACGGCTGGGTGGCCGACGCGGCCCGGACGTTCCCGGTCGGCGAGATCGACGACACCGCCCGGGAGCTCCTCGAGGCGACCGCCCGGTCGCTGCACGCGGGAGCCGCCCAGTGCGTGCCCGGCAAGCGCGTGGGCGACGTCTCCCACGCGATCCAGGAGGTGGTCGAGGGGGCCGGCCTGTCGGTCGTGCGCTCCCTCGTCGGCCACGGCGTGGGGCGCAACATGCACGAGGACCCCCAGGTCCCCAACTACGGCAAGCCGGGCCGCGGACCGCTGCTGGAGGAGGGGATGGTGCTGGCGGTCGAGCCGATGACCACAGCCGGGGGCCCCGGAGTCCGGATCGCCTCCGACAACTGGGCGATCTACACCGAAGACGGCTCTCTGGCGGCCCACTTCGAGTTCACCGTGGCCATCACGGCCGAGGGCCCCCGGGTGCTGACCCCGTGGCACCTGCCCCCGCACGAGCGCCCCGGCGAGCCGCTGGCCGGAGAGCTCGCCAGCGCGGGCTGACGCGCCCCGCCATCAGGGCGTGCTGGTTGCTACCATCCAGGGTCGTGCCCGAGTCCGAGGCGTGGACGTCGGAGGAGGGCGCATCCTCGGTTCGGTAGCGGCTGCCGCAACGGCAGCCAGAGCCGTGCCGCCGGAACTCAAGCCGCCGAAAGGGAACATGAAGGTCAGACCGTCGGTCAAGCCGATGTGCGAGAAATGCAAGATCATCCGCCGCCACGGGGTGGTGCTGGTGATCTGCCAGAACAAGCGCCACAAGCAGCGCCAGGGCTAGGGAGGAAGATGGCACGCATCGCTGGGGTGAATCTGCCCCTCAACAAGCGCTCGGAGATCGGCCTCACGTACATCTACGGGATCGGCCGGCCCACCGCCAACCGGGTGCTCACCGAGGTCGGGGTCAGCCCCGACACCTACGTCCGCGACCTCACCGAGGACGAGGTGGCCAAACTGCGCGACGTGATCGACGACAAGGTCACCGTCGAGGGCGACCTGCGCCGCGAGCGCTCCCAGGACATCAAACGCCTGCAGGACATCGGCTCCTACCGGGGCCTGCGCCACCGTCGCGGGCTGCCCGTGCGCGGCCAGAACACCAAGACCAACGCCCGCACCCGCAAGGGCCCCAAGCGGATGCAGGTGGCCGGCAAGAAGAAGGCCGGCAAGAAGTAATGCCGCCGGCACCGAAACGTGCGCGCGGCAGGCGCAAGCCAAAAAAGAACATCCCTGTCGGGCAGGCCCACATCAAGACTTCCTTCAACAACACGATTGTGTCCCTGACCGACACCTCCGGCAACGTGATCGCCTGGGAGTCGGCGGGTGGCGCCGGCTTCAAGGGCTCGCGCAAGTCCACCCCCTTCGCCGCCCAGGTGACCGCCGACGCGGCCGCCCGCAAGGGCCTCGAGCAGGGGCTCCAGAAAGTCGAGGTCTACGTCAAGGGCCCCGGCTCCGGGCGCGAGACCGCGATCCGCTCGCTCCAGGCCGCCGGCCTGGAGGTGACCGGCGTCAAGGACGTCACCCCCCAGGCCCACAACGGGTGCCGCCCCCGCAAGCGGCGGAGGGTCTAGACCGTGGCCCGCGACACCAGCCCCCAGTGCAAGCAGTGCCGCCGCGAGGGCCAGAAGCTGTTCCTCAAGGGTGAGCGCTGCCTGACGGACAAGTGCGGCGTGGAGCGCCGCTCCTACCCGCCCGGAGAGCACGGCCGGGGGCGGCTCAAACAGAGCGAGTACCGCGTCCAGCTGCGCGAGAAGCAGAAGGCCCGCCGCTACTACGGCGTGCTGGAGAAGCAGTTCCACGGCTATTACGTGAAGGCCTCCGGCCAGCCCGGGATCACCGGCGAGAACCTGCTCACGCTGCTGGAGTGCCGGCTGGACAACGTGCTCGTGCGCCTCGGCTTCGCCGCCTCCCGCCGCCAGGCGCGCCAGCTGGTCCGCCACGGGCATTGGACGGTCAACGGACGGCGGGTGAACATCCCCAGCTACCAGGTCCGCCCGGGCGACGTGATCGCCATCAAGGCGGACACGCCGGCCACCCAGGTGGTCCGGGACGCGACAGAGCTCACCGGGCAGATACCGGCGTGGCTCCAGGCCGATCACGAGTCGCTGTCGGCCAAGGTGCTGCGCAAGCCGGAGCGGCGCGAGGTCGCCGCCCCGGTGCAGGAGCAGCTCATCGTCGAGCTGTACTCGAAGTAGCAGTACCCACGGCCCGCGGCCCGAGGGGCCCGCGGGCGCACGCAACAACAGCCGGCGGCGTGGCACAGAAGGCCGGCAGACCAAAACGACGTTAGGACTCTCATGCTCGACTTCCAAATCCCCCGGATCACAAGCGAGTCGGTGGAGCAGAACCGCGGTACGTTCACGATCGAGCCACTCGACCGCGGGTTCGGCTACACGTTC
>DATJBO010000276.1:0-3401 GCA_035515315.1 Solirubrobacteraceae bacterium
CGGTCCGCCGGACCTCGAGCAGCACCGGCAGCAGGCGGGCGAGCACGCCGGCCGCCACGACCAGGTACAGCGGCACCAGCAGGTTGACCGTCCGCCCCCCGGTCGAGATCGGCACCCGGAACGGCAGCGCGAAGATCGTGAGCATCGGCAGCGCGTCCTCGTAACGGCGCATGAGCACCGCCAGGGCGCCGATCACGAGAGCCGCGGCGACGGCCGCGAGCACCAGCACGCCGGTCGAGGGCAGCTTCGTGGCGAGCGTCACCGCGACCCCGGTCACGGCGCCACCAGCGCGAAGCTGCGGGTCGAGCGGATCGTGCGGTCCTGGTCGTGCAGCCGGATTTCAACCCTGTAGTCCCCCGGCTCGGCGAGCGGGCCGGCCGGCAGCGCCACCAGCACCGGGCGGCCGTTGGGAGCGTGCGTGAGCTGGTAACGGCGGGCGACGCCCCGATGGCCGTTCCAGCGAAGCGAGAACTGTTTGTAGCGGGGGAGCGGCCTCCGGCGGACGAGGGTCGCCACCACGTCGCCCTCGGAGTCGACGATCGTGACCGTCGCTTCGTCGGCGCGCTTGAGCTTGAAGGAGATCGCCTCCTGTTTGAGGCGCGAGCCCGGGTACGGGGAGAACACGGGGGTCAGCTCGAAGGCCTGCACGGCGGTCGGCGTGTGCTTCAGCCGCTGGGTCAGGAAGAACGCACCGAGGCAGGCCAGGACCAGGCATGCGAGGACGGCGCTGGCGAGCGGGTCGGGGGGGCCTCTGCGGGCGGTTGCGGCGCCGTTGCCGGGAGCGAAGCGGCCTGCGTCGGCGCCGGTGCTGCTCAATCCGAGCCGCCCAGCGCGAAGCGCTCGACGGTGTCGGAGCGCAGGCCCAGGCGCAGCGTCTCAAGCGAGAGCACGTCGGCGGGAGCGATGTTGCCGAGGTTGCACTCGGTGCCGAAGTGGCGCAGCAGCCACACCTGCTGCTCGCGCCGCGGCGCCTCGAAGATGATCCTGCCCGGGTCCACGGCGTGCGCGATCTCCTCGATGAGGCCCGTCCTGGGCTCCCCGGTGGCGCGGTAGATGCCGGCGGTTCCCGACTCGCGGGCCTCGGCGATCACCTTCCACGCCCCGGCCGCGAGATCACGTTCGATCTCTTCCACCCACACATAGGGGGCCATGATGAACTCTGCGTCCTTGCTGCCGACCTCCGACAGGACGGTGAACTCCCCCGAGAGCCGTTCGATCAGCTCCCGCTTGACGTTCCCGTCGAGCGCGATCGTGCCGTCCGACACCTCGACGTGGCGCAGGCCGAGCTCGCGCATCCACTCGATCAGCCCCTCCACGCGCCCCTGGCGGATCGCGATCTCGGTGAGCGTCCCACCCAGCACGACCGGCACTCCGGCGGACGCGTAGCGCTCGAGCTTCGGACCGAGATTGGGGCTCACGACGGCGGTTCCCCAGCCGAGCTTCACGAGGTCGACGATCGCGCAGGACACCTCCAGCAGGCTGTCCACCTCCGCCACCGACATGCCCCGGTCGATCACGTGGGTGATGCCGCGCTCGCGGGGCTTGGCCGAGCGCTCGGGGATATCGAGGAAGCCGGCTATTGGCCCGTGGCGCCTGAGTCCGCGCCGATGATCACCACGACCTGCGCCGAGTCGGCCAGCGCGGAGACCGATTCTTCCAGTGGCTGCACGGTGGGCACCGAGAGAGCACGCGCCACTTCTTCGGCGTGGGACCGCTCGCCGGGCGCGTACTCGACGACCGTCGACTGGTTCGCCCCATTGGGCCTGCCGCCGAGGGCCGTCGCCTGGGAGTAGCCCTCGCGCTGGAGTTCCGCGGCGGTGCGGTGGGCGAGGCCTTCGGTTTCCGTGCCGTTGAGCACGGTGACCGTCATCGCCGCCTTGGCCGCCGCCGAGAGGCCCGAGTGGGCCGAGCCGCCCTTCGAGTGCCGGGAGTGGTGGGAGGCGCCGAGGTTGGTGACGGTCGTGGTGGGCGAGGACTTGTGGTGGGTGCTCGACCCGCCCCCGCCCGAGGTGACGATCACGGCGACCACCACGATGCCCGCGATCAGCGCACCGATTAGCAGCACGCGTTTGACGGCCGAGGATCGTCCCGAGCCGCCGCGGCCGGCGCGATGGCGGGAGATGGGCCCCCTCTCCCCGGTGGCCGTCACGGACGGCGCTTGGCGCGCCTCGGCGCGGGCGGGCTCGGTTCCCAGCGGCGGCGCGGGCGGGAAACGGCGCGCGCGGGCGGACGAGGCTGCGCCGGGGAGCGGGGTCTCCGGAGCGGAGGCCGGAGACCCGGAGGCAGACGTCGGTGGGCCGGGGGTGTTGACGGGGCGCAGCGGCGGCGCCGGTGCACGCGGCGGAGCACCCGGGCCGCCCGCCATCGCCGCCGCCGCGGCCGGCGCCGGCGAGCGGGCTGCCAGCGCTTCGGCGCGGATCTCGGCGGCGCTACCGGTGCCAGGCTGCACGGGGGCGGCGGGGGGGGTCTGTGCCTGGGGCGTGCCCGCCACCCTGGACGCCTGCGCGATGGCGGCGGCCGACGCCGGGGCAGCGACCGGCGACGCCCCGGAGCGGACCCGTGCGGCGCCGGCTGCGCCCGCTGAGTGGGTGGGCGCCGCCTGCTGCCCGGGCGGGATGTGAGCGGGGGGTGGCAGCTGGCCTGGCGGCACCTGCGCGCCCGGCGGCACCTGCGCGCCCGGCGGGCGAGGTTGTCCGGTCACCGTCTGCTGCCCCGGGACCGGCTGCCGGCCGGGCGCCGTCTGCTGGCCGGGCGCCGTCTGCTGGCCCGGCGCCGTCTGCTGGCCCGGCGCCGTGGGTTGGCCGGGTTCGGTGGGTTGGCCCGGCGCGATCGGCTGGCGCGGGGGCACGCCTGCTTGGCCGGGGGCGACGGCCTGGCCCGGCGTGGCGCTGTTGGTCGCCTGGGCGGCGGCGGAGGTCGCGGTTGGGGCGGCCGTCGCAGCCGCCGCCGTTGCGGCCGTGACCGGGCGGGGGACACCGGTGGCGGTGGCGGGCGAGGCGCCGGGGCGGCCGTCCTGGGCCGGTGCCGGAGCACCCTGCCCGGAGGCCGCCACGAGCGGGCTCGTCGCCGGCGGGGGAAGCGGCGGCGCGACGCCCGGAGGTGGGACCGGCCTCGGCGGTTGCTGGCCCGGTGGGACGCCCACGCCCGGGACGGGGCGCACCGCCTGCACGCCGGTCACCTGCTGCTGTTGCTGCTGGACCCGCAGCGCCGCCGCGGCCGCCACGCGCTGCTCGTTCTCGGCGGCTCGCTCGGGTGCCCGTCCGGCCCACTCCCGCAGGCGCTTGATCTCTCGCGCCTGCGAGAACACCAGCAGCGACAGGATCGCGATGCCGGCGATCGCCACGAAGGCTGCGATCGCTCCGACCTTCGTGAACGAGTTCGACAGCGACAGCGCGGTCGGG
>DATJBO010000277.1:0-4962 GCA_035515315.1 Solirubrobacteraceae bacterium
GACGGCCAACGGCAAGGCCCATCTGCGCGAGGACTCCGACCGCATCGCCGAGATCATCGCCCGCCCGCATGAGGGCCGGCGGGTGTCGGAGATCAAGAACGAGCTCGGCGAGCTGATGAACCGTCACGCCGCCGTGTTCCGCGACGAAGAGGGCCTGCAGACGGCGCTCGAGACCGTCCGGCGGCTGCGCGAGGAGACCGACAAGGCCTGGATCGACGATCGTGGCACGGTCTTCAACCAGGACGTGCTGGGCGCGATGGAGCTCGGCTTCATGATCGACTGCGCGGAAACCACCGTGGTGGCGGCGATCGAGCGCAAGGAGTCGCGGGGTGCACAGTTCAGGACCGACTTCCCCGCGCGCGACGACGAGCACTGGCTCAAGCACATCGACGTCACGCTCAGCGACGGCACACCCGAGATCAGCTACTCGCCCGTGACGATCACCCAATGGCAACCAGAGGAGCGCAAATACTGATGCACCACCCAGCACGGCACACGCGAGGCCGGGCGCACGCCCGCGGGGGACAGGGCTGATGGCGGAGATCCGCGAGCGGCCCCCGGAGCCCTTCACGCTGCGCCTGCGCCGCTACGACCCGGCCTCCGGCGAAGCGCCGTACTGGGACGAGCACACGATCGAGCTCGAGCCCCACCGCTCGGTGCTCGAGGCGGTCCTGCAGGCGCGCGACCGCTTCGACGGCTCGATCGGGATCCGCTGCTCCTGCCGCCAGGCGATCTGCGGATCCTGCGGGGTGCGCATCAACGGCGAACCGGCGCTCGCCTGCCACACCCACCTCGACGCCGCCAAGAGCTCCGCCCGCGGTGGGGTGATCGAGATCGAACCGATGGGCAACATGCCCGTGCTGAAGGACCTGATCGTGGACATGGACGCGGTCCACTGGAAGAAGATCCGCCGCGTGACCCCATGGCTGCTACCCAAGCAGCCGGTGCCCGAGCGCGAGTACCTGGTGCCCCGCGAGGCGATGGTCGACGTGACCCAGACGATGGCCTGCATCCAGTGCGGCGCGTGCGTCTCGGACTGCCTGTCGATGGAAGTCGATCCGGGCTTCATCGGCCCGGCCGCGCTCGCCAAGTCCTACCGCTTCGTCGGGGACCCGCGCGACGACCAGCAGTACGAGCGCCTCAACGACCTCGCCCAGGACCCCGAGGGGATCTTCGACTGCACGCACTGCTTCAAGTGCGTGGAGGCGTGCCCCAAGGACGTCAACCCGATGGGCCAGATCATGCGTCAGCGCCGCATCGCCACCGCCGACCACCACATCAAGGACCCCAACAACGGAAAGCGCCACGAGGAAGCCTTCACGACGCTCGTGCGGGACAACGGCCTGCTGTGGGAGGCCGAGCTGCTGCCCCGCTCCTACGGGGGCAACTCGTGGTTCGGCAAGTTCGCCCCCGCGGCCGGCAAGGAGCTTTTGGCCTCGCTGCCGGCGATCATCAAGGGACTGCTGCGGCGCAAGGTGACGCCCTCGGCGGCACTGAAACCCCATCGCATCCCGCCCGCCGACCGCAAGAGCGTGCGCGCGATCTACGACACGGTCGAGAGCCGGCCCGAACGCGTGGAGCTGAACCTGTACATCGTGGGCGAGGACGAAGAGCCCACACCGGACCTCGTCGGCGCCGAAGCCCGCGAGAGCGGCGGCGAGCTCGACGCGGCCACCGATCCCGAGGTGGGTGCGAGCCGATGAAGGTCGCCTACTGGCCCGGATGCGTCAGCCGCGGCTTCACCCCCGAGCTGCACGGCTCGATGGCGAAGATCGCGCCCCTGCTGGACATCGAGCTCGTCGAGCTGGACCGTGCCGCCTGCTGCGGGGCGGGGGTGATCGCCGAGCACAACCAGGAGCTGGCCGACACGCTCAACGCGCGCACCTTCGCACTGGCCCAGCAGGTCGACGGCGCGCAGATGATGATGAACATCTGCTCGACCTGCCAGGGGGCGCAGAGCGAGTGTCAGGAACGGCTCGACGCGAACGCCGCGTACCGCTCGCAGGTCAACGCGAACCTGAAGGACGAGGGCCTCAGCTACGAGCGGGGGCTCACGAACAAGAACTTCCTGTGGCTGCTGGTCGAGGAGATCGGGCTCGAGTCGTTGCGCGAGCGCGTCAAGCGCCCGCTCACCAACCTCAAGGTCGGGCCGTTCTACGGCTGCTACATCGTCCGCCCCCGCAAGCGCCTGGGGATCGACGGAGAGCACCCCCGCGACCACTACCTCGAGATGCTGATCGAGGCGCTCGGGGGGACCGTCATCAAATACGCGGGGATGCGCAAGTGCTGCGGCTTTCCGATCATCACCATGAACAAGGACGCCTCGCTCAAACAGGCCGGGCGCCATCTCGGGGACGCCGCCGACGCGGACGCCGACTGCCTGGTGACGCCGTGCCCGCTGTGCCACCTGAACCTCGACCTGCAGCAGCCGGTGGCGGAACGTGTCGTGGGTCGTGAGCTGCAGATGCCGGTGCTGCACCTGCCCCAGCTCGTGGGGCTGGCGCTCGGGCTCGAGCCCCACGACCTCGGGATGGGCCGCCACGTCGTGCGCCCGAGCTCCGTGATCGACTGGTCCGCCGCGGTCGTCGCCGCGGCCGCCTGATCGAAGCGAGGCCTGCCATGCCCGCCGGGCGAGCGTAGCCTGCCGCGGTGCGCGTCCTCACCGTAGTCGGCAACCGCCCCCAGTTCATCAAGGCAGCCGCCGTCTCGGGACCGCTGCGGGACCGGGCCGAGGAGCTGCTGGTCCACACCGGCCAGCACTACGACGACACCCTGTCGGGGACCTTCTTCCGCGAGCTGGGGCTGGCGCGCCCGGACCGCGAGCTCGGCATCTGGGGCCACAGCAACACCTCCCAGCTGTCGCGCATGCTAGCCGCGCTCGAGCCCCTGGTGGCGGAGCTGCGCCCGGATGCCGTGCTCGTGTACGGCGACACCAACTCGACACTGGCGGGTGCGATCGCGGGGGCCCAGGCGCAGCTCCCGGTGGTGCACGTCGAGGCGGGCATGCGCTCGTACGACCGCTCGATGCCGGAGGAGCTCAACCGCGTGCTCGCCGATCACCTCGCGGCGCTGCTGCTGTGCCCGAGCGAGGTTGCCGCCCAGAACCTGCGCGGCGAGTCGGTGGCCGGACGGATCGAGGTGGTCGGCGACGTGATGGTGGACGTCTCGCTGCGCTGGCAGGAGCACGCCCGCGCCGACGCCTCAGCGCCCACAGCCCGCGGCGTGGAGTCCGGCGACTATCTGCTGCTGACCGCGCACCGAGCCGGCAACGTGGACCCGCCGGAGCGGCTGGCGAGGCTCGTCGAGCTGGTGCTCGCGCTGCCGGGGCCGGTGCTGTTCCCCGTGCACCCACGCACGCGCGAGCGGCTGCGCGCGGCTGACCTGCTCGAGCGGCTGGCGGACAGCGACGGCGTGACGCTCACCGAGCCGCTCGCGTACGGTGAGTTCGCGGCCCTGCTGGCCCACGCCCGCGCCGTGCTGACCGACTCCGGGGGTGTCCAGAAGGAGGCCTACCTCGCCGGGGTGCCGTGCGTGACGCTGCGTGCCAACACCGAGTGGGTGGAGACGGTTGCGGCGGGCTGGAACACGCTGGTGGACCTCGACGCGGACGCGGCATTGGCCGCGCTCGAGCGCCACCCGCCGGCCGAGCGCCCGCCCCTGTACGGCGACGGCCACGCGGCCGAGCGTTGCGTGCGGGCGATCGTCGAGCTGTGAGCGGGGCCTTCGCGGGACCTCGCCGGGCGGCGTCAGGCGGCGGACAACCGCCGGGGCGCTCTACCCGAACGGCTGCTCGACGCCGACGGTGCCCTCGCCGGACAGCTCGAACGCGCTGTGCAGGGCCGTGACCGCGCGCTCGACCAGGTCGCGCTCGATCACGCAGGAGATCTTGATCGGCGAGGTCGAGATCATGTCGATGTTGACGCCCTCCCCGGCGAGCACGCTGAAGACCTTGGCGGCGACCCCCGGGTGGGAGCGCATCCCGGCACCGACGATCGAGACCTTGGCCATCTCCTCGTAGGTTTTCAGCGTCTCGAAGACCTCCCCGCCGAGCGGCTCCAGCGCTGCGCCCGCCACCCGCAGGTCCTCGCGGGGGACCGTGAAGGAGATCTCGGCGGCCCCCCCGGCGGAGGCGGGCTCGTTCTGGACGATCATGTCGACGTTCACGTTCGCGTGCGCGAGCACGTCGAAGATGCGGGCCGCCGCCCCCGGGGTGTCGGGCACACCCGTCAGGGTGACGCGGGCCTCGCTGGTGGAGTGGGTGACGGCGGTGATGAGGGGCTGCTCCATCGCTTCTCCTTCGGAGACGACAAAGGTACCGGGCTGTTCGTCGAACGACGAGCGGCAGTGGATGCGCACGCCGTGGTTGCGGGCGTACTCCAAAGAGCGCAGCTGCAGCACGCCCGCCCCGGAGGCGGCCATCTCGAGCACCTCCTCGAAGGACACGACCGGCAGCTTGCGCGCGTCGGGGACGATGCGGGGATCGGCCGAGAAGACGCCCGACACGTCGGTGTAGATTTCGCACACGTCGGCGTGCAGGGCCGCCGCGAGGGCCACCGCGCTGGTGTCCGATCCCCCGCGGCCGAGCGTGGTGACGTTGCGGGCGTTGACGGACACGCCCTGGAAGCCCGCAACGAGCACGATGTTGTCCTCTTCGAGCGCGGCTTTGATGCGGTCGGTGCGGACGTCGAGGATCATCGCCTTGGTGTGGGACTCGTCGGTGACGATGCCCGCCTGGGAGCCCGTCAGCGAGATCGCCAGGTGCCCGAGGTCGTGGATCGCCATCGCGCACAGCGCGCAGGAGATGCGCTCCCCCGAGGACAGCAGCATGTCCATCTCGCGGGGGTCGGGTGCCGAGGAGACCTCCTCGGCCATCGCGATCAGCTCGTCGGTGGTCTTCCCGCGGGCGGACAGGACCGCCACGACCGGGTGTCCGCGTTCGCGCGTGGCCACGATCCGGCGGGC
>DATJBO010000278.1:0-7846 GCA_035515315.1 Solirubrobacteraceae bacterium
GGGCCTCTCGACCGGCGAGAAGCAGATGTTCACGCGCACCAAGAAGATCCTCGCCTCGGAGCTGATGTACGCGCTCGACAAGGACGAGGAAGAGGCCGAGAACTATCTCGACGAACTGCTCGCCGATTCGGCCAGCCAGCAGCTGGCGATGGCCGGCGCGAAGTAGCGAGGCTTTCGCGCACGCGGCAGCTCGAGCTCTGCCGCGTGCGCGAGCGCCTCAGCGAAGATGGCAGTTGCCCTGATCGTCGCTGCCGGCAGCGGCGAGCGGCTCGGGGCGAGCGTGCCGAAGGCTCTCGTGCCGCTGTACGGCCGGCCGATGCTGCAGTGGAGCATCGACGCGCTGCGGCGCGTGCCCGCGATCGAGGAGATCGTGGTGTCGCTACCGGAGGGGGCGGGGCCGCCGGAGGGGGTCAAGGGCGTGCGCGGGGGGACGGTGCGCTCGGAATCGGTGCGCCTGGCGCTCGCTGCGGCGGGTCCGGGCGACCCCGTGCTGGTCCACGACGCCGCGCGCCCGCTGCTGGCGCCGCAGGTGGCCGAGCGGGTGCTGGGCGCGCTGGCCGGCGATCACGGCCTCGATGCGGCGATCGCGGCCGCCCCGGTCAGCGACACGGTCAAGCGGGCCGACGCGCACGGCAAGGTGCTCGAGACGCTCGACCGTAGCTGCCTGTGGGCCGTGCAGACGCCGCAGGCGTTCCGCCGCGAGGCGCTCGAGCGGGCGCTCGCCGTCGGCCCCGCGGAGCTCGCCCGGGCGACCGACGATGCCTGGCTGGTCGAGCGGCTGGGGGGCAGCGTGGCGGTTGTCGAGTGCAGCGAGCAGAACTTCAAGGTCACCACCGCCCGGGACCTGCGCCTGGCCGAGCTAGTGCTGGCCGAGCGGTCGGCCGGATCCGCCGGTCCTGATTGAATCGCACGACGCCGTGCTCAGCGACCTCCACCTGCACCTGCGCCCGGACGATCCCGACGCGAGCGCCGAGGAGTACTACTCCGCGGCCAACGCCGAGCGCTACCGCGAGGCGGCGCAGCAGCGGGGCATCGTCGAGCTGGGGGTCTCCGAGCACGTCTACCGCTTCGCCCAGGCGCTTCGGATCTGGCGCCATGAGCTGTGGGAACGCTTCGCCCACGACGACCTCGACGCCTACTGCGCGGCGGTGCGCGAGCAGACCGACCTGCGCCTCGGGCTCGAGGTCGACTTCGTCCCCGGCCGCGAGGAGCAGATCGAGCAGCTGCTGGACGGCCGTGCCTTCGACTACGTCGTGGGCTCGGTGCACTTCCTCGGCGACCAGGCGCTCGACATGGACGAATTCAGCGTGTGGGAGGGGGTCTCGGCGCGTTCCCCGGAGGAGGTGTGGGAGCGCTACTTCCAGACGATCGCGGCGAGCGCCCGCAGCCGCCTGTACGACATCATCGCCCACCCCGACCTGGTGAAGTTCTGGGGCGATCCCCGGCGCGTGCCCGGCGGCGACCTGCGCCGCTACTACGCGATCGCGGTGGAGGCGTTCGCCGACGCGGGGGTGGCGGTGGAGCTGTCCACGGCCGGCCTGCGCAAGCCGGCCGGCGAGCTGTACCCCGCACCGGCCTTCCTGGAGTTGTGCGTAGAAGCCGGCATCCCGGTGGCGCTGTCGAGCGACGCCCACCGGCCCGCGGAGGTGGGTGCGGGCTACGAGATCGCGCTGGAGCTGCTCGAGCGACTCGGCGTGGACGAGCTGGCCGTCTTCCACGGGCGCGTTCGCACGATGGTGCCGGTCGGAGCCGAGCAGCACGCCGGGTAGCCGCCTTGACGCTGGTCGGCATCGGCTATGACTGCCACCGCCTCGTCGAGGGCCGCCCGCTGGTGCTCGGCGGCGTGGAGATCGGGCACGACCGCGGCCTGGCGGGGCACTCGGACGCGGACGTGCTGGCCCACGCGGTCACCGACGCGCTGTTGGGGGCGGCCGGCATGGGCGACATCGGCCAGCACTTCCCCGACACCGACGAGCGCTGGCGCGGCGCGGACTCGATCGAGCTGCTGCGGGCGGTGGTGGCGCTGCTGGCCGAGCACCGGCTGGCTCCTGCCAACGTCGACTGCACCGTGATCATCGAGGCGCCGGCGATCTCGCCCCACCGCGAGCGCATCCGCCGGCGCCTGGCCGACGCGCTCGGGCTGGACAGCGGGCGGGTCAACGTGAAGGCGACCACCTCGGAGGGGATGGGCTTCGTCGGTGCCGGTGAGGGGGCCGCCGCGCTGGCCGTGGCCACGGTCGGTGACGCGCCGCCGGCGGGGGGAGCAGGGGGATGAACGAGATCGTGATCCACGACACACGCAGCGGCGAGCTGCGGGCGCTGAGGGGGCCCCAGGAGGGGACACTCGGGATCTACGCATGCGGGCCGACGGTGTACGGGCGCATTCACGTCGGCAACGCCCGCCCGTTCGTGGTGTTCAGCGTGCTTCGGAGCTTCCTCGTGCACGAGGGCTACGAGGTGAGCCTGGTGGTCAACATCACCGACGTCAACGACAAGATCTACGACGCCGCGCTGGCGGCGGGGGAGCCGAGCGCCGGCCTGGCCGAGCGGATGATCGACGCCTACCGCGCCGACACCGACGGCCTCGGCCTCGGCCGCCCCGACCACGAGCCGCTGGCCTCGCAGACGATGGACGCGATCATCGACTACATCCGCACGCTGGTGGAGGGGGGCCACGCCTACGCCGTGGACGGCGACGTGTACTTCCGCGTGCGCTCTGATCCCCAGTACGGGAGCCTCTCGCACCGGCGCCTGCAGGACATGGACCAGGGCGAGGGCGTGGAGGGCGCCGAGCGCAAGCAAGACCCCCTCGACTTCGCGCTGTGGAAGGCCCGCAAGGAGGGCGAGGACACCTGGTGGGACTCCCCCTGGGGAGCGGGCCGGCCAGGGTGGCACATCGAGTGCTCGGCGATGGCCGAGGAGCTGCTCGGCGACGGCTTCGAGATCCACGGCGGCGGCTCGGACCTGCTGTTCCCCCATCACGAGAACGAGGCCTCCCAGACCCGTGCGGCGCGCGGGCAGGAGCTGGCCAGGCTGTGGATGCACAACGGGATGGTGCAGCTCACGGGCGAGAAGATGGCCAAGTCGGCGGGCAACATCGCCCCCCTGCACGAGCTGCTGGACCGCTACGACGCGCCCACGCTGGTCATGTACCTGATCTCCGGGCATTACCGCCAGCCGCTCGCCTTCTCCGAGTCCCAGCTCGAAGACGCCGCCAGGCGCGTGCGGCGGATCCGCGAGGCGTTGCGCCGGCTGGCGCCCGGCCAGGCCAGCCCCGAGGACATGTCCGGGCACAAGCGCGAGTTCTTCGCCGCGCTGGCCAACGACTTCAACACCCCGGCGGCGCTCGCTGCGATGGAGGGCTGGATCCGCGAGGCGAACCGCCGCGCCGAAGGCGTCGGCGACGCCGAGCTGCGGGAGATGCTCGGGGTCCTCGGGCTGGGAGAGCTCACCCCGCTGCGGAGCGCCGATGTCGCCGGCCAGGACCCCGCGGCGCTGGCCCTGCTGCAGGAGCGCGAGCGCGCCCGCGCCGAGCGCGACTTCGAGGCGGCCGACCGCTTCCGGGCGCAGCTGCGCGAGCGCGGGTGGGAGGTGCGCGACGGGCCGGAGGGGCCGGAGCTGATCCGGGCGTGATGCAAGCCGCTTCGCCCCTGCCCGGAGAGCTAGTACGGGCGTGATCGTGTACGGGCGCAACCCCGTCCGCGAGGCCCTGCGCGGGCGCCGGGCTGCGGCCGTGGGCGAGATCTGGGCCACCACGGCCACCGCCCGGGAGCCGTGGCTGCAGGGGCGGTCCCCACACATCGCCTCGGCCCTGGAGATCGAGCGGCACTGCGGCTCGGGCGCCCACCAGGGCGTGTGCGCCCAGGCCGGCCCCTACCCGTACGCCGAGGCCGAGCGCCTGCTCGAAGCCGGTGGCGGGGTGCTGGTGGCCCTCGATCAGGTCCAGGACCCGCAGAACCTCGGCTCGATCTGCCGCACCGCCGAGTGCGCCGGCGCCGACGGCGTGCTGATCCCCGAGCGGCGGGCCGCCGAGGTCACCCCGGCGGTGTGCAAGGCGTCGGCCGGCGCCGTCGAGCACCTGCCCGTGGCGCGCGTCAGGAACGTGGCCGACGCGTTGCGGGACGCCCGCGAGGCCGGCTACTGGTGCTACGGGGCGAGCGCCCCGCCCCCCGCCGGGGGGCGCACGCCGGTGCCCTACGACCGGCCCGACTACTCGGGGGCGGGCGTGGTGCTCGTGCTCGGCAGCGAGGGCAAGGGCCTGCGCCCCCGTGTGGCGGGCGCGTGCGACGAGCTGATCGCGCTGCCCCAGCGGGGGCGGATCGAGTCGCTGGGGGTCGCCGCCGCAGCTGCCGCGTTGCTGTACGAGATCTTGCAGAGCCGCTCCGCGAGCCTTGACAACGCTACATAAGTATGCGAACCTACCCTCAAGTAACGCTGAACCTAAGGTTTAGATAGCTTTAGGAATTCATAAGTATTGGCGCCAGGGGAGGAGTGCGCCACTGAGCGATCCAGCCCGTAAACACGGGCCGGAGAAAGGAACTGCTCGTGGCCAGGATCTCCCAGACGCACAACCCTGAACCTAAGGTTGAGGACGAATTCCTCATCGCCTTGGCCAAGCAGGGTGACCGCAACGCCTACGACCGTCTGGTCCGCCGCTACTACGGCTTCGTCCGCCTGAAGGCCTCCTCCTACTTCCTCGCCGGAGGCGACTCCGAGGACCTCATCCAGGAGGGCCTGGTGGGCCTCTACAAGGCCATTCGCGACTTCCGCAACGACCGCGAGTCGAGCTTCCGCAACTTCGCCGAGCTGTGCATCACCCGCCAGATCATCACCGCCGTCAAGACGGCGACCCGCAACAAGCACAGTCCCCTGAACCAGTACGTGTCGTTCTCCTCGACCCCCGCGGGCGCCGGCGAGGACGTCCCCACCCTCGACCAGATGCTGCCGGGGCCGACCGTCCACGACCCCGTCCACCAGGTGATCTCCTCCGAGGAGCTGCGCTCGCTGGTGAGCTGCCTGTCATCAGCCCTGTCCGAGCTCGAGAGCCGGGTGCTGTCGCTGTACCTCGACGGCTACTCCTACGAACAGGCCGGCGAGTGCCTCTCGTGCGACACCAAGACGGTCGACAACGCGCTGCAGCGGGTCAAGCGCAAGGTCGGCGCCCACCTGGAGTCGCGCGCCGTCGCGGCCTGACGCCGACCTTCGGCCGGCAGCCGGACCAGCGGAGCTGGCTTCGCCCGGCAGCCGGCCTAGGGCTGGGCCTTCGCCCGGCAGCCGGCCTAGGGCTGACCTTCGCCCGGCAGCCGTTCCGGCGGGATCGTCCGCAGGGCGGCGGCCGGGCTGGGTGTGACTTCGATCGCGAAGGGCGCGCTGGCGATGCCCTCGTTGGCGGGATCGCCGGGGACCTTGATCCGCAGCACCTGTTTGCCCATGCCGAACAAGACGTGGGTGATCGAATAGCTCCCGCTGGTGCCCGGGCCGGGTGTCAGCGTGGCGACCTGGACCACGTGGAAGCCGCCACCGCTGGCGTTCTGGCGCTCGAGGTAGACGACCTTCCCCTGGCGGTAGGGGGTGACGGTGCCGGCGAACGTCAGGGCCTGACCCGCCTGGACGATGCCGCTCGAGACCCCCGCTGTGAGGTCGTATTTGACACCCTCGAACAGCACCGCCGAGTGGCGGCCGCCGCCGAGCACCTTGTAGGCGGTGTTCTGCTGGGGGGCCTGGGGGAAGCTGTACTGGCCGCCCGCGCCCGCGGTCGTCGTCGCCACGGAGGTGAACTGGCCTTTCTTGGCGCGTGCCAGCAGCGTGATCGTCTGGCCCGCACCGCCCTGCAGGACCCCATGGAGGGTCACGGTCTGGGCGAACAGGATCGGATCGTTCGACGCCCCGGAGCCGGTCGCCAACAGCGTGAGCAGCGGGTTCTGGCGCTGGCTGATCACGTACGACAGCGGCGTCGAGGCGCCGAATGCCGAGAAGCGCCGGTGCGGGCGCACGATCACCCGGATGTTGGCGTCGCCGGGGATCGCGAACGTGTGGACTATCGAGTATTCGCCGTGCGGGCCCACGATCCCGCGGTGGATCCGGTGCCATTCTTCGACGGCGACCGCCTGCTCGCGCTGCAGCACCACTTCGGCGCCCGCGTCGATGGGGCTCACCGTGCCGCTGAAGGTCACGCGATTGCGCCCGCCGGTCAGCAGCGCCGCGCTTTCGGCGGGGCCGTGGATCGTCACCTCGGGAGCGACCGTCACGGCCTTGGAGGCGCTGGTAGCCCCGACGGCGGTGGCGTAGTAGAGCGTGTCGGTCGTCGGGCCGGGCGCCACGAGCGTGTAGTAGCCGCCGGAGTCGGTGGTGGCCGTCCCGATCACCTTGGTGGCTTCGCCGATCGAGTGGCCGTAGAGCGTCACGGTCTGTGCGGCCGCCGATGCGTTCGGGCAGTGGAGCCTGCCGAACAGCTGGGGCGATTCGCCGCTGGTGATCGTCCGCGGCTCGGCGACGAGGGTCAGCTTGCAGCCGACGGGGGAGGCGCTGCGCCGGTGGTGCCTTTCCAGCCGGTGCCGTTCCCTGATACGTGGGACGCGGCGCGCCCCGGCCACAGCCGGGGTGGAGAGGCCGACGAGCATCATGAGGGCCGCGAGCGCCACGGCCAGCCTGTTCATGGTCATATCTACAGCTTCTCCTTTTCCGCGACTCGTAATCGATTCACGGTCGCATGTTCGCGGCCTGCAGAGCGGACGTCTAGCCCGGTAACCCCTTCACCGCCCCATCGATGCGGTCTGCAAACGGGCCGTCTGGACCGACGGACGGCGTGGTGTTTTCGAGGTTTGGCGGGGTCCGCTCCGGGGTACCGCACATCGCGGAGGTTGATCCGTAAGCGAGAACGGAACGGGGGAACGGGGAGCAATGCAGGCGACGCGCCGGGGTGCGCTGGGAGTCTCGATCGGGCTGCGCAGGGAGATGCTCGCCACCGCGCTCGGACTGGCCGGCCTCGGGCTCGTGCTGGCGGCCGCGCCGGCCCGCGCGGAAGCGCCCCCCGAACACCGGGGAGCGCCGAAGATCACAGGTTCGCGGGAAGTCGGGCGCCTGCTGAGCGTCGGCGAAGGGAAGTGGAGGTCCGCCACCAAACCCACCTTCTCCTACCAGTGGGAGGTCTGCGAGCCCAAGCACGGCCCCTGCAACCTGATCCCGGGGGCCGAAGGCTCGACCTACCGTCCCACCAGCACCGAGGTCAAGAAGAAACTGAGGGCGATCGTGACGGCCACCACGCCCGGCGGGACCGCTTCGGTGACCTCGCATGCGAGCAAGAAGATCGTGCCCGGGTCGCCCCTGAACGTGCATGCCCCGACCATCGGGGGAGATCTCCAGGAAGGCGCCCAGCTCGCGGCCGAACCCGGAGAATGGGTGGGCTCGGAACCGATCAGCTACCACTACCAGTGGGAACGCTGCAGCACCCTGACCGCGGTCTGCGAAGCGATCGCGGGGGCCACCGCGGCCACGTACACGCTGGAAGCCGCGGACTTGGCCAGCTCGATGGTCGTCAAGGTGCTCGCCTCGAACGGGGTGGGCTCGGCCTCGGCGAGCTCGTCGGAAACACCGGTCGTCGGCGCGCTGCTGCCGGCCAACCTCGGGCTGCCTTCGATCGGAGGCCCGCTGCTCGACGGTCAGCTGCTGAGCGCGCTGACGGGGTCGTGGTCGGGCAGCGAGCCGATCACATTCACCTACCAGTGGCTGGTGTGCAACGAGGCCGGGGAAGAATGCTCTGAAATCTCCAAAGCGACCGGGCCGACGCTGAAACTCGTGGCGGGTCTGATCGGCGACACGGTGGAGGTGGTCGTGACGGCCACTAACG
>DATJBO010000279.1:0-5226 GCA_035515315.1 Solirubrobacteraceae bacterium
TCGAGGCGAAGGTCGCCGGGATCGAGTACGACCCCAACCGCTCCGCCTACATCGCCCTGCTGCACTACCTCGACGGCGAGAAGCGCTACATCCTCGCGCCCCAGCGCCTGGCCGTGGGGATGCGGGTCCGCTCCGGCGAGAACGCCGAGATCGCCGTCGGCAACTGCCTCGAGCTGGCCCGCATGCCGGTCGGCACGGTCGTCCACAACATCGAGCTCCAGCCCGGCCGCGGGGGCCAGATGGCGCGCTCGGCCGGGGCCTCGGCCCAGCTGATGGCCAAGGACGCCGGCATGGCCACGCTGCGGCTGCCCTCGGGGGAGATGCGCATGGTCCGCGCCGAGTGCCGTGCCACCGTCGGCACGCTCGGCAACCCCGAGCACCAGAACGTGAAGGTCGGCAAGGCCGGCCGCAAGCGCCACATGGGGGTCCGCCCCCAGACGCGGGGCACCGCCATGAACCCGGTCGACCACCCCCACGGCGGGGGCGAGGGATCGACCACACCGGGCCGCCACCCCGTGACGCCGTGGGGCGTGCCGACGCTCGGCTACCGCACCCGCAAGCGCAACAAGTCCTCCGACCGCTACATCGTCCGCGGCCGCCGCCGCGGGAAGGGCAAGGGACGATGAGCCCCCGGCACCCAGGGAACCGCCGATGAGCCGCTCGAGCAAGAAGGGACCGTGGGTGGAAGAGCGCCTGATGCGCCGCATCGAGGCCCTCAACGCCGAGAACAACAAAAAAATGCTGCGCACGTGGTCGCGCGCCTCGACCATCTTCCCGGAGATGGTGGGCCACACGATCGCCGTGCACGACGGCAAGAAGCACGTCCCCGTCTACGTCAGCGAGGCGATGGTCGGCCACAAGCTCGGGGAGTTCGCCCCGACGCGCGTGTTCCGCGGCCATGCGGGATCCGGAAGGGTGAGATGAGCGCCGAGGACGAGCAGCCCGACCAGCGGCCCGACGACGCCGCGGCCGAGGGGCGGGCGCCCGAGGAGCCCGCCGTGGAGGATCAGCTCGCCGCCGAGGAGCAGCCCGCCGCCGAGGAGCTCGCCGAGGGCGAGGACGCGCCCGCTGCCGAGCAGGCCCCACGCAAACGCGGGGTGCGCAGGCCCCGGCGCAAACAGGCCACGGCGGAGAGCTCCGCCGAGGAGAAGCCCGCGCCGAAAGCCACTCGTGGAAAAGCCAAAGCGCCGGCCGGGAGCACGGCGAAAGCCAAAGCTCCGGTCCCCGCCCCACGCCGCCCCAAACCCGGCACGGCGTCCCGCCGGCGGGTGGTGCGCGCTCGCGCTCGCTACGTGCGTACCTCCGCCCGCAAGGCCCGGATGGTGTGCGGGCACCTGCGCGGCAAGAGCGTCCACGAGGCCCGCGCTATCCTCGCCTTCACCCCGCGCGAGGCTGCCCGCAATTGGAGCAAGCTCCTGGAGTCGGCGGTGGCCAACGCCGAAAGCAACCACGAGCTGCTCGAGGAAGACCTGATCGTGCGGGAGGCCTACGCCGACGAAGGGCCCACGATCAAGCGCTTCCGGCCGCGTGCGATGGGTCGGGCCACGCCGATCGCCAAGCGCACGAGCCACCTGACGATCGCGCTGGGCATCAGACCGGAGCCGGCCGCCACGAGCTCCACGAAACGAAAGAAAGACTGAGTTAGAAGATGGGACAGAAGGTTCATCCGGAGGCGATGCGCGTTGGCTACATCCACGACTGGAAGTCCAACTGGTTCAACGAGCGCCACTTCGCCGAATACCTCGCCGAGGACATCCACGTACGCGAACACATCGTCAACAAGCTGGCCCACGCCGGCCTGTCGGAGATCACGATCCGCAAGGACGCCAACGAACTCGAGGTCAACATCCACACGGCCCGTCCCGGGATCGTGATCGGCAAGTCGGGCACCGAAGTGGACGCCCTGCGGCGCGACCTGCACCGCCTGACCAGAAAGCAGATCAAGGTCAACATCCTCGAGATCAAGCGCCCGGAGCTCGACGCCAAGCTTGTCGCCCAGTCGATCGCCGAGCAGCTCCAGAACCGTGTGGCCTTCCGCCGGGCGATGAAGCGCGCGCTCACGAGCGCGATGCGCTCCGGCGCCAAGGGCGTGAAGATCCAGGTCGCCGGTCGCCTCGGCGGCGCCGAGATGGCCCGCACCGAAAGCTACGCCGATGGGCGCGTCCCGCTGCACACGATGCGCGCCGACATCGACTACGGCTTCTACGAGGCCCGCACCACCTTCGGGCGGATCGGGGTCAAGTGCTGGGTCAACAAGGGCGAGATCATGCCCGAGGGGTACACCGGCGCCGACCTCACCGACATGAGCGCACCCGCACCCCCGAGCCCCGAGCGCGACGGCCGCGGACGCGGCGATGGGCGTGGCCGGGGCGAAGGGCGTGGCCGGGGCGATGGTCGCGGCCGTGGTGGTGGCGGCGGCCGTGGCGGCGGCGGCGGCGGACGCGGGCGCCCCGGAGGCTCCGGCGGGGGCGGCCGCTGATGCTCTCCCCCAAGCGCGTCAAGCACCGCAAGCAGCACCGTGGCCGCCGGGCGGGGAAGTCCCGCGGCCAGCTGCACGTGCAGTTCGGCGAGTACGGGCTGAAGGCGCTCGAGGGAGGCTGGCTCACCAACCGCCAGATCGAGGCCGCCCGTGTCGCGATGACCCGCAAGATCAAGCGTGGCGGCAAGGTGTGGATCAACGTGTTCCCCGACAAGCCCGTGACGAAGAAGCCGGCCGAGACGCGCATGGGCTCCGGCAAGGGCTCCCCCGAAGGCTGGGTGGCGGTCGTCAAGCCGGGCCGCGTGATGTTCGAGCTCGCCGGGGTCTCCGAGCCCCTGGCCCGTGAAGCCATCCGCCTGGCGGCCCACAAGCTTCCCGTCAAGACCAAGTTCGTGCTGCGCGAGGACTAGGGAGCCGGTGGCGATGAAGGCGAGCGAACTGCGCGATCTCGACGACAACGAACTCCGCAAGCACCTAGCGGAGCTCTCCAAAGAGCTGTTCGGGCTGCGCTTTGCGAACGCAACCGGCGAACTCGACGACACCGCCGGAATCGGCCGCGCCAAGCGGGACCTCGCCCGTGCCCTGACCGTAACCCGCGAGCGCCAGCTGGACGCCTCCTCCCACTCCCGATGACAGAACCGATTCCGACTCCCGATCACCGTGGCTGACGAACCAGAGACACCAGACGAGCAGGACGCCCCCGAGCCCGAGCAGCCGCAGGACGCCGCCGAGGACGCCGCCCAGCCCGAGGACGGCGCCCAGGCCGACGCCGCCTCCGAGCCCGCCGAGGAGGCCCGCGAGGACGCGCCCGAGGACGGTGAAGCCGCCGAGCCGCCCGAGGCAGCCGAGGCCGGCGACGGGGGCACGGCGCCCGCCGAGCCCGCCGAGCAGCTGTCCTCCAAGGAGCGCCGCCGACGCGCACGCTCGCGCCACACCGGACCGGCCAAGCCGACCCGCACCCCGCAGGAGCGCCACGCCGAGCGCGTCGAGGTGCGCAGGACGAAGGCCGCCCGCCGGCGCGCCCGCCGCCTCCAGGAACGCGCCAAAGCCGCCAAGCGCCGGACCGGCGCCCCGGCCGGCGCCGAGGACCTCCCGCCCGTGCACGCCCCCTCGGGCGGCACGCGCCGCATGCGCCGGGGGGTCGTCATCTCCGACAAGGCCGAGAAGACGATCACGGTGCGGATCGACGTCGCCCGCCGCCACCGCCGCTACGAGAAGATCGTGCGCAGCTCGAGCACCGTCCACGCCCACGACGAGAACAACGAGGCTCACGAGGGCGACGTGGTGCGGGTGGTCGAGAGCAGGCCGCTGTCGCGCACCAAGCGGTGGGCGCTCGTCGACGTCCTGGAGCGGGCGCGATGATCCAGAACGAGACCCGCCTGCGGGTGGCCGACAACTCCGGCGCCCGCGAAATCCTCTGCATCCGCGTGAAGGGCGGCTCCCAGCGCCGCTACGCCTTCGTCGGCGACGTGATCACCGCCACCGTCAAGCAGGCCAACCCCCAGGGGGCCGTCAAAAAGGGCGACGTCGTGACCGCGGTGGTGGTGCGCACGAAGAAGCCGATCGGGCGCGAGGACGGCACCTACATCGCCTTCGACGAGAACGCCGCCGTGATCATCGACGACCAGAACAACCCACGCGGAACCCGCGTGTTCGGGCCCGTCGCCCGCGAACTGCGCGAGCGCAACTTCATGAAGATCGTCTCGCTGGCCCCGGAGGTGCTGTGATGGCCTCCGCCAAGCAGACCGTGCCCCGCCGGCCGCTGAAGATCCGCTCGGGCGACCACGTGAAGGTGATCGGCGGCAAGGACCGCGGCAAGACCGGCCGTGTGCTGCGCGTGGAACCGCGCACGAACCGCCTGTACGTCGAGGGCCTGAACATGGTCAAGCGTCACACCAAGCCCCACCAGGTGGCGGGTGCCCACACCGAACAGCGCCTCGGCGGTGTGATCGAGCGCGAGGGGCCGATCCACGTCTCCAACGTGATGCTGCTCGACCCGAAAGGGAACCCCACGCGGGTCGCCATCCGGCGCGCGGAGGGACGCCGGGTGCGCGTCGCCAAGGCCACCGGGGCCGAGCTGGAGTAGACGGCAGATGGCATCCGCGCAAGCAGCACCCCCCGCTCGCCTGAAGACCCGCTACCTGGAGGAGATCCGCCCTGCGCTGATCGACCGCTTCGGCTACTCCTCGGTGATGCAGGCGCCGAAGCTCCAGAAGATCACGGTCAACATGGGCGTCGGCATGGCCAAGACCGACTCGAAAGTCCTCCGCGCAGCCACCGAGCAGCTCGCGACCATCGCCGGCCAGCACCCGAACGTGCGCCGGGCCCGTAAGTCGATCGCGGCATTCAAACTGCGGGAGGGCAACCCGGTCGGGGTGGCCGTCACGCTCCGCGGGGACCGCGGCTACGAGTTCCTCGACCGGCTGGTCTCGATCGCGATCCCCCGGATCCGCGACTTCCGCGGGCTCAGCCCCCGCTCCTTCGACGGGCGCGGCAACTACTCGCTGGGCGTCCGCGAGCAGATCATCTTCCCCGAGATCGACTACGACTCGATCGACCAGGTCCGCGGCATGGACGTCACGATCACCACCTCCGCGGCCACCGACGTCGAGGCCTTCGCGCTGCTTGCCGCCTTCGGGCTCCCCTTCTCCGCCGACCGCCGCCCCCGCGGGTTCGAGACGCTCGACGTCGAGGGCACGGTCAACGGCGGCTCCACCGCCTCCCCCCAGGCGACCGCACCGGCCGCG
>DATJBO010000280.1:0-13496 GCA_035515315.1 Solirubrobacteraceae bacterium
TCCAGCGACAATCCATCCAGAGGAGACCCAGTGATCAACTCGAAGATGGCCGCGATCGCGGCCAGCGTCGTGCTCGCAGTCGTACTCGCCGCCTGCGGGAGCTCGAGCAAATCCAGCTCGAGCAGCACCTCCAGCGGGCCATCGGCGACGATCTCCGGTGCCGGCTCGACCTTCGCCGCACCCGTCTACGAACAGTGGGCCTCCGAACTGAAGACCTCGGGCCTGACCGTCAACTACCAGGCAGTGGGCTCCGGCGCCGGGATCACGTCGCTGGCGTCCAAGACCGTCGACTTCGGCGCCAGCGACCCGCCGCTGAAGCCCGCCGACCAGGCCGCGATCGCCAAGAACGGGAGCCCCGCGATCCAGATCCCGATGTTCCTCGGAGCGATTACGGTCTCCTACAACGTCCCGGGCCTGCAGACCGGCCTGAAGCTCGAAGGGTCGACGATCGCCGACATCTTCGCCGGGAAGATCAAGTCCTGGGACGCGTCGCAGATCGCCAAGCTCAACCCCGGCACCAACCTGCCGAGCACCGCGATCACCGTCATCCACCGCTCCGACTCCTCGGGCACCACGGCCGGCTTCACCGGCTACCTGTCGAAGGTCGACCCCGAATGGGCGTCGAAGGTCGGGGAAGGCAAGATCGTGCAGTGGCCCACGGGCACGGGCGCGAAGGGCAACGCCGGGGTCGCGGGCGCGGTCGAGCAGACCTCGGGCGCGGTCGGCTACGTCGAGCAGGCGTACGCCCTGCAGCACAACTTCACCGTCGCCTCCGTGAAGAACAAGGCCGGCACCTTCATCGCGCCCTCGCTGGAATCGGCCAGCGCCGCCGCGGAAGGGGTCGAAGTCCCCGCCAACCTGGGGATCAAGATCTCCAACCCGTCCGGAGAAAAGGCCTACCCGATCACCTCGCAGACGTTCATCGTCGTCAACAAGGACCTCTGCAAGGCCGGCATCCCGGGCGGCGAAGCCGCGGCCAAGGGCGTCGCCAGGCTCCTCAACTACGGTCTCGGCCAGGGTCAGACGATCCTCTCGAAGGCCGACTACGCGGCGCTGCCCGCCGAAATCCTCAGCAAGTCCAAGACGGCCGCCGGCTCGCTGCTGTGCAACGGCACGGCGCTCGGCAGCGGCTGATGAGCAAGGACCGCAACCACCGGTAGGCGCGCAGTGGAGGCGGCATCCCTGGCAAGCGGCGAGCGCGGATTGCTGACGCGCTCGCCGCTCGCGCGCCTGCCCGACCGGGTGCTCAGGTGGGGCCTGACCGCACTGGCGGTGCTGATCCTGGCGCTGATCGTCTACTTCTTCATCCGACTGATCGGCCAGGCGCGGCCGGCATTCGCCAAAGAAGGTGTCTTCGGCTTCATCTTCGGCAACGACTGGAACCCCGGCGCCAACCACTTCGGGGCGCTGCCGCTGGTCGTGGGCACGCTGATCACCTCCGCCCTGGCGCTGCTGATGGGGGTGCCGGTGGCGGTCGCCACCGCTCTCTTCACGACCGAGCTGTGCCCGCCGCGGATGCGCGCCGCGCTGACCGTGCTGGTCGAGCTGCTGGCCGCCGTCCCGTCGGTGGTCTACGGGCTGTGGGGGATCTTCTTCCTGGCACCCAAACTCAAAGGCCCGGAGCAGTGGGTCGCCGACCGTCTGTCGTTCATCCCGTTCATCGGCGGGGGGGCGGTCACGATCCCCAACTACTTCATCACCGGCCTGGTGCTCGCGATCATGATCCTGCCGATCGTGAGCGCGATCAGCCGGGAGGTGATGGCGACGGTGCCTGCCGACCAGAAGGAGGCGGCGCTCGGGGTCGGTGCCACCCGCTGGGAGATGATCCGCATCGCCGTGCTCCCCTACTGCCGCACGGGGATCGTGGGCGGCGCGATGCTGGGTCTCGGACGGGCGATCGGCGAGACGATCGCGATCACGATCCTGATCGGCGACGCGCCCACGCTCGGACACCACCTGTTCAACCAGGGCTACAGCCTCGCGGCGGTGATCGCCAACGAGTTCGGCGAGGCCGAGGGCACGCATCGCGCGGCGCTGTTCGCGGCCGGCCTGGTCCTGTTCGTGCTGACGCTGGTCGTCAACGTCATCGCGCGCGTGATCGTCAAACGGACCGCCCACGGACGCTACCGCGGCCCGACGGCAGGGGTCGGCCAGGAGGGTGGCGGGGTGCTGCTGGTGGACGCGGCGGCGGGCGTATGAGCGCGAGCACGCATCAGACGGAGACGCTGGCGCGGTTCGCCCCCAGCGCAGCGCGACGGCGGCGCGACACGCTCGCCCGCCGGATCGTGATGGCGGGCACGATCCTCGCCCTGATCCCGCTGGTCCTGATCCTCTACTACCTGGTGCACAAGGGCATCGGAGCCTGGAGCCCGAGCTTCTTCACCTCCGACCCGACCGGCAACACGTTCTTCGGCGGCTCGAAGATCGGGGGGGTCAAGAGCGCCATCCTGGGGACGATCGAGATGGTCGCCCTGGCGGCGGCGATCTCGATCCCGATCGGGATCGGTGTGGCAGTGTGGTTGGTGGAGTACGGCCGCGACAGCTGGTTCGCCCACACCGTCCGCTTCTTCATCGACGTCATGACGGGCGTCCCGTCGATCGTGTTCGGGCTGTTCGTGTACATCGTCCTGATCGTCGGCACCGGCAGCTCCTACGCGGGCTACAAGGGGTCGATCGCGCTAGCTCTGCTGATGCTGCCGATCGTGACCCGCTCCGCCGAGGTCGTGCTGCTGCTCGTCCCCAACGGCCTGCGCGAATCGGCGCTCGCGCTGGGCGCCCCGCGCTGGAGGGTGATCGGACGCGTCGTGCTGCCGACGGCCCTGCCCGGAATGCTCACCGGGATGCTGCTCGCGGTCGCCCGCGCCGCCGGGGAGACCGCGCCGCTGCTGTTCACCGCCGCGGCGGCCAACGCCACGACGCTCAACCTCCGGGCGTTCATGAACTCGCTGCCGGTACAGATCTACAACGACATCACCAAGCCGACCGACGCGGTCGTCGAACGGGCCTGGGGGGCGGCGCTCACGCTGGTGCTGATGATCCTGATCCTGAACATGGTCGCGAGGCTCCTCGCGAGGAGGAACCGGCTGGCATGACGCTCCCTCCAGATCCAGGCTCTAAGGTGGCGGAGATGGACCCCGAAGGCCGTCCCGAGGTGCACCGCTCCGAGGCCCCGCCCGCGGCCGGACCCGCCGACGCGCCGGCCGGCAACGCGCGCCAGCGAATCACCGGCGAGACGGCTCCCATCCCCGAGCCACAGCCGGAGGCCGGGCCGGCGGCGGCGCCCGCCGTGCAGCTCGAGGGTCTTCGCGCCTACTACGGCGACAGCATGCAGCTGAAGGGCATCGACCTCGAGTTCCGCGCCAACGAGGTGACCGCCATCATCGGCCCGTCGGGCTGCGGCAAGTCGACGCTGATCCGCTGCATCAACCGCATGCACGAGGAGATCCCCGGAGCCCGCGCGGAGGGCCGGGTGCTGCTCGAGGGCGCCGACGTGTACGACCCGTCCGTGGACGTGGTCGCGGTACGCCGGGCGATCGGGATGGTCTTCCAGAAGCCCAACCCGTTCCCCACGATGTCGGTGTTCGACAACGTCGCCGCCGGCCTGCGGCTGACCGCCCGCCGGCGGGAGAACCTGAACGGGAAGGTCGAGGAGGCGCTGCGTGGCGCGGGCCTGTGGGACGAGGTCTCCGACCGGCTCGGCCAGCCGGGCATCGGCCTCTCCGGCGGCCAGCAGCAGCGGCTGTGCATCGCCCGCTCGCTGGCGGTCAACCCTGAGGTGATCCTGATGGACGAGCCGTGCTCGGCGCTGGACCCGATCGCCACGCTGAAGATCGAGGAGCTGATCGACGAGCTCAAGCAGCGGGTGACGATCGTGATCGTGACCCACAACATGCAGCAGGCCGCACGGGTGGCCGACCGCACGGCGTTCATGCTGTCGGGCGAGCTCGTCGAGGTCGGCCCGACCGAGACGATCTTCACGAAGCCGAGCGATCCCCGCACCGAGGAATATGTCACCGGCAAGTTCGGCTAGCGGCGGGGATCCGCCCGGCGGGGATCCACCCGGCGTCGGTGCAGGGTCCGGCGTGGGTGCAACGGCCGGCGCGGGTGTGACCGCCGCCGAGCACGCCTCGCCCCCGGCGGGCGGCGAGGGACTTCACACGCGGCTGCATTTCCGCGAACAGCTGAGCGAGCTCGAACAGCACGCCCTCGGCGGCATCGACCTCGTGATCGAGCAGCTCGACCGGGTGCTCGAGGCGCTCGACCAGCAGGACGTCGAGCTGGCGCAGATGGTGATCGCCGACGACGACCGCGTCGACGGCCGCTACCTGGAGGTCCACCAGGGGATCCTCTCGCTGCTCGCGCTGCAGGCGCCGGTGGCGGGGGACCTACGCCTCGTCGCCGCGCTGCTGCACCTGATCAAGCACATCGAGCGCATGGGCGACCAGTGCGTGAACATCGCCAAGCTGATCCCCCTCTCCGGCCACGAGCCGCCGGTGCACCGCGACGTTCTCGACACGCTGGCCCGGATGGGGGCGTTCGCCCGCTCCGAGGTCGTCCAGGCCCGTGCCGCCTTCGCCAGCCGCGACGTCAACCTCGCCGAAGACCTCGTCCGCCAAGACCGCGAGATCAATCGCCTGAACCGCGAGATCTTCCGGCTGGCAATCGAAATCGGCGACGATCCGGACACGCGCGAGTGGGCCCTGTACATGACGCTCGTGGCCCGCGCGCTGGAGCGGATCGGGGACAACGCCGTCGACATCGGCGAGCAGGTCGCGTTCGTCGTGAGCGGCCTGTTCCGCGAGTTCCCGGTCTCCTCCTCGCGGATTCCCGACCGCTGAGAGCGCCGTAGCCCGCCGATTCCCGACCGCTGAGAGCGGCGTAGCCCGCGGGGACACCCACGCAAATAGCGGGCATCGGTCCGGGCACGGTGTGAAGATACTGTTACCCTCGCTCCGCAGGGTGCACCGGCGCCGCGGCATCGCCTACACTGCGCGGCGATGACGGCAAGCGCGCGCGCCGACGCCGACGGGGGAGCCCCATCACCCCCTGAGAGCGCAGCCTCGGCAACGGCCCTGCGGATAGCGGTACTCGACCGCGACAGCGGCTTCATCCAGGTCCTCTGCAAGCGCATGGACAGGCTCGGCTGGGAGCACCGCGTGCTCGAGGGGCCGGTCCCGCGCGAGGCTGTCGTGTCGATGCGACTGAGCGCGCTGGTGGTTGACCTGGCCGTGCTGGGGCCCCAGGCGTGGACCTGGCTCGAGCGTCTCTGCGAGGCGCTGCCGGAGCTCGGCATCGTCGTCTGCACGGGGCCATCCACGGTCGCCCAGCGGGTACGCGGGCTGCGCCTCGGCGCCGACGACTGGGTGACCAAGCCGTGCCACCCGGAGGAGGTCATCGCACGCGTGCAGAGCGTCGTTCGCAGGCGCCGGCGCAGCGCCGGGCGCGAGCAGACGCCGCCCGTGCTGGCGGGCGAGGTGGAGATCCGCGCCGACCGCTTCCAGGCGTTCGTGGGCGACGCCAGCATCGACCTCACCCGCCGCGAGTTCGAGCTGATCGAGCTGCTCGCCTCGGCCGAAGGGCGGGTGCTCGAGCGCGAGGAGATCTACTCCCGGCTGTGGGGGTACACGATGGTCCGCGGCGACCGCTCGGTCGACGTGTTCGTCCGCAAGCTGCGCCAGAAGCTCGAGAAAGCCTCGCCGAGCTGGCGCTACATCCACACCCACTTCGGGATCGGCTATCGCTTCGCTGCCGAATCGCTGGAGGTCGTCAAATCCGAGGACGTCCCCTCGCAGCTGCCCGCCGAGTGGTCAGTCGAGGGTGACGATGCCGGCACCGGCGGGAACGGGCCCCGCCTGCCCGATCGCGGCAAGCTCGCGCGGTCGTAGTAGCGACAGCAGCTCGCCACCCGCGCCCTCCAGGCGCACAACCGCCACGCCGCCCTTCTTGAGATCGATGCGCCCGCCCGTGAGCTGGGCCACGAGGGTCGAAAGGTCGGGCTCGTGGCCGACCAGGAGCAGGCGTCCGTCGGCCGAGAGCGTCCGGCTCAGCTCCAGCGCGTCCGCGGCGTCGAACCCCGCGGCCAGCGGCTCGTGGACGCGCGCCTGACCGCGGGCCTCGCCGTCGAGGGCCTCGAGCACCAACTCGGCGGTCTGCTGCGCGCGCGCCTTGGGGCTGTAGAAGATCGCCTCGAAGCTCACCCCGAGCGCCTGCAGGGCGGCTCCGGCCGCATGCGCCTGCGCTTCGCCCCGCGCCGTGAGCCGGCGCAAGACGTCCTCGCGGGTGCCATGCGGCTCCGCATCCGCGTGACGAAGTAACCAGAGCTGGCGGGCCATCCGCGCTCACAGTATCGCGACCGGGGTCCTCGGTGCCACGACTCTGGCCCTCACGGAGATCCCTCGCGGGGATGTCAGAGTAGTAGCTTGGGAGCGATGGACGACAGCGTCAGCACCGAGGCCGGCGGCCTGACCGCGGCGGCGAGGGTCGTCGAGGTGGCGGCGAGGAGGACCGCCGCGACCACCGAGGAGTCCACGGAGGCGACCCTGCACGCCGCCGGGGATGTCAGCGATCCCTCGCTGTACATAAACCGCGAGCTCTCGTGGCTCGACTTCAACGACCGCGTGCTGCAGCTCGCCGAGGACGAGCGCGTGCCGCTGCTGGAGCGGGCGAAGTTCTGCGCGATCTACACGACCAACCTCGACGAGTACTACATGGTGAGGGTCGCGGGCCTGCACGACCAGATCGACGCGGGCGTCGAGAACCCCACCCAGGACGGTCGGATCCCCTCGGAGACGATCGCCCTGATCCGCGAGCGGGTGCTCGGTCAGGGCCGGCGGCTGACCGACTGCTTCGAAGGTCAGCTGCGCCCGCAGCTGGCCGCCGAGGGGATCCGCATCGTCGGCGTGGACGAGCTCGACGAGCGCCAGCGCGCGCAGCTGGCCGGCCACTTCCAGCGCGCGATCTTCCCCGCGCTGACCCCGCTCGCGGTGGCCCCCGGGCGCCCCTTCCCGTACATCTCGAACCTGTCCCTCAGCCTCGCGGTGCTCGTCCGCGACCCGTCGGGACGCGACGGCGCGCAGACCGTGTTCGCGCGCGTGAAGGTTCCCACCGAGATCCTCCCGCGATTCGTCTCGGTCGAGTCGCCCGACGGGTCGGGAGCCGTGCTGGTGGCGCTCGAGGACGTCATCGCCCACCACCTCGACGCGCTGTTCCCGGGGATGGAGATCGTCGACTTCGACGTGTTCCGCGTCACCCGCGACGCGGACCTCGAGGTCTCCGACGACGCCGCCGACCTGCTGCAGGCGGTCGAGGATGAGCTCCGGCGCAGGCGCTTCGGGGAGGTCGTGCGGGTCGAGGTCGGCGCGGGCTGCTCGGCGCAGCTGCGCGCCGAGCTCGCCGGCCTGCTGGGCGTCCGCGACGCCGAGGTCTACCCCGTCGACGGCCTGCTCGACATGGGCTCGCTGTGGCAGATCGTGCGCCTGCCGGGACACGCCGACCTCCGCTACGAACCGCTGCCGAGCATCACCCACCCGCGCCTCATGCGTCACGAGGGCGAGCGTCCCGACGTGATGGGGGCGATGCGCGAAGGGGACCTCCTCGTCCACCACCCGTACGTGTCGTTCGCCACCTCGGTCGAGCGCTTCGTCGAGCAGGCGGTGGCCGACCCCAACGTGCTGGCGATCAAGCAGACCGTGTACCGCACCAGCGACGACTCGCCGATGGTCCCCGCGCTGATCGACGCGACCGAGCGCGGCAAGCAGGCGGTGGCCCTGGTGGAGCTCCAGGCCCGCTTCGACGAGCGCACCAACATCCAGTGGGCCAAGGCGCTGGAGGAAGCGGGGGTGCACGTGGTCTACGGCCAGCCGGCCCTGAAGACCCATGCCAAGTGCGTGCTCGTCGTCCGCCGCGAGGGCGACGGCGTGCGCAACTACGTGCACATCGGGACCGGCAACTACCACTCCGCGACCGCCCGCCTGTACACGGACTTCGGCCTGTTCACGACCGACCAGGAAATCGGGGCCGACGTGACCGACATCTTCAACTACCTGACCGGGTACGGGCGCCCGCTGCACTACCGCAAAGTGCTGATGGCCCCCGACTACCTGCGCGACGGGATCCTCGAGCAGATCGAGAAGACGATCGCCTCCCACTCCCCCTCCTCCCCGGCGAGGATCGCGATGAAGATGAACGCGCTGGTCGACGGCCGCTGCATCCGGGCCCTGTACGCCGCCTCCCAGGCCGGCGTGAAAGTCGACCTCAACGTGCGCGGGATCTGCTGCCTGCGCCCGGGACTGCCCGGGATCTCGGAGAACATCCGGGTCGTCTCGATCGTGGGGCGGCTGCTCGAGCACTCCCGCGTGTACGCGTTCGAACGCAACGGCGAGTACGCGATCTACATCGCCTCGGCCGATCTGATGCCGCGCAACCTCGACCATCGCGTCGAGCTGGCGGTGCCCGTCGAGGCCGAGGAGCTGCGCGCCGAGCTGCTCGACACCCTCGAACGGGCCTTCGCCGACAACCAGAGCTCGTGGCAGCTGGACGGCGACGGCGTGTGGCACCGGCGCGCCCCGGGGCCGGGAGACGAGCCTCGCAACATGCAGCTCGAGCTCACCGAGCTGCACGCCGCCCGCGCCGCGGGCGAGCGCGCGTCCCAGCTGCGCGACGGCGTGACGGCGGTCGCCGGCGGAGGCGCCTGAGCGCTACGTCGCGGCCGGGCTCGGTAGCGCCTCGAGCGCCGCCTTGAGTTCGTCGACGGACTGAAAGTCCAGCCCCAGCAGGTGGTCGTGGCGGTGGCGCACGATCCCGTCCTCGTCCACGATCACGACGGCCCGCTTGGTGCCGAGGCGGCCGTGCGCGCCGTAGGCGCCCGCCACCTTGCCGTCCTCGTCGGCGAGCAGCGCCACGTTCAGGTGGTTCTTCTCGATGAAGTCCCGGTGGGAGTCGAGTCCCTGCGCCGAGATGCCGACCACTGCCGCACCCAGGCCGGCGAGGTCGTCCGGCCGGTCGCGGTACGAGCAGAACTGTTTGGTGCACACGGGCGTGTTGTCGCCCGGATAGAACAGCAGCACGACGCGCTCGCCGCGGTGCTCGGAAAGGCGAAAGCGCCCCTCGGTGCCCTCCAACTCGAAGTCGGGTGCCTGCTCGCCGACGGCGGGATGCTTGGCCACCGGGCGATCCTAACCGATGCGCTAGAACGTCCGGATGCGCACGCCGCGCAGGCTTCTGGTCACGCTCGCGGTGATGCCGGGGTGGCTGCTCGTGGCCGCCTGCGGCTCGAGCGGCGGCTCGCCGGCCACCCGCTCGGCCCCCACGGACTCGATCCCGACGGCGAGCGTGGCCGCATCGGCAGCGCAGCTGCTGAACTGGACCGAGTTCGGCCTGAACCCCCGACGCAGCGACGTCACGGAAAGCCCCACCGGGATCACGGCGGGGAACGTCGCACACCTCGCCCGCACCACGGTGCAGCTGCCCGGGACGGTGGATTCATCGCCGATCTATCTGCACGGCGTCACGGTCGCCGGCGTCCAGCGTGACGCGATCGTCGTGACCACGACCTACGGGCGGACGCTCGCGATCGACGCCGCCAGTGGACGCATCCTGTGGACCTTCACCCCCTCCGGCTACGGGTCCTGGGCCGGCAGCTATCAGATCACCACGGCCAGCCCGCTGGCCGACCCCGGCCGGGGGTCGGTGTACGCGACCTCCCCGGACGGGCTGGTCCACAAGCTGTTGCTGGCATCCGGGAGCGAGCAGCGGGGCGGCGGCTGGCCGGCGCGGGTCACGCTCGAACCGAGGCGGGAGAAGCTCGCCGCGGCGCTCAACATCGACGGCCCGTATCTGCTCGTGGCGACGGGCGGATACATCGGCGACACGCCCCCGTATCAGGGTCACCTGGTCGTGCTCGAACGATCGAGCGGCCGCCGCGTGGCGATCTTCAACACGCTGTGCGCGGGCCGCCGCTACCTGCAGGTGCCGAGCAGCTGCCCGGCCAGCGACTCGGCGATCCTCTCGCGCGCGGGCGCGGTGGTCGAGCCCGGCGGCAGGCGTGTCCTGCTCGACACCGGCAACGCGCCCTGGAACGGGACGACCGACTTCGGCGACAGCGTGATCGAGCTGACCCTCCCCCACCTGCGGCTGCGCCAGTACTTCACGCCCACCAACCAGGAAGAACTGAACCGCACCGACACGGACCTCGGCTCCAGCGGGCCGGTGCTCCTCGGCCACGATCGCGTGATGGTGTCGGGCAAGGACGGCGTGATGCGGGTGCTCGTGCTCTCGCGTCTGAACGGGCACGCTCCCGGCGGCCGGCCCCGCACCGGCGGCGAAGCGCAGCGGCTGCCGCTGCCGGGCGGCGGCGAGCTGTTCACGGCACCCGCCGTCTGGAGCCACGGGGGGCACACGACGATGTTCGTCGCCGACGAACACGCGACCGCCGCGTACGTGCTGCGCTCGGGTCGCCTGACCCAGATGTGGCGGACCGACACCCCCGGCACGAGCCCGATCCTGGCGGGCGGGCTGCTGTACGTCTACGAACCCGACCAGGGCGGGATCGAGGTGTACCGCCCGGGCTCGCCTCGGCCGATCGCCCACCTGCCGGGCTCCTCGGGTCACTGGAACAGCCCGATCGTCGTGGACGGCCACGTCGTCGAGCCCGAGGGGGACGCCAACGACCACCTGCTGAGCGGCTCCCTGGAGATCTTCTCCGCGGGTTAGCTGTAAGACCCGAGGAGGTTGTTCAGCCGGTTGATGGGTGTCTGGCACCCGCCCCGCGTGGCGGGCCGGCTCTGCGACACTGCCCGGGCCCATGAGCCAGACCCCTCCCAGCGACTCTTTCGAGCCCGGCTCCAGGACACCGAAGGTCCTGTACGTGATGGGGGCCGGGCGCAGCGGCAGCACGATCCTCGGGGTCGCACTCGGCAACTGCGAGGGCGTCTTCTACGCGGGCGAGCTGGACAAGTGGCTGCCGAGAGCAGGGCGAACGCCGGTCGCCGGCGAGGAGCGGGAACGCTTCTGGGAGGAGGTGCGGGCGCAGGTGGACGCCGACGGTGTCACCGGCGGGGGCCTACGCGCGCTGGAGCGTTCCTCGGAGCTGCTGGACCCGCGCCGGCTCCGCACCCGACACGTGCTGCGGCCGCGCTACCTGCAGGTCGCGGCCCAACTGTTCGGCGCGATCGCCCGGACCTCCGGGGCAGAGCGCCTGGTGGACAGCTCCCACTATCCGATGCGGGCCCGCGAGCTGCAGCGCCTCGGGAACATCGAGCTGTACCTGCTGTTCCTGGTGCGCGACCCCGAGAGCGCGGTCGCGTCGCTGGGACGCGAGGACGTGCCCGAACGCCGCTATGGGGTGTTGGCCGCCAACGCCTACCTGTGGCTGACCCACCTGCTCGCCAGCTGGGTATTCGTGCACCACCCACGCGGGCGCAGGGTGTTCGTCCGCCACGAGGAGTTCCTCGCCGAGCCCACCGCCATCGTGAACCGGATCCTGCTCGCCACCGGGTCGCAGGCCACGCTCGACGATCTCACCCTGGCCACGGGCGTTCCGTTCCAGGGCAACCGCCTGATCCGCTCGCCGACCGTCACGCTACAAGCGGGCGCCCCCGCGGCCCCACCCCGCTCCCTGCTGACGCGCGTGCTGCAGCTTCCGTGGCGGCTGGTGTTCAAGCGGCTGGAATCTGCATCCCGCGAGCTCCCGGCCGAGCCCGGGCCCGCGCACGCCGAACGCGCCAACGCATGAGCGCCGCGGGGGAGCCCGTCCCGCCGGAGCCGACGGCAATGCGCGACACGCCGGGACGGACGGGGGCCGTCTTCATCATGGGCTCGGGTCACAGCGGCTCGACGATCCTCGGCGTCGCGCTGGGCAACTGCCGTGGCGTGTTCTTCGCGGGTGAGCTCGACCGGTACCTCTCGCGGTCGGGCACTCCCGTGCTCGGCGGGCTCGAGCGAACCCGCTTCTGGGCGGCCGTGCGCGCGGCGCTGCCAGACGCGCAGCAGCTGTACGGCAGCGCGGCCCACCGCCTGCTCGAGCGCTCCTCGGCGGTGCTGCGCGTGGGCTCCCTGCGCCGGCGCCGGGCCCTGCGGGCGCCCTACCGGAGCCTCGCGGCGAGGCTGTTCGAGGCGATCGCCGTCACCGGCGGCGCCGAATACGTGGTCGACACGTCCCACTTCCCCCTGCGTGCACGCGAACTGCAACACGTGGGTGAGCTCGAGTTGTGCCTCGTGTTCCTGGTGCGCGACCCGCAGGCGGTCGTGGCATCGATCGGGCGGCTCGAGAGCCGCCGCGGGCGCGCCCGGCGCCTGCTGATGGACCTCAGGACGAACGCCGACCTGTGGCTCACGTACGCGATCTCGCTCGCGGCCTTCTCCGCCCAGCCGCCCGAGCGGCGCGTGTTCGTCCGCTACGAGGACTTCCTCGAGCGACCCGAGGCGGTCCTGCGGACGATCCTCGACCGCGCCGGCTCGACGGTGGAGATCCCCGACCTCGAACATCTGCGCACGGGTCCGGCGTTCCACGCCAATCGCCTGATCAGCTCCGAGGAGGTCGCGCTGGGGCGCGGCGGCAAGGGCCATCCGCCGCGGCACTCGACCCTCACATCGCTGCTGCAGTGGCCGTGGTCGCGCGTGTTCGCCCGGCTCGAGCGCGAGGCCGGGCCACCGCGGTAGCGCCGCGGGTCGGGAGCCGCGCGTGGGGGCCGGCCGCGTGCGGGCCGGCCGCGTGCGGGCCGGCAGCATGCGGGCCGGCAGCATGCGGGCCGGCAGCGTGCTGCCGGTATCCCGCCCTAATGGAACACGCGTTCGCGCGCCCGCTGGAGCATCGACGAGCTCAGCCAGCGCTCCTCGATGCCCCGCCTGGCGGCCAGCGCGCCGAGGCCCGCCGCGCGCGAGCCGCGCGCGCAGACGAACGCCATCCGCCGCCGTTCCCGGTAGTCGTCCATCCCCGAGTAGTCGGTCATGTTGTGCGCCAGGGCGACGGTCCGGTAGCCGAACTCGCGCGCCATCTCGAGCACCGCGCGCGGGCTCGGGAGCAGCACCCGCAACTGCTCGGCCCGGTTCTGGGGATCGTCCACGCGCGAGAGCTCAAACGTGGCGGAGGTGGAGTGCGAGACGACCGTGTCGATCACGACGATCTCCGCGCCGGCCGAGTCGATCAGCTCGAACAGCCGCAGCGGCTCGGAGGTGACTTCCATGATCCCCAGGCACAGCACCACGTCGAAGCTCTCCGGGAAGGTGTGACGAAGGACGTCCCCGCACTCGAAGCGATAGCGGTCGCGGTCGACCCCCTTGGCCTCGAACACGAGCTCCGCCTGCTCGACGTAGGGCGCGTGATGGTCGATCCCGAGGACGAACCGTGCGCCCGACTCGACCGCGTTCAGCGACCACAGCCCGGCGTTGCACCCCAGGTCGAGCACGCGCAGCCCGTCGAGCGTTCCCCCGGCCAGCTCGAGCAGGGCGGTGAAGAAGTAGCGACGGCGCTGCTCGTGGCGGTTGATCTGCCCGATCTG
>DATJBO010000281.1:0-3483 GCA_035515315.1 Solirubrobacteraceae bacterium
GGGGCGGCGGCGACCCTGGGGGTCTCGGAGACGGTCCGAATCGGCACGCGGGTGGTGGGGAGCGCCCCCAACGTCCCCACGCTCGGACTGCCCCCCGGGCAGCTCAGCGCCGGCGTGGCCGGCGGGGCGCTGGCCGGCTAGATGATTGATTCCACGGCGGGGGCCGTGGTTTCGAGGGTTTTCAAGCAGCAGGGTCGAAGTCGGCGGTGTTCACGCATCGCTGACCGAAAGGGGCCTCGATGGACGCCGACCTCGACCTGCTGCTCACTGCCGTTTATGTGACGGCTGACGATCTCCTGCCGCAGAAGCCGAAGAACGCCCGCAGGAGCCTCACAGACGCGGAGGTCGTCACCCTCTGCGTGGCCCAGGCGATCATGGGCATACCCTCCGACCGGCGTTTCTTGCGGGTCGCGCGCAAGCAGCTGCGCCACCTGTTCCCCACGATCCCCGGCCAGGGCGGCTACTTCAAGCGCCGCCGTGACCTGGTGGACACCCTGGAGTGGCTGATGAACGTGTTCGCCAGCCAGAGCCCCGGGTTCTATGACGATTTGCTGCTCGTGGACTCCACCCCGCTGGAGTGCGCCAGAAGCCGCGAGACCGTCAAGCGCTCCCAGCTCGCGGACGCCGCTGACTACGGCTACTGCAGAAGCCACTCCCGCTTCTTCTGGGGCTTCCGGATGCACGCCATCTTCGCGCCCGACGGCACACCCAGAGCCGTCACCGTCGCCTCCCCCAAACGCGACGAGCGCGACGTCGCTTTGGAGCTGCTCGCCCGCACCCGCCGAACGGGCGGCGAGACGCTGATCGGCGATAAGGGCTACGCCGGCAAAGCATTCGCGCAAGCCGTCAGCGAACTGGACGCCACGATCCTGCGCCCCACCCGCAAGGACGAGTCCGGCCGAGGCCCACACCTCGCGCCGATCCGCCAGCGCATCGAGAGCATCTTCTGGACATGCAAGGACACCCTCACGCTCGAGCGCCACGGCGCCAGAACACTCCAAGGCCTCAGAGAGCGCATCCTCCAACGCCTGCTCACCCTCGCCGCCGCCATCACCCTCAACCACCAACTCGGACGCCCCAGCCGCGCACTCGTCGACTACTGCGCCTAAAACCGTGGAATCAATCATCTAGTGGCGCTGCAGCCGGTCGATGGAGACGCTCGCCCGTACGCGGGCGGGAGGTCCCGGCTCCGCCACCCCGTGAGGGCCGCGGCGCGGCAGCCGCGGCAGGCGCGATCGGGGGTGGTGGGGGTGCAGCGGGCGCGGGCGCGGGCCGATCCCGCCGCCGCCCTGTCCTCCCGCCGTCTCGGGCGTCTGGCGGACCGCCCAGCGAACGATCAGGAACAGGGCCACGATCGGGATCTTCAGCAGGAACATCAGCCAGATGAAGGTCCACGTGGTCACGCTGTGAGGATCTTACCCCGTGGGCATCGGTAATAGCCCCCGATGTCCAGAGCTGCGAAGGGCCTCGCCCCAGGGCTGCGAAGGGCCTCGCCCCAGGGCTGCGAAGGGCCTCGCCCCAGGTCTGCGAAGGGCCTCGCCCCAGGGCTGCGAAGGGACTCGCCCGAGGGCTGCGAAGGGCTCACCCGTGCAGCGCTGCGGTCACCCGCGCGGCGCCAGGGGGGCGCCGCTGAACTGGGTCATGGCGTGCAGTTCGTGGATCCGGGCGACGATCTCCGGGCCCCGTAGGCGGGCCACGCGGTCGGTCCCGAACTCCTCCACGTTGAACGACGCGAGCACGGTCGCGTGTGCCATCGCGCGCCGCAGCAGGTCGTCCGTCAGCTCCTCGGTGGGGTGGGCGGCGATGTACCCCACGAGGCCCCCGGCGAAGGTGTCGCCTGCGCCGGTGGGGTCGATCACCGTCTCCAGCGGGTAGGCGGGCAGCGCGAAGAAGCCCTCCGGGGTGATCAGCGCGGCGCCGTACTCCCCCTGCTTGGCCACCACCACGGTCGGGCCCCGCGCGCCCGCGGACCCTCCGGAGGGTCTCCATGAGAGCACCTCCCGGGCCGCGGCGACGAGGTTCGGCTTGCCCGTCAGCTGGCGCAGCTCCGCGTCGTTGAGGATCACGCAGTCGACGCTCGTGATCGCCGCCACCAGTGAGTCCCGCGTGGTTTCGATCCACAGGTTCATCGAGTCGAGCGCCACGAAGCGGGCGTGGGGGAGCTGGCTGCGGACCTGCAGCTGCAGCTCCGGCTGGATGTTGGCCAGGAACAGGACCTCGCTCGAACGGGAGCGCTCCGACAGCTTCGGGGCGAACCCCTCGAACACCCCGAGCTGGGTGTCGTGGGTCTCCCGCGAGTTCAGGTCCCAGCCGTACTCCCCGTGCCAGAAGAAGGTCCGTCCCCCGGGCACGCGCTCGATGTCCGAGACATCCACCTCACGGTGGTGGAGCACCTCGAGCTGGTCGCTACCGAAGTCCTCCCCCACGGGTCCCACCACGCGCACCTCGTCGAAGAAGGAGGCCGCCAGGGCGAAGTGCACGGCGGCCCCCCCGAGCATCCGTTGGCGTTCCCCGAACGGGGTCTTGACCGTGTCGTAGGCGATCGATCCGACGACCGTGATCGGCATGAGGCGGGCACCTTAGAGCACCCGCCCGGCGCGGACGGGCCGGGTTTACTCCGATAGCCTGGGATTTGCAGGTGCGAGCAATCCAGATGACCGAGTTCGGGGGGCCCGAGGTGTTGCAGCTGGCAGAGCTGCCCGTGCCCGACCCCGGCCCGGGAGAGGTCCTGATCCGCGTCACCAGAGCCGGCCTGAACTTCGCCGACACCCACACCCGCACGAACTCCTACGTCCAGGCGGCGAGCCTCCCGCTCGTCCCGGGGGGAGAGGTGGCCGGCGTGCGCGAGGACACCGGCGAACGGGTCGTGGCGCTCGTCGGCCACGGCGGCTACGCCGAGTACGCCGTGGCCCCCGAGGAGCGCGTGTTCGGCGTGCCCGACGGGCTCGACGACGGCAGCGCCCTGGCGATGGTCGTCCAGGGGACGACCGCATGGCACCTCTACCGGACGGCCGCCAGGGTGGCGCCGGGGGAGAGCGTCGTGGTCCACAGCGCGGCCGGGGGAGTGGGGTCGCTGGCGGTGCAGCTCGGCCGCTGCTTCGGCGCGGGGCGGGTGATCGCCACCGCCTCCGGCGAGGAGAGGCGCGCGCTGGCGCTCGAGCTCGGAGCAGACGTCGCGGTCGATCCGGCGCCGGACGGCCTCACGGCGAGGTTGGTGGACGCCAACGGCGGGGAGCCCGTGGACGTCGTCTTCGAGATGTACGGGGGTGAGGCGTTCGACGCCTCCTACCGGGCACTGGCGCACTTCGGCCGGATCGTCGTGTGCGGGATCTCCACGAACGTCCCCAACGAGGTGTCGACCGGCTCGCTGCTGCGCCACTCCCGGGCCGTGGTGGGCTTCTACCTGTTTCACTGCCTGGAGCGCCCGGGGATGTTCGCCGAAGCCCTCTCGGACCTCTTCTCGCGGGCCGCGGCCGGCGAGCT
>DATJBO010000282.1:0-4081 GCA_035515315.1 Solirubrobacteraceae bacterium
GAGTTCACCGGGCGGCTGTGCCCCGCCCCCTGCGAGGCCGCGTGCGTGCTGGAGATCCGCGAGGGCGACGCCGTGACGATCAAACAGATCGAGAACTCGATCATCAACCGCGCCTGGGAGGAGGGGTGGGTGCGCCCCGAACCGCCCCACGCGCGGATCCTCAGCGGGCGCTCGGTCGCGGTGGTGGGCTCCGGGCCGGCCGGAATGGCGGCCGCCCAGCAGCTGCGGCGGGCCGGGCACGAGGTGACGCTGTTCGAGCGCGACGAGGCGGCGGGCGGGCTCGTGCGCTTCGGCGTGCCCGACTTCAAGATCGAAAAGTCGCTCGTGCAGCGCCGCGTGGACCAGCTCGTGGCCGAGGGCGTGGAGCTGCGCTGTGGCGTGGACGTGGGACGCGACGTGAGCGTGCAGGAGCTGCGCGAGCGCTTCTCGGCGATCGTGCTGGCCACCGGCTCGCGGGTGCCCCGCGAGCTCCAGGCCCCGGGGCGCGAGCTCGACGGGATCCACCCGGCGATGGACTACCTGTACTACCGCAACCGCTGGGTCGCCACCCAGCTCGGGCCCGCGCCGAGCGTGCCCGCGCCGTCCGAGCAGCGCCCGATCACGGCGGCCGGCAAGGACGTGGTGGTGATCGGAGGCGGCGACACGGGCGCCGACTGCGTCGGCAACGCCGTCCGCGAGGGGGCCCGCTCGATCGTCCAGCTCGAGCTGCTGCCGAGGCCGCCGGAGCAGCGACCCGACGAGCGCACCCCGTGGCCGCTGTGGCCCGCCAAGTACCGCCTCAGCTACGCGATGGAGGAGGCGGGCGACAATGGCGTCGGCGAGCAGGACTACTCGGTGGCGACCACCGCCTTCCGCGACGACGGCAACGGCGGCGTGGCGGCGCTGCAGATCGCGCAGGCCGGGGCCGAGCCCCCGTTCGCCCCGGTCGCGGGGACCGAGCGCGAGCTGCCCGCACAGCTGGTGCTGCTGGCGATGGGCTTCCTGTACCCCGAACAGCAGCTGATCGACCAGCTGGGCGTCGAGACGGATCCCCGTGGCAACGTCAAGGCGGTGGCCCCCTACACCTCCTCGGTGGAGGGCGTTTTCGCGGCCGGCGACGCGCGCCGGGGGCAGTCGCTGATCGTGTGGGCGATCAACGAGGGCCGCCAGTGCGCGCGGATGGTGGACCGCTACCTGAAGGGCCTCGACGGGCCGCCGCCGGCCAGCGAGCCCCGCGACGAGGCGCTGGCGGGCCACAGCGACGCCGACGAGGGACCGGAGGGCCCGCCCCAGCACGTGGGGCCCGGCATCGGCGCCGGATGAGCGCACCCGCGCGCGTGTGCCTGATCGGGGCCGGATCCTCGGGGATCGCGGCCGCCAAGGCCCTGCACGAGCGGGGGATCCCGTTCGACTGCTTCGAGAAGTCCGACCGCGTGGGGGGCAACTGGGTCTTCGAAAACCGCAACGGCATGTCCGCCGCCTACCGCGACCTGTTCATCAACACCTCGCGCCCGCGGATGCAGTACTCCGACTACCCGATGCCCGAGTCATATCCCGACTTCCCGCACCACACCCAGATCGCCGCCTACTTCGACGACTACGTCGACCACTTCGGCCTGCGCGAGCTGATCACCTTCAACACCGGCGTGCGGCACGCCGGCCGCGCCGAGGACGGCAGCTGGACGGTCGAGCTCGAGGACGGCGAGCAGCGGACCTACGCGGCCCTGCTGGTCGCCAACGGCCACCACTGGGACCCGCGCTGGCCGGAACCCCCCTTCCCCGGAGCGGACAGCTTCGAGGGCCACCAGCTGCACGCCCACTCCTACGTAGACAACTCGATCTTCGCCGGCAGGCGCGCCGTGATCCTGGGGATGGGCAACTCCGCGATGGACATCGCCGTGGAGTCCTCCTACGTCGCCGAGGAGACCTACCTGGCGGCCCGCAGCGGGGTGTGGATCGTGCCGAAGTACCTGTTCGGCAAGCCGGCCGACCAGCTGCGCAACGACCCGCCTGTGCCGTTCAAGGTCCGCCAGCGCTTCATCCACCAGCTGCTGCGCACCTACACCGGACCGCCCGAGCGTTACGGGCTGCCGAAGCCCGACCACCGCTTCGGGGAGGCACATCCGACCGTGTCCGGGCGGATCCTCGACCGGCTCCAGCACGGGACGATCACCCCGAAGCCCAACATCGAGTGCCTCGAGGGCACGCGGGTGCGGTTCGTGGACGGCAGCTCCGTGGAGGCCGACGTGGTCGTGTACTGCACCGGCTACAAGATCAGCTTCCCGTTCTTCGACGAGGACTTCATCTCGGCGCCCGAGAACCGCATCGAGCTGTTCCGCCGCGTCTTCCACCCCGACATCCCGAACGTGTTCTTCATCGGGCTGCTGCAGCCGCTGGGCGCGATCATGCCCCTCGCCGAGGCGCAAGGGGCGTGGGTGGGCGACTACCTGAGCGGCGACTACGCCCTGCCCCCGCGGGAGCAGCTGCTCGCCGACATCGCCGCCGACCAGGCCTCGATGCGGGCGAGGTACGTGTCCTCCAAGCGCCACACGATCCAGGTGGACTTCGACGACTACCTGTACGCACTCGACAAGGAGCGCCGGGCGGGAGCCGAGAGGGCCCGCGCCCGCGGCTACGCCAGACCCGTCCTGTGCCGGACTTCTGCCGTCACAACCGTTTCGTAGAGCGCTGCCCGATCTGCGGCCGCGAGCAGGCGCAGGCGCGCGCCGCGGCGGCGCCCGCCGCCACCCGCAGGCGGACGCCCGCCAAGCCCGGCGCCCGTCGCACCCAGGGTCGCGCGGGGGCCCAGACGCCCGAGGCGCTGCGCGTGCGGCGCGAGCAGCGGGCGCTGCGCGACGGTTTCGGCTGCGAGCTGGTGCCGGGGCTCGGCTCGACCGCGGACGCCGCCCGGCTGGCGGGCGAGATCGCGTTCGCGACCGGAAGGCTGAAGCTGCTGGCCTCGGCTCCCCCGGGGCTCTACGGCCAGCTGCGGGCATTGGCCGCCGAGGACCTCGAGCGGGCCACCTGGGGGTGCTTCCTGAACGCCTACCTCTCGCCCCTACAGGGGGGCGACCCGTTCGAGTCGATCGCCCGCGCGCTGTCGGGTTCGGCGGGCCCCGGCGAGCCCCCCGAGCTCGCCGGCCTGGAGCTCGGGCCGCGGAGCTCCCACGACCCCGCTCGTGCAGGCGCGACGCTGCTCGCCTACCGCCACTGGGCAGGGGACTCCCAGGTGGCCGCCTTCCGGGGGGACCCCTCGTGGACGCCGGAGCGGCGCTTCGAGCGGATCTTCGAGCGGCTGGCGCTGCCCGGCTTCGGGCGGATGGGCCGCTATGAGCTGCTGGTGACGCTCGGGCGCCTGGGGCTGTACGAGCTGCGCGGGGAGGACCTGCGCCTGGGCGCCGGCCGCAGCGCGGCCGGCGAGGATCTCTGCCTGGCCGGCGCCAAGCGGGTGTTCGGGATCGGCGACCCGCTGCTGCTGGAGCGACGGGCGGGCGCCCTGGCGGGGGCCCTGGAGGTGCCCGTTGAAGCCCTCGACCTGGCGCTGGCCAACTGGCAGGCGGGGGAGCGGGCGACGCTCGGGATCCCCGAGCAGACCACGGACGAGGGGGTGCTGCGGCGGGCCGGGGACGTGCTCGGGCTGTAGCTGGAAGTGCCGTCCACACAGGTGCCTACAGTCCGCTCTGAAGATCTCCTCCTCACTCATGGGAGTAGCGATGCCACTGTGTTTCATCGAGCCTCAGGATGCGATCCGCGTGATCGCGGGGTCCGTGGGCCGCGAGGCGCGACGTCAGCTGGTCGGCGAGGTCGTGCGGGCCTGGGTGGACGCGATACCCGAGCCGGAACTCTCGCTCCACTACGCCAAGGCGATCGCCGACCTCGATGAGCAGGACCTGAACCTGCTGGCCGCCTGGCATGCCTCGCTGGAGGTGGGTCAGCCGATCGCCAACACCGAGTTCCTGGTGGGGGTGTTCCCCAGCCTCGGCGAGAACCGCCGCGAGGCGCTGAAGATCGCGGCGGGCTTCCGCGGCGAGGAAGCCTTCCAGGCCGGGGTCTCCGAGGACGAGGCGCTCGACACCGTGCTCCCGCGGCTCTCCGGCGAGCG
>DATJBO010000283.1:0-2127 GCA_035515315.1 Solirubrobacteraceae bacterium
GCGGATGATCCCCTCCGCCTCCACCTTCGTGCCGACCATGAAGCCGGGGACGTCCATCAGGAACACCAGCGGGATCGCGAACGCGTTGCACAGGTTCACGAAGCGGGCGGCCTTGTCGGCGGAGTCGTTGTCGAGGATCCCGCCGAGCTGGCGGGGCTGGTTGGCGACGATCCCGGCCGGGCGCCCGCCGAAGCGGGCGAAGCAGGTGATGATCGTCTTCGCCCACTGGCCCTTGATGTCGAGGTACTCGCCGTCGTCGACGATCCGGGAGATCACCTCGTACATGTCATACGGCTTGCGGTTGGAGTCGGGCAGCACGTCGAGCAGCTCCTCGTCGGCGCGGTCGATCGGGTCCTTGCTGTCCCGCAGCGGCGGGGGCTGCTCGCAGTTCTGGGGCATGAAAGACAGGTACTGCTTGATGCGCTCGATGCACTCCTCGTCGCTGGCCACCTCCATGTCGCCCACCCCCGAGCGGCGGCAGTGCACGCGGGAGCCGCCGAGTTCCTCCTGGCTGACGTCCTCGCCGATCGCCGCCCGCACCAGGTGGGGGCCGGCGAGCGCCATCGAGCCGCGCCCCTTGACCATCGGCACGAAGTCGGCGAGGCCGGGGATGTAGGCGGTGCCGGCCGCGCACGGGCCCATCAGGGCAGCGATCTGGGGGATCACCCCGCTCATCACGACCTCCTCGCGGAACAGGTGCCCGGAGCCGGCGAACAGCGACCCGACCGCCTCCTGGATGCGCGCGCCCGCGCTGTCGAGCAGCCAGATGAAGGGGATCCTCTTGGTCAGCGCGAGCTCCCGCAGGCGCGTGACCTTCAGCTCCCCGGTCATGCCCATCGACCCGGCCATCACCGTGAAGTCGTAGGCGCACACCGCCGCCAGGCGGCCGTCGATCTTCCCGTAGCCCGTGATCACGCCGTCGGCGGGGGCGTCGCGCCCCTCCATCGCGCGCTGGGAGAAGTGGGGCCGCCCGTGCATCCCGAGCTCCACGAAGGTCCCCTCGTCGATCAGCAGCGCCAGACGCTCGCGGGCGGTGAGCTTGTCCTGCTCGTGCTGGCGGGCGATCTTCTCCTCCCCGCCCCCCATCCGGATGCGCTCGCGGCGCTCCTGAAGGTCCTCCACGAGCGGCCGCAGCAGGGAGCCCTCGGCCGGCGAGGAGCCCTTCGCGGCTTTCGCGGGCGTGGAGGCGGCGGCGCCCTTCGAGGCGCCCGCGCCCTTCGGGGGGCTCGCGGGCTTGGAGCCCCCGGCCCGTTTGGGGGCACCTGCGCGGGCCGCCATCAGGCTCCCTTCCAGACGGGGTCGCGCTTCTCGAAGAAGGCGCTCACGCCCTCGACGATGTCCTGCGTGGACATCGCCAGCGTGAGCTGGGCGCGCAGGTAGTCCAGGGCGTCGTCGAGGGGCATGTCGAGCTGGCGGCGCATCGCTTCCTTGCCGAGGCGCATGATCACCGGCGACTTGGCGGCCAGGCGGCCGGCCCAGTCGGCGACGGCCGCGTCGAGCTCCTCGTCGGGGACGACCCGGTTGACGATGCCCGCGGCGAGTGCTTCGCGGGCGTCCATCCGCTCGCCCAGCAGCAGCATCTCGTTGGCCTTCTTGCGGGGGACGTTGCGGTAGATGAGGGCCATGATCATGAACGGGAAGGCCCCCACGTTGATCTCCGGCGTGCCGAAGCTCGCGCCCTCCCCGGCAACGATCAAATCGCACGCCAGGGCGATCCCCAGCGCGCCGGCGAGCACGTGGCCGCGGGCCGCGCACACGGTCGGCTTGCCGAGCTGGCCGATCTGGCGGAACACGCCGACGAAGCCCTCGGAGCCGAAGTGCTTGTGCACGAGCGGCACCTCGGCGGCGAAGCCGGCCAGGTTGGCTCCCGAGGAGAAGGTGCGCTCGTTGGAGGAGCGCAGCACAACGCAGCGGGCGTCGTCGTCCTCGCGAGCCCGCTCGAGCGCCCCGGTGAGGCCCTGCAGCAGCTCCGCGGAGAGGGCGTTGCGCGTCTCGGGGTCGTTCAGCGTGATGCTCGCCACGCCGGCGCCGTCGAGCTCGTACAGAACCTTCTCCCCGGTCACCGGTCGCATCCTAACCGCCCGCGAGGGGCCCGCGCAAAGTAGATAGCTCCACTATTTACTTTTA
>DATJBO010000284.1:0-11136 GCA_035515315.1 Solirubrobacteraceae bacterium
CCCCGGCGCCGGTTGACCTCTCGCTCCCCCCGGGCCGGGGCGGCCCGAGTGGACGTCGGTGGCGCTTGGTGAGAGGATCCCTCCATGGCTGAGGTTGCGGCCGGGAGGGGGAGGCCCGGGTCAGGCGCTGAGGGCGCAGAGGACGTCCTCAGGGAGGTGCGCGTGTTCGAGCTCGACCCCGAGCGCTTCCGCACGGTCGTCGACGTGGACATGTGGGCGTCCTTCCAGCACACGATCCTGCGCGGCCGCAAGCTGTTCGCAGACCGCACGCTGTGGAACGTCAACTCCACCGAGCACGGGGGCGGCGTGGCCGAGATGCTGCGCTCGCTGGTGGGCTACGCGCGGGGTGCAGATCTCGACGTGCGCTGGGTGGTGATCGAAGGCGACGCCGACTTCTTCCGGGTGACCAAGCGCATCCACAACCGGCTCCACGGATTCGCCGGCGACGGGGGGCCGCTGGGCGAGGACGAGCGGGTGCTCTACGAGCGTCACTGCGAGCGCAACGCCGATCGGCTGGCAGCTCGCCTGGGCCGCGAGGACGTGCTGCTGTTGCACGATCCCCAGACCGCCGGGATGGTGCCGCTGCTGGCGCAGCGGGGCGTGCCGGTGGTGTGGCGCGCGCACGTCGGCGTCGATGAGCCCAACGATCTCGCCCGTGAGGCGTGGCATTTCCTGACGCCGTACGTGGAGCACGCCGACGCCTACATCTTCTCCCGGGCGGGCTACATGTGGGAGGCACTCGACCGCGACAAGGTGAGCGTGATCCCGCCGTCGATCGACGCCTTCTCGGCGAAGAACGCCACGCTTGCCTTCACGAGCGTGACGGCCGTGCTGCGGGCGGTCGGGCTGGCGGCCGACGGCCACCACCAGTCGCGGGCGATCTTCGAGCGGCTCGACGGCACCGCCTGGCCGGTCACCTCGAAGGCAACGCTGCTCGAGGAGCGGGCGCTGCGCCTGGACGAGCCGCTGTTGGCGCAGGTCTCCCGCTGGGACCGGTTGAAGGACCCGATCGGCGTGCTCGAGGCCTTCGTCGAGCACGTCCGCTACTCCGAGGACCCGCACCTGCTGCTGGCCGGCCCCGATGTGAGGTCGGTCGCCGATGACCCCGAAGGCCAGGAGGTGTTCCTCGAGGCCGAAGCGGCCTGGCTGGCGCTCCCGCGGGCGGCCCGCCGGCGGATCCACCTGGCGCTGCTGCCGATGAACGACGCCGACGAGAACGCGGTGATCGTCAACGCGGTGCAGCGCCGCGCCGACGTGGTGGCCCAGAAGAGCCTCGCCGAGGGCTTCGGGCTCACCGTCTCGGAGGCGATGTGGAAGGCACGCCCGGTGGTCGCATCCGACGTCGGGGGCATCCGCGAGCAGATCGAGGACGGACGTACCGGCTTCCTCGTCGGGCCCCGTGACCTCGAGGCCTTCGGCCGACGGGTGAGCGAGCTGCTCGCAACCCCCCACGACGCCGAGCGCATGGGGGAGGCCGGCCAGACACGGGTTCGCGAACACTTCCTGGGCCCCCGCCACCTGGCCCAGTACCTCGAGCTGTTCGACGGGATCCTGGGCGGGCGCTGAGCGTCGCGCCGTGCGGGCGGCCGCGGCCGCGCCCGGCGGCGCTATGTCCAAAACCGGACACTCGATATGTCCGAGAGTGGATGGACACAGGCACCTGGACGGGTGTAGAAAGCAGATGCAGCGTGATCTGCTGAAGCCCGCTCTGGCCGATCCCTCTCCCTCAGGAGCGGTGGGCGGGGCTCGTGCCGGCGATCACGCGGCCCCAGGCGCAAGGGGGTTGCGGGGGTGCGTGGGAAGCACGGAGCTCCCACGCACCTTCCTCATCGGCGGATCCTCACCTCAGCATCGCGGCGAGCATCCGGTCCGGCTGGATGACCTCCGCCGTGAACTCCTCGATCTCGGGCAGGTCGGGAATCGAGCCGGCCGGAACGGCCCGTGACGCGGCGAACTGCTCGAAGGCATCGTGGGACTCCCACACGTCGAACATCGCCCATCCGCCCTCGACGGGGCCGGCGGCGTGGAGGATCAGGCCCTCGGGCGGATCGTTGCGGACGCGCAGATGGGCGTCGATGGACTCGTGCTGGCGTGGTGTGCCTCCGTCGAAGCGGAGCCTCGTGCAGACTGGCATGGCCAACCTCCCGCTGGGTGATCGCGCAGTGTCGGGTGTCCCCCCAGTGTGCCACTTCTCGAGCGATCCGAAACACGATTCGTAGGTGTGCCGACGCGCCTGCGCCCGGCGAGGTCGCAGAGCCGATCACGGCGGGCGCGGCGCCCGCCGGGGCTCGCGTGCTCCCGGGTCATCGCCGCGAGCTCCGCTTGGCGCCCGCCCTCGCGCGGCCCACGATCACAGTGGAAACCACCTAGCCCGTCTTGACGGGCCCTTTACAACCTCTTGACATCGGGTGAGCGGTCCCCGTAGCGTCGCCCGACGGCGGGGGGTGCGCGCAAACGGCAGGGGACTGTGGGGCAGGCGCACGGCACTCGCCCCATCGAGAGGCAAAAGGGAGGACGTCATGAAGAGGCTCGTGGTCGGGCTCGCTCCGCTGGTGGTCATCGCCGCGCTCGCGGTGGTCCCGGTGGCCGCCCAGGCAGTTACTCAACCGCACTGGTACGTCAACAGCATCAAACTGACCAAACCAAAGACCGTCAAGACCGAAGCCGCCCTCGCGATTGGCCCCTACCTGTTCGTCCCGGGAACTCCGCCGCTCACCATCAGCTGCAAGTTCAGGGACGCCGAGCGCCTGGAAAACCCGGCCTCCGGTGGCGCGGGCGTGGATGAAATGAAAGTGTTCAAGGCCATCAGCTGCGGGCCCAACCCCTGTCCTGTGAACTCCGCCGGAGTGCAGGGCAAATTGAAAGTGAAAGCGCTCGGGCTGTCCTGGAAAACAGAATTGGTAGGAGTGTCACCGATCGCGGATGAAATCAAAGGGGTCCAACTGGAATTCGCCTGCAAAAAAACGACCCTGGCCGTACTTTCAGGGACGCTGTCCCCGTGGGTGAACGTGAATCAGCTCGAATTCACGTCCCTCACGGGCACCCTCAGCGGGGCGGAAGTTGTCGGCTTCGACAACTTCCTGCCCCCGAACGTGGTGGAAGCCATCAACCCGTAGGCAGGGTCGGGTCAGGACGAACAGACGAACATCGTGCCGAGCTGGGTGCCGTCCAGGCCCAGCTCGTGCACGGCTTCACGGACTCCCGGGAACCCGGGGTGGGTGAAGTCGTCCAGGACCACGGTGGCGCCGGGTCCGAGCGCCGGCCGCCAGGCCTGGATCTCGTCGATCGTGTCCTGCCGGCCGTGGGCGCTGTCGATGTAGAGGAGGTCGACCGCCCGCTCGTCGTGGGGGCCGTCGGCGCCGGGCTCGTCCACGAACGTGACCTGGCTGCGGACGCGCGGTGGGGCGAGCGTCATGTAGCGCTCGCGCTCCGGGCGGCGGATCGGGTCGTAGGTGATCACCCGGCGGTGGGCGTCGGCGAGCGCGAGCGCGATCGCCGTCCAGCCGGTGCCCGTTCCGAGCTCCACCACGCGCCGGCGGCCGCGCGCGAGCTCCAGCAGGACGGCGAGGTCGCCCGGGCGTGTGGCCGAGACGAGGCTGAAGGAGTCCCCCGTCCGCGACGCGAGGCGACGGGCACGCCACTGGAACCGGGCCACGCGCGGCGGCAGCACCCGCAGTCGCGTCAGGTAGCGCAGATCGGCGGCCACGCGCCGCAGCCGGCCGCCTTCAGCGGGAGAAGCGGGCACGAAGGCGTTGCAGCATCACCATCGCCCGCTCCGCGCCGCTGCCCGCGGGGGGGACGAGACCGAGCTGGCGGATCAGGTCGTTGAGGTCGTAGAACGCGCGGTAACGGGCGATACGGCCGTCACGCATCGTCCACTGGTCGACGCCGTCGACGTGCATCGCGCGCCTGGTCGGGGCGAAGCCCGGCGGCTCGAGGGGGCCGAGGTTGGTGCCATGCATGTTCCACGCCCACAACACCCTGTCGCCGGCGACCGCGACCACGGGCGGGTCCGGCTCGCCGAAGCTGAGGTCTGGAAACGCCCGGAAGCTGTCGCGCATGAACTGCTGTACGGCGGGTACCCCTCGCGCCGGCTCGGGCAGGGCGGGATCGGCCCACACGATGTCCTCGGTGACGAGCTCGGCGATCGCGCCCGTGTCGCACCCGTTCCAGGCGTCCACGTAGCGCGACGTGAACCCGGTGACGTCGGCCGGCACAGCCGGGCTTGACGGTGACGCGGCCATCCGCGCGAGCATAGACGCGTCGAGGCCGCGCCCGCAAGCGCCGCGGCGGGATGGGCGCGGCGGGTTTCGAACCTGCGACCTCTCGCGTGTGAAGCGAGCGCTCTCCCACTGAGCTACGCGCCCTGAGGGCCCGATTCTAAGGGCTCTGCGGTTGCTCCAGGAAGCCGGCGCCGCCCCGGCTCACCCCGCGGCGAGCTGCACCACGAGCAGCGCGGCGATCGAGGCGAAGCAGAACAGGTGCTGGCGGCAGATCGCGCGGGCCAGCTCGCTCTGGGGACCCGGCGGGTCGGCACGCGAACCGAGGCGCACGGCGCTCGGGACGGTGCGCGCGCCGGCCACCCCGATCGGGACCGTGGCAAGTGCGAGCGACAGCCAGCCCACCCAGGCCGGGGCATCGCCGGCGGCGATCTGGGCACCGATCGCGGCGAGCGTCGCCAGCATCACGGCGGCCACCAGGCGGTTCATCGGCGCGGCGCTGGTGGTCACCCGGTGGTAGTAGGCGGCGATCGACGCCAGCACCGGCTCGCCCAGCTCGCCGGGCGGCTGGCGCAGGACCTGCACGTCGAACATCAGGTCGAACCACAGGACGGCGAGCAGGAAGCCCGCCCCGGCGCTAACGAACGGTCTCACGTGCCGAGCTTCACCCGCTCCTTCGGCGACAGCTGAATGCGTTCCGCGGAGTACGCGTCGGCGAGCTGCTGGATCCGGGAGGGCGTCAGCGACCCGCCGAAGGTCTTCGCGCCTCCCAGCGTCTTGTAGCCGGCGAGCAGCTGCTTTCCGATTTCCGAGATCGTGAAGTGGGCGTCGTAGATGCTCTCCACGTACAGCGGCAGGTTCTGGCGGGCGAACCGGGCTTCCGAGCGGGAGCCGTGTTCGATCTGTTCGAGGTAGCTGTCGAGCAGCTGCCAGCTCCGCGAGCCGAGCGTCTGGAAGGAGCGGAACCGTCCCGCCAGCCGCGTCGCGGGACCCGTCAGCTGCGCCGCCCCGCTTTCGGTGAACAGGGTCGGTAGCTGCACCTGGGCCGCCCGTTCGGCGGCGAGCCGGACCCTGGCGCGCGTGCCTGACCCTGGACCTCGCCTCACGCCGCCGAGGATCGCCGGCCAGGCCGCCTTCGCGGCCGCGACCTCGGACTGCACCTGGGGAGCCGCCGCCACGAGCGCGGCCGTCACGGCGAGGAAGTCTTCGTTCTCGAGCCTTGCCTCTCCGGGCGTTGCGACCTTGTGCGTGCCGCAGCCCGCGAGCGCGAGGGCGAGCACGAGCACCACCGCGAGGGCGGTCAGGCGAATGCTCGTGCTGTGGTGATGGGCGGCCGGCGGAGAGCCACCGTGGCCGTTGGTGCTCGTGGCGCTAGGTGCCCAGCAGGTCTACGACGAAGATGAGCGTTTCGTTCGGTGGGATGCTCGACGAGCCTTTCGCCCCGTATCCGAGCGCTGGCGGGATCACGAGTTCGCGGCGTCCACCGACCTTCATCCCCGGGATGCCTTTTTCCCAGCCGGCAATCACCTGTTTCTTGCCGAGCGTGAATTTGAACGGTTCGTTGCGCTTCCAGGAGGAGTCGAATTCCTTGCCGCTCTTGAAGTTGATCCCCACGTAGTTCATGGTCACCGTCTGGCCCGTCTTGGCTTCGCTGCCGGTCCCGACGACCAGGTCTTTGATGACCTCTTTCTTGGGCGGGGTGCCCCCGGGCGAGGTCACGGTCGGCTTTTTCGAGAGCGGCCCGCTCGTGGGCGTCTTCGGTTCGTTCGTGGAGGTTTCGCTCGGTTCGCTCTTCGTGGACGAGTGCAGCAGCGCGTTGTCGGCCTTGTTCTCGTTGCCGACGGTGATCGTCGAGGATCCTCCCGAGCCGCAGCCCGCGAGCACGGCCGCGGCGAGCAGCCCGGCCGCGAGGCCCAGGATCGGGAACCGGCGGGAAGTGGGGAAGAGCGTCTTGAGCTTGATCACGGTCGCGCAGCCTAGCGGAAGTGCAGGCGGCGGTGCGCTCGTTGTTAGGATCGGTCGCGGACCGTGCTAGGCGGGGAGGTAGCGGTGCCCTGCAACCCGCAATCCGCTCTAGCGGGGCTGAAGTCCCTCCCGAGGGACACCGGCCCCGGTCGCTCCGTCACCACGGGCGTTGATGGTCCGGGTCCCGCGCGATGTCGGCTCGCGAACCAGGTCAGGTCCGGAAGGAAGCAGCCTTAAGCGACCACCGCCAGGCGCAGCGGGAGCTCCCGGGGCGGAGTCCGAGGCGATGGCAGGCGCCGGGTGCCGAGCGTCTCGGAGGGGGGTGCACGGTCCGTTCTTTCGCTCACCGCGCCCGCGGCGCGAGCACCGGCGGGCAGCGCTCCAGCACCCGCCAGGAGCGGTCGGCGCGGACCGCGGTGAAGCCCGCGGGCGGACTGCCGGCGGCGGCGTGGGGGTCGTGGGGGTCGAGCACGTAGTCGTGGAGCGCCCGGCGGCTCGCCGCCAGGTAGGTGCCGTGGTGGATCCGGCCGGCCTCCCCACTCACGATCCCCGCCGGGCTCGTCTTCAGGTACAGCGCCAGCAGCGGGATGGGGGCGTGGTTGGGCACTCCCACGGGGCCGCAGGCGAGCCTCACCGCGTGCTGTTTGACGAGGGCGACGAGTTCGTCTTCGATGCCGTGCTGGTCGGCCAGTTTGTCCAGTTCCCGGTGGGCCGATTTGACCGACGCGGGGGTGTAGGCGACGAGCGCCACCGCGATGACCACCGCGGCGAGCTGCCAGATGCGCCGGTGGCGGTCCCGCGGCGCCAGCAGTTTCCAGCCGAACACGCCCGCGCCGCAGAAGATGCAGAGGATCGCTCCCGTCAGGAAGCCGTAGCGGGTGTTGATCGGCAGCCCGAGCGTCGCGAAGGCCGCGAACACGACCACCGCGATCACTCCCGCCGCCGCCGCCAGGGCCGCCCGCCCGCGCGTCCACAGCAGCGCGAATACTCCCCCCACCGCCGCGCCCAGCAGCACCGGCGGGCGCAGCACCTCGCCGATCCTGCGCGGGATGTACTCCGGCACGTTCGCGATCCCGGTCACGCGCTGCAGGGTGCTGGCGGTGTGGCGGGTGTTGGTCAGCGACCACAGGGGGTTGCCCATCACGGCGAGGTCGCTGATCAGCCACACCAGCGGCGCGCTCGCCGCGAGCAGCACCAGCCCGGCCAGCTCCCGCCGGCCCCTCGGCGGCGGCTGCTCGGGCGTCCCCGCCGCTCCCGGGCCCGTGCCGGTGCCGTGGCCCAGCCACGCGAACGCGGGCGAGCGTTCCGCGGCCACCAGGTAGACGAGGTACAGCCCCGAGAAGGCCCACGCCTCAGGTCGCAGGAGCCCGGCCACCGCCAGCAGGGCCAGCACCGGCGCGCCCGCCCGGCGCCGGCGGGTCTCCACCAGCAGCGCCCCAAGGACGGCCAGCAGGTAGGGGATGTCGACGTACGCCCGCGCTCCGTAGGAGAGCACCTCAGGCCGCGTCAGGAAGATCACCGCCGCCAGCGCCCCCGCGGCACGCCCGAACCATTCCCGCCCCAGCAGGTAGATCACCCACCCGCACGCCGATAGGGCGAGGAAGCCGAGCGCCACCGTGGCGTCCTCGACGGCGTGGGGCCCCAGCGGGTAGAGCACCAGCCCCACCAGCTCCACCAGCGGGTGGGGGGTGGGTGCGATCGGGACCCCGTAGGCGGGGGTTTCGCCGCGTGCCAGCTGACCTCCCCAGGCCAGCGCGTAGAGCGTGTCGTAGTTGGCGAAGCCCACGCCGACGATGAGCCGCAGCGCCAGCGCGCCGCCGATTATCGCCCCCGCCGGGGCCGCCGCGCGCGCGGCCGTACGCTTCGTCGCGGCCCACATGCGCGCGGACGCTACCCCCTCGCGCAGCGCTTCGAGGCTGCCCACCGGCGTGGATAGACTCACGCCAGGGTGTCGGCAGAGGAGCTCTCACAGCCCGGACAGTCGCTTTACCGCAGGCACCGGCCGCGCACGTTCACGGAGGTCGTCGGCCAGGAGCCGGTCGTCAGGACGCTCCGCAACGCGGTCGAGCGCGACAAGGTCCACCACGCCTACCTGTTCGTGGGCTCCCGCGGGACCGGCAAGACCTCGATGGCGAAGATCCTCGCTGCCAGCCTGAACTGCGCCGAGGGCCCCACCACCGAGCCCTGCGGGCGCTGCGAGTCGTGCGTGTCGATCGCCCGCGCGAGCTCGCTGGACGTGCTCGAGATGGACGCCGCCTCCAACAACTCGGTGGAGGACATCCGTGAGCTGCGCGAGAGCGTGGCCTACGCGCCCGTCAGCGGGCGCCGCAAGGTGTACATCCTCGACGAGGCCCACATGCTCTCGACGGCCGCCTGGAACGCGTTCCTGAAGACGCTCGAGGAGCCCCCGCCGAACACGGTGTTCGTGCTCGCCACCACCGAGGCCGGGAAGGTCCCGCCCACGGTTGTCGACCGCTGTCACCGCTTCGACTTCCAGCGACCCACCGTCGAGCAGATCGGCGCCGTGCTGCGCCGGGTGGCCGACGCGGAGTCGATCCGGATCCCCCCGGAGGCGCTCGCCGCGATCGCCCGCTCGGCCACCGGCAGCTTCCGTAACGCGCTCGGGACGCTCGAGCAGCTCGTCACCTACAGCGGCAGCGAGATCGCCCTCGAGGACGCCCTCGCCGTGCTCGGCGTGGCCGACGGGGCGTTCCTGCTCGAGACGATCGACGCCGTCGCCCGCGGCGACGCGGCGGCCGCGCTGAGGGCCCTGGAGCAGCGCGCCCAGCAGGGCAACGACCCGGCCTCGCTGGCCCGCGACCTCGAGGCTCGCGCCCGCGAGCTGCTGCTCGTCCAGGCCCTCGATGAAATCCCGCCCGAGCTGTCGCTGACCGCCGATGCCGACACCGCGCTTCGCGAGCAGGCGGCCCGCGTCGGCCACGACCAGGTCCTGCGCCTGCTGGAGCTGCTCGGCGAGGCGATGGAGGGCATCCGCGCCGGCGCCGACGCCCGCACGCGGCTCGAGCTCGCGCTCGTGAAGGCCGCCCGCCCGGAGCTCGACGGCTCGCTGAAGGCGCTCCTGTCCCGGATCGAGCGTCTCGAGACTGGGGGCGCGCCGCCAACCGCCGCCGGCACAGCCCCGGGGGCGCCTCCCGTGGCGACGTCCTCACCGGGGCCCTCCGCGGTCGCCGCGCCGGCGGCTCCCCCCGAGGTCGCCCCCGAGCCGCGCGTGATCGAGCCCGACGGCGAGGACCTGCGGTCACCGCAGCGCGTCCCGGCGCCGAGCGACCCTCCCGGGGCCGCGCCGGCCACGACGGCAGGCGCGGAGCGGGGGGGCACGGTGGACGGCGGCTCGTCGGAGGGGGCGTCGTTCGCGGGGGACCTCGACTCGCTGCTCGAGCTCTGGCCGGCGGTGGTCGAGCTCGTCCGCGGCGAGCACGCGATGCTGGGGGCGGTGGTCAAGGACGCCCGTCCCGTGGCGCTCGACGGCCTGCACCTCACGCTCGCCTTCTCCTCGACGGCGCAGTTCCTGCGCAAGAAGGCGGAGGACCCGGCCAACCGCGCGATCGTCGGCGAGGCCCTGCGGTCGCTCGCGCCGGGTCGCTGGCGGCTGTCCTACGAGCTGCGCGACGTGCCCGGCGAGGCGGGGGGCGGGGCCTCGGAGGAACTCACCGAGGACGAGCTGGTGCGCCGCTTCATCGAGGAGTTCGACGGCGAGGAGGTCCCCGCCGACTGGCTCCCCGACGGCCACGCCGAGCAGCAGGACCCGGACGCGCTGGCCGCCGGCGAGCGGGGGGCGTGATGCCCAAGCAGCCGCGCAGGGGAAACATGCCGGCGAAGCAGCCGGGCAGGGGAAACGTCCAGCAGATGATGGCCCAGGTCCAGAAGATGCAGCGGGACATGGAGCTGGCCCAGGAGGAGCTGCGCAACGAGGTCGTCGAGGCCACCGCCGGGGGCGGTGCGGTGCTCGTCAAGCTGAGCGGCGACCTCGAGGTCAGGGAGGTCCGGATCGATCCCGCCGCGCTCGATCCCGAGGACGCCGAGATCCTCGGCGAGATGGTGCTGGCGGCGATCAACGACGCCCTGCGCAAGGCCCAGGAGCTGGCCGAGCGCAAGATGGGCGGTGCCACCGCGGGACTCGACCTGGGTGCCCTCGGTGGGCTGGGCTTGCCGGGTCTGTGAGCGACGCCTCCTACGCGCCGCCCGTCCGGCGGCTGATGACGGAGCTGGCCAAGCTCCCGGGGGTCGGGCACCGGACCGCGCAGCGTCTGGCCTTCCACATCCTGCGCGCTCCGCCCGAGGAGGCCGCCGGCCTGGCGGAGGCGATCATCGAGGTCAAGCAGAAGATCACGCTCTGCGAGCTGTGCTTCAACCTCACCGACGAACCGCGCTGCCGGATCTGTGCCGACGCCCGTCGAGACCACGGTCTGATCTGCGTCGTGGAGGAGCCCAGCGACGTGATCCCGATGGAGCGCACGCACGAGTACCACGGCGTCTACCACGTGCTCGGAGGAGCCCTGTCCCCGATCGACGGCGTCGACCCCGAGGACCTGAAGATCGCCGAGCTGCTCGACCGCGTGGCCGCCACGGCCGGCGAGGGCCCGCCCGTCAGGGAAGTGGTGCTCGCGACCAACCCCACCACCACCGGCGAGGCGACCGCGCTCTACATCGCCGAGGAGCTGCGCTCGCGCGCCCCTCAGGTGAGCGTCACCCGGCTCGCCAGCGGCCTGCCGGTGGGCTCGGACCTCGAGTACGCCGACGAGGTCACGCTCGGCAAGGCGCTCGCGGGCAGGAGGGAGCTGTGAGCGAACCGCTGGTGGTGATGAAGTTCGGCGGCACCTCCGTGGCGGACGCCGAGCGGATCAAGCGGGCGGCCCGCCGGATCGTGGCCACGCGCGAACGCGGACACCCGGTCGTGGCGGTCCTGTCCGCCCGCGGGAAGACCACCGAC
>DATJBO010000285.1:0-4382 GCA_035515315.1 Solirubrobacteraceae bacterium
CGGGCCGAACATCAGGTTGTAGACCAGCAGCTGCGAGCGGCCGTCGAACAGCTCGGCGAGCGTCTTCGGTCCGCCCTCGGTTTCGAACGTGTACTCCCGGCCGACCGGGACCCACGGGAGCCCCCGCCGTATCTCGGCCGCCTCCGCCATCAGCCTCGTGATCTCTTCCTCGCGCTCCCGCAGACGCGCTCGCGCGGCGGTCCATTCGTCGCGCGTTCCCACCTCGTGGTGCTTCATCTGTACCTCGCTCGGTCGCTCTCGGGCAGCCACCCACTCGCTACCCGGATCGGACCCGCGGAAGCCCGAAATCGCATCGGCGGCGATGATTCCGCCGGCGCGGGGAAGTCTCAGATGGCGAGCCGCCCTCGAGCGTAGGCGGAGTCCCACGAACAGGAGGCCGACCGATGGGAAGGATCGCCGTGCACGAGTTCATCACCCTCGACGGGGTGATCGAGAGCCCCAGGTGGACGTTCGACTACCCGTTCGACCCGAACATGGCCGAGGCGATCGGGGCGATCGCCGGCTCCAGCCAGGCGATCCTGCCGGGACGCCGGACCTACGAGGAGTTCTCCCGACATGTCGATGATCTCGCCGATCTCGACACCGCCGCCATACTCGAGGACGGGGCATCCCTTGGCGTTGCCTGGCGGGCGCGAGCAGGCGCCGCTCCCCGAGTCGCCCGAGGAGCGCGAACTCGTGGCGGCCTTCGCCGACGCCCGGGAGGCCAGCGACGTCGGCCGGATCGTGTCGCTGCTGACCGAGGACGCCTGGGTGACGATGCCGCCGTCCCCGCTCGAGTACCAGGGCCACGAGGCGATCGCTGCCTTCTTCGGCCGCCGCGGCAGCAGCTCGACGGCAGCTCGACAGCGCCAGCTCGCCTGATCAGCTGCTCCTGTAGGGGTAGAAGCGACTGCGGTCCCCGGCCTCCCACGCCTCTGGGAAGCCCTCGGCCGAGAGGTCCCAGTCGGGGCGGATCTCCCTCGTGACCTCGCGCAGATCGCGCCGCAGATCCTCGACCGAGGGCCTGCCCCAGAACCAGTAGCCGTTGTAGACGGTGTGGATCTCCAGCTCGGGCTTCAGGACCAGCGTGTGGGGGATCATCGGGTCGTGGGTGGGGTCGGTGTACTCCTGGATCTCGAGGTCCCGCTGCACGTGTCTGCCGGCGTCGGAGAGGAAGGTCCACTGGGCCCCCACGGCGGCCCGGAACTCGTTCAGTTCGAGGATGTTGTCGGTCGCAATCGTGACGATCTGGGTGTAGGCGACCGCGATCCTGGGGTGGAACCCGGCCAGTTCGAGGTGCTGCTGGTGGTCCTTGGGGCAGAAGTGCCCGCGCGAGAGCACCACGATCATCGGGTCTGTGCCCTGCAGCTCGCTCAGCCTCCTGCGGGTCTTGGTGTGGTCGGTGAGCTCGTAGTCCGGGAACGTCCCACCAGGCGCGATGTCGCTGCGCACGGTCGTGCTCCTCTCTTGTCGCGGACGCGGATGTGATCATTCAAGAGGCCCCGGCGGCGAACCACGGCTGCCGCCGCCCTCCACATGAGCGCCGCGCACGTCGACCACGCACACCACGAACAGCCGGCCTCGCGATGGCCAGGGCGGCTTCGACGCCTGCTGATCATCGCCCTCGTGGTGGTCGTGATCGGGGCCGCCGCCAGCCTGTTCGGCTGGGATCTGAGCGGATGGTTCAAAGAGCTGTGGGACACGGTCAGCGGCATCTCGATCGGCTACCTGATCGCGGGGATCGCGCTGATCACGCTCCAGACGACCACGACCGCCTACGCCTGGTACTCGATCCTGCGCTTCGCCTACGGCCGCGTGGCCGTGCGCTGGATGCAGGTGTACGCCTGCTACGCGACGGCGGTGGCGCTCAACTTCGTGCTGCCCGCCAACCTCGGCACGCTGGTGATGCTGCTGATGTTCCTGGCGATCATCACCGGGTCCACGTTCGCCGGGATCATCGCCGGCTACGTCGTCCAGAAACTCTTCTACACGGCGATCGGCGTGGCCACGTGGCTGTACCTGTTCGTGACGATCGGCGGCTCGTTCGACCTGCAGTTCGGCTTCATCGAAGAACACCCCGTGTCGGTGGTGATCATCGTGGTCGGCGGCGCCGCCCTGATCGTGCTCGTGGCGCGGATCCTCAAACGGCGCATCCAGCAGTGGTGGGAGCAGGCCAAGGAGGGCGGCGAGATCATCGCCCACGCGCGCCCCTACCTGCTCGGGGTGCTGGCACCCGAGGTGCTCAGCTGGATCGCGATGCTCGGCGTGATCGCGGTGTTCCTAGCCGCGTACGACATCCCCGTCACCTTCCACACGCTGGCGCGTGTCGTGGCGGGCAACTCGATCGCCAACATGACGTCCGTCACGCCCGGCGGTGCGGGTGTGACCCAGGCCTTCAACACGCTGTCGCTGAAGGGCATCACCAGCGCGACCAACGCGACCGCGTACTCGGTGGCCCAGCAGCTCGTGGAGACGGCCTGGAGCATCGTCCTCGCGCTGATCCTGCTGGTCCGCGCATTCGGCTGGTCGGGCGGTCGGATGCTCGTCGAGCAGTCCTATGCCGAAGCGCGCCAGAAGCGCGACGAGCACATGGCCGAGCGCCGCGCCGAGAAGGCCTAGCCCCTGGCCCTTCGGCGGCAGCGAGCGGACGAAGTCCAGACCGTGTGGCGGACCCACGACTGCAGCTCGCCGGCTGGGCTCAGGCGGCCGCCAGCGCGACCGCCCGCCGCTTCGCAGCGGTGACGGCTTCGGTGAGCGTCTGCAGGTCGTACAGGCCATAGTGGCGGCGGCCGTTGATGAAGAACGTCGGCGTGCCGGTGACGCCGCTCTCGTCGGCGCTCGCCACGTCGGCGAGGATCCGGTCGGAGTGGTCGCCGTCTCGCAGTTCGCTCTCGAACATCTCGAGGTCCAGGCCGAGCTCCTCCGCGTAGCGCATCAGGTCGCTCCAGCGCAGCTCCTGCTGGTGGGCGAGCAACGTGTCGTACATCTTCCAGAAGCTCCCCTGCGCGCCCGCGGCCTCGGACGCTTCGGCGGCCATCTGAGCGAACGGGTGCACGTCGTTGAGGGGCAGGTGGCGCCACACGTAGCGAACGTCGGTCCCCTCCGCGAGCAGCAGGTCGCGGATCGTCTGCTCGGCCTGACCGCAGTAGGGGCACTCGAAGTCCCCGTACTCGAGCAGCGTCACAACCGCGCCCTCCGGACCGCGGATGTGGTCGCGCTCGGCATCGACGTCGTCGGTGAGGTCCGGGATGTCCTCCGCGGTGCCCCTGATCTGACGGGCCCGCACCTCGGTGGGCAGCCGTTTGACGAGCTGCAGGGCGCTCCACGTCGACAGCGGCGCCAGCGCGACCGTGCAGAGGGCCGCGAGCTTGGCCTCTTCGAGCGTGGTGCCGGTGAAGGCCAGGTTCGCGATCAGCAGCGAGACGGTGAAGCCGATCCCGGCGCACGTGCCGGCGGCGAACAGGATCGGCCCGCTGATCAGCGGGCGGGGCCCGTGCAGGGCCGGCCGCGTGGCCAGCCACGTGCCCAGCATGATCCCGACCGGCTTGCCGGCGACGTAGCCGACGAGGATGCCGAAGAACACCGGTGATTCGAACGCGCCTTCGAGCAGGCCGCCGCTGATGTGCACGCCGGCGTTGGCCAGCGCGAACAGGGGCAGCACCACGTAGCTCACCCACGGATGGAGCTCGTACTGCATGCGCTCGTTGGCCGAGATCGCCGCGGTCACGCCCCGCTGCACCGACCTCGCCAGCTCCGGCGTGGGCTGCTCGCGAAACGACCGCGCCAGCGCGCTCGCCCGCTCCAGGTCGCTGCGCTCCGGCGGGTAGGCGCTCGTCACGAGCCCAACCGCGAGCCCGCTCACGAGCGGGTCGATGCCCGATTTCAGCATCGCCACCCACAGCGCCACCGCCACCACCACCGACGCCGGCGTGCGGCCCACCGGCAGGTAGCGCAGCGCCAGCAGCACTCCGAACAGGGCGACCGCCACCAGCAGCGCGGTGGTGGAGATGTGGCTCGTGTACACGACCGCGATCACACCGAGCGCCGCGAGGTCGTCGAACACCGCGAGCGTCAGCAGGAACACCCTCATGCGGGTGGCGGCCCGCGGGGTCAGAAGTGCCAGCACCCCGAGCGCGAAGGCCGTGTCGGTGGACATCGCCACGCCCCATCCGTGGGCCCCCGATCCCCCCGCGTTGAACGCCAGGTAGATTCCGATCGGAACCAGCACGCCGCCGATCGCGGCGACCGCGGGGAGCACGATCCGGCGGCGCTCGCGCAGCTCGCCGAGGTCGAGCTCGCGCTTGGCCTCCAGGCCCACCACGAGGAAGAACAGCGTCATCAGCCCCTCGTTGATCCAGTGGCGCAGGTCGAGGCTGACGCCG
>DATJBO010000286.1:0-5003 GCA_035515315.1 Solirubrobacteraceae bacterium
TCCCATCTCCGCCAGAGTCTAGCCGCGGCCGCTGTCTCTCACCAGCTGGACGGCCACGAACACCATGAAGGCGGCGAACAGGTCGCGCAGCACGGCGCCGGAAAGGGCGTTGGCGAGCGCCACGCCGCACGCCGCGCCGCCTACGGAGAGCAGCCCCAGCCTGACGGCGTCCGGGCGGTTGACGTTGCCGTAGCGGTCCTGGCGGATCGTCCCGAGGACCGCCACCGGGATGATTGCCAGCAGCGAGGTCGCCTCGGCCTGATGCTGGCCGAGGCCGAGGAACAGGACCAGGCCCGGGACGAACACCACGCCGCCGCCGACGCCCAGCAGCCCCGCGATCGCGCCCCCGAGCACGCCGACCAGCACCGCGCCGATCACTGCAGCACCAGCTCCACGGCCGTGGCCACGAGCAACGCCGCGAACAGCAGCGCGATCGAACGCGAGGGCAGCCGCTGCTGCAGCCAGGTCCCCGCCACCACGCCGGCCATCCCGGGGATCCCCACCAGCAGCCCGTCGAGGACCTTGACGTTGCCGTAGAACCCCTGCACGGCCGCCGCGAACGAGGCGATCGCGATGATCGCGGCGAGCGAGGTGCCCGTTGCCGGACGCTCGTCGTAGGCCAGCCACAGCACCAGCAGGGGCACCATCACGGTGCCGCCCCCGACCCCGAACAGGCCGCTGAAAAGGCCCGCCAGCGTGCCGATCACGGCGAGCCTCAGTGAGCGTCGCGACGGTCTCTGCCCGTGAGGCGCACGAGCGGACCGGCCGGACACCATGCGCGGCATACTAGACCGCGTGACCCCGGCCGCCATGCTCGTGGAGGCCGTCGAGCCGCTCCGCTCGGACCCCGCCCGCGCGGCGATCCTGTTGGACATCGACGGCACGCTCGCGCCGATCGTGCGGCACGCCGCCGACGCCCACGTGCCCCAGGCCACGCGCACGCTGCTGATCGAGATCGCCAAGCGCTACCGGATCGTCGGGTGCGTCAGCGGCCGGCCCGCCAACAGCGCCCGCCAGATGGTCGCGATCGGGACGATGGCCTACGTCGGCAACCACGGCGGCGAACTGCTGCGCCCAGGCGCCACGCGGGCCGAGGTCGACCCCCAGTTGCTCGAGTGGACGGCCCGCGTGCGCGAGTTCGCCGAGCGCACCTACGGGCCCGAGCAGCAGCGGCTGCGCGTGCGCAGCGAGGACAAGGGCTCGATCGCCGCCTTCCACTGGCGGGGGGCTCCCGACGAGGAGAGCGCCGAGGCCGTGGTGAGGGAGATCGCCGAGCTCGCCCAGCGGGAGGGCCTGGCCGTGCACTGGGGCCGCAAGGTGCTCGAGGTGCGCCCGCCGGTGCTGCTCAACAAGGGGATCGGCATCACCGCGCTGCTGGGCGGCGGGGCGGTGGCGGCCGCCCTGTACGTCGGAGATGACACCACCGACCTCGACGCGTTCCGCGGCCTGCGCGAGCTCGTGGCCTCGGGAGTTCTGGAGAACGCCACCTGCGTGGCGGTCAGCTCCGATGAAGTCCCAGAGGAGCTCGCCCGCGAGGCGGACCTGACGGTCGACGGAACCACGGGGGTGCGGGAGCTGCTCGAGGCGCTGCTGTAGAGCTCGGCGCGTGCGCTTCGTCGACTTCCTCAGGACGACCGTGCTCTTGAGCGGCGGGGCCGCCACCGCACTGGCCGCGATCTCGGTGCTCGCCACCGCCGCCAGCTCGGGCTCGCACGGGGTGCTGCTGGTGGTCGACGTGGGGTGGTGGCTGATCGCGATCATCATCGGCCTGCGCATGGGGCGCCGCGCCCACACCAATTCGCCGATCGCCCACCTGCTGTCGACGGCACGCGCGTCCAAGACGCTACCCGAGCTGCACCCCAGCTCGGTGCTCGTCAACAGGCTGTGGCCGCTGGCGGTGTTCACGCTGCTGTCCGGGGCGCTTGCCTTCCTGGCCCCGCAGATACCGGGAATCGCCGCCGGCTTCGCGATCATGGGGGCGCTCGCCTGGCGCCGGCAGGACGCGGCCGTCGCGGCCATCGAGGAGCGTGACGGCGCCGCCTTCTACGTCGAGCGCACCTCCCCGATCCGTGCGATCTCGCTGGTACGCACCCCGGGCTTCACCGCCTCGCGCCCCGAACCCGTCAACGGGGCCGTGAGGTAGCGCGGCCGGCCGATGGCGGACCCGGAGCAGCTCGACGTGCTGCTCGTCTCGCTCGGCTCCACCGCCGGGCTGCGCCTGGCCGACGAGCAGCTGTGCGATGCGCTGCGCCGCGCCGGCGCGTGTGTGCGGCTGGCCCGTGCGCGGCCGCCCCGGCCCGTGCGGACGATGGCGCTGACCGACCTGGCCTGGGCGCGGTCGGCGCGCGCGGCCGCGCGGGGCGCCCTGCTCGAGCACGGAGGGCCCCACCGGGACGGCGCCGGTGGGCGCTCGCACGTGAGCGGTGGCGGCAGACGGCCGCCGACGCTGATCTACTCGAGCACCACCGCGGCGCTGCTGTGGCCGCGGCCGGGGGCCGTGCGCTTCGACGCCTGCGCCGGGGCGAACCGGCCCGGGCGCCACGGGCTCTGGCAGCGTCCGCTCGAGCGCCATCGCCTGGCCGCCGCGACCCTGCTGCTGCCGTGGAGCGAGGCCGCGCTGGAGGAGTGCCCCGCGGCCGGCGCGAACGCACGCTCGCTGGTCGTCCCCGTGGCGGTGGCTGCGTCGGGGGAGCCCGCCCGTGAACGGGATATCGCGGCCGTCACGTACGCCGCCAACCACCTCCAGAAGGGCCTCGACCGCGTGCTCGCCGCCTGGCGGAGCGTGCGCGCGAGTCGCCAGGAGCCGGAGGCGGGGGGCGACGAGCTGCTCGTCGCAGGCGCCGACGCGGGTGAGCTACGCCGGGCCGGGATCGAGCCGCCGGGGAGCGAGGAGGGGGTGCGGCTGCTCGGCGCGCTGCCCCCCGACCGCTACCGCGCCCTGCTACGCCGCGCGCGCGTGTTCGTGTGCGCGCCGCGCCGCGAGGACTACGGGATCGCCCAGCTGGAGGCCCTGGCCGACGGGTGCATGCTCGTCTCCACGCCTGCCCCCGGCCCGTACGTCGCGCTCGCCGCGGCGCGCGCCGTCGACCCCCGTCTGGTGGGCGAGGACCTCGCGGCCGGGCTGCGGGCCGCGCTGCAGGAGCCGTTGCCCGGCTACGGCGAGCGGGCTGCCCGGGCGCTCGAGCCGTTTGGCCCCGCCGCGCTCGCGCGGGTGGTGGAGCGCGAGCTGGTCCCCCGCCTGCTGCGCCCCCGCTAGAGCCGGCGCCCGCTCAGCCGCTCCGGCTGCGCGCCTGTTTTCGCAGCCGTCGCAGCTGCCCGAGCGGGCGCGTGTTGGCGACCTGCTCGGCGGTCAGCCACGCGCGCCGGGCGGTGGCCACGCCCCAGCGCATGTTCTCGAGCGTGCGCGTGCGATGGGCGTCGGAGTCGATCACGATCATCACCCCCGCTCCCGCGGCGGCGCGGGCGGCAGGGTCGGACAGGTCACGGCGGTCGGGATTCCCGTTGATCTCGAGCATCGTCCCGGTCCGGGCGGCCGCCTCGAACACGGCGTCGAGGTCGACCGCATAGGGGGCCCGGCGCTCGATCAGCCGCCCCGTGGGGTGGGCGATCACGTCCACCAGGGGGTGCTCCATCGCGGTGATGATCCGCTCGGTCATCGCCTGCTCGCCGATCGCGAAGGACGTATGGACGCTCGCCACCACCCAGTCCAGGCGCGCGAGCAGCTCGGCGTCGTAGTCGAGCGAGCCGTCCGGCAGGATGTTCACCTCGCTGCCCGCAAGCAGCTCGATGCCCTCCAGGCGCCCGTTGGCCTCGGCCACGAGCTCGATCTGGCGTTCCAGCTGCTCGGGCGAGACGTCGTTCCCGAAGCCGTGGCTGGCCGAGTGGTCGGTGATCGCCAGGTACTCGTAGCCGCGCTCGCGGGCCGCCGCCCCCATCTCCTCGATCGTGTTGTGCCCGTCGGATGCGTGGGTGTGGCTGTGGAGATCGCCGCGGATGTCCCCCAGCGCGATCAGCCTCGGCAGCGTCCCGTTCCGCGCGGCCTGCAGCTCGCCGCGATCCTCGCGCAGCTCGGGCTCGATGTAGGGGAGGCCGGCCAGCGCGTACACCTGCTCCTCGTCGATGCACGTCCTGGTCTCGCCGCTGGCGTCGTCGAGCACGCCGTACTCGGAGATGTGCAGGCCGGCGCGCACCGCGATCTCGCGCAGGGCCGCGTTGTGCTCGCCCGACCCCGTGAGGTGCTGCAGCATGTTCCCGCGCTGCTCGGGGGCGGCGATCCGCAGCTCCACGGGGATGCCCGAGTGCGTCAGCCCCCGCGCGCCGAGCTCTCCCACCGAGCTGACGCTCTCGATCTGCTCGAGCGTGGTTAGGCCGGCCGTCAGCTGCGCGGGGGCGGTGGTGGTCGCCACCAGGTCCAGGTCCTTCACGCTGTCGGCCTGCCTGCGCACCGAGCCCGCGACCAGCACCTCGCTGCCGGGCCCCGCGCGCTGGGTCAGCGCGGTCGCGAGCTCCTGCGCGATCTCCGTCGCCCGCGGGAGGATCAGCCGCGCCGGCGCCCGCGATGACGGGAGGTCGCGCTCGTCGGCCAGCGCCTGCAGGATCCGTTCCTCGAACTTCGGCCCGAGGCCGCGCACGCTGCGGACGCGCTGGGCAACGGCCGCCTCGCGCAGGCCCTCCAGCGAGTCCACCCCGAGCTCGTCGTACAGCAGCCGGGCGCGCTTGGCGCCCAGCCCCGGGAGGTGCGTGAGGTCGACCAGACCGGGCGGGAACCTCGCCCGCAGTCGATCGGCCGCGGGGATCGTGCCGGTTTCGGCGAGGTCGACGATCTTCTCCTGCAGCGTCTTGCCGATCCCCTTGAGCTCGGTGGCGCGGCCCTGGCGCGCGAGCCCGGCGACCGACACGGTCGCTTCACGCACGGCTTTGGCAGCCGCCCGGTAGGCCACCACGCGGTGCACGATCGCGCCATCGAGCTCGTACAGGTCCGCCAGTTCCTCGAACGCCGCGGC
>DATJBO010000287.1:0-6285 GCA_035515315.1 Solirubrobacteraceae bacterium
ACGGTGCTGACCGGCAGCGTGTGTCGTTGCCCGTCGGCGAGCACTGTCACCTGCCCGTGGCCGGCGTGCGCGCTGGTGTTGAGACCGAGCGCTTTGGCGCTGGTGGCGGTGAGCGAGATGGTGCCCTGGTTTTCGGCGCTCAGCGGGAGTGTTTTTCCGAGCCCGTCGAGCACGCCGAGGCTGACCTCGGTCCCGGCGAGGTAGATCTGGGCGCTGCGCCCGCCGGGCCCGACGATCCGCACGCTTGCTTCCAGCAGCGGCGCGGCCTGCTTGATCTGCGGGATCGCTTCGACGTTGCCGAGCAGGCTTTCGGGCATCCCGTCGCTGCCGCGGGCTCGCAGCTGCAGGTTGGTGGGGCCGATCACGGCTCTGAGGATCTGCCGGGTGGAGCCGGTGATGCTGCCCTGTGCGACGCCGGCGGCGAGGATCAGCGCGACGGCGACGGTGACGCCGACGCCGGCGAGCAGCTCCTGGGTGCCGTGGGCGCGCAGCCGGCGGCGGTAGAAGTAGATCAGGGTGGGTGGAGTGAGCACCCGGCGGGCGCGCAGCCCGCGGCTGCCGGTGGCGCTCACGGGGTCTCTGCGGTCTGCGGGTCGCGCTGCAGCTGCCCGTCGCGTAGGTGGATGGTGCGGTCGGCGGCTTCGGCGGCTTCGGGGTCGTGGGTGACGAGCAGCACGGCTTTCCCGCCATTGTGTGCGAGCTCTCCCAGGAGGGTGATGATTTCGCGTGAGCGTTCTGTGTCGAGGTTGGCGGTGGGCTCATCGGCGAGGATCAGCGATGGGCCGCCGGCGAGTGCGCGCGCGATCGCGACGCGCTGGCGCTCTCCGCCCGAGAGCTCCTCTGGGGTGCGGTTGGCGCGGCCGCCCATTCCAACGCGCTCGAGCCAGTGCAGCGCCTGTTCGTGCGCCTGCCTGCCGGGGATGCCGCCGAGCAGCAGCTTGGTGGCGGCGTTCTCGACCGCCGGCACGCGCGCCATCAGGTGCGTGTTCTGGGAGATCAGCCCGATCTGTGCGAGCCGGTAGTGGGCGCTGTCGCGCTCGCTGAGGGCGGCGAGGTCTTGGCCTTGGAAGCTGACGGTGCCGCTGTCGGCTTGTAGGGCGGCGGCGGCGAGCAGCAGCAGGGTGCTCTTGCCGGATCCGCTGGGGCCCTGCAGCGCGAGCATTTCGCCCGCGTCGAGCGTGAGCGTGACGCCGTCGATGGCGTGTACCTGCTCGCCGCCGCTCTGAAAGAGCTTCACAACCTGCTCTAGCTGCAGCATCTCAGCTGATGCTGCCAGATGGTTGATTCCACGGCGATGTGCCGGTTCTGGGGGTGCGGATGGCCGAGTCGGCCAAGGACGCAGGCCGAGAGCCTTGCTGGTTGCAAGGCCGAGGCCGCCTGTCCTCGAACGAGGGAGGACGCCGGCCGGCCTGTGCCCGCCAGGGTGCGAAGGCCAGACGTGCCATCCAGCCTGTGCCCTTCAGGGTGCGGTGCATGGCCGTGGAATTGACCATCTAAATGCTGCGTCTGAGCGCAATCACCTTCGCCGGCTCTGCTTCGGCGGGGCCGCGCAGCTGCCCGTCGGCGAGCGTCAGCGCGCGGGTCGCGCCGGCCAGCTCGCTCGGCTCGCTTGCGCTGGCGAGCACGGCGGTGCCTTCGCCGGCGATTGTGCGCAGCCGCGCGAGGATCGGGTCGCGTTCTGCCAGCGCGACGGCGGCGACGGGCTCGTCGATCACGACCAGCGCGGGGGACAGCACGAGTGCGCGTGCGAGCGTGACCTGTGCCCGCTCGCCGGCATTCAGCTCGCCGGCGAGCACGGCGGCGCACTGCTCGGCGCCTGCCCGGCTGAGCGCCTGGCGGGCGTGTTCGCGGGCGTGCTCTATTGGTGTGCCGCGGGCGAGCAGCGGCGCCGCGATCTGCTCGAGCACCCCCTGCTCTTCGCTCGGGTTCAGCGCCGGGTGCACGTAGCCGATCCCCTCCCCGAGCACCCGGTCGCGTTGCGATGCGAGGTCGCGGCCTTGGAAGCTGACGCTGCCGCTGTCGGGCCGCTCGAGGCCGGCCGCTATCCGCAGCAGGGTGCTGCGTCCGGAGCGCCGCGCGCCGTATACGACCACCAGCTCCCCGGCTTCTATCTGCAGCGTCACGTTCTCGAGCACGTTCTGCTCGCGCCGTCCGCTTCGCTGGCGCTTGCTGACCGCCTCGAGCGCCAGCACGCTCATCGTCTGCACGCTAGCCCCGGGGCGGCGCGCCGCCGGCGAGCGTCTTCAGCTGCGCGCGCGCGTATTGCACCCACTGCACTCGCGCGGCGATCGTCAGCCGCGCCTCCTCGCCGACCAGTCGCGCGACGAGCCGGGTGGTGCCGGGCCCGTCGTCGCCGCCGGGCGCGGGCGCCGTCGCCAGTTCCTGCAGGCACGCCTGCTCGTATGCGTCGAGCACGGCGCCTGCCCGCGCAGGGTCCCGGGCGAGCGCCCCGAGCGCGACCATCAGCACGCGTTGGCGGCGGCGCTCCTCGGCGACCTGTCCGACCAGCCACTCGGCGTGTTCGGCGAGGCCGCTCTCGGTGGCCTCGTAGCGGCGGCGTGAGCGGGTCCTCTCGCGCCCGCCGGGTACTTCCCGGATCAGCCGGCGCTCGCGCAGCGTCCCGAGCGCGGTGTACACGTGCGAGACGCTGGAGAGCGCGATCGCCCCGTCGTATGTTCGCTCGAAGCGGGTGGCGAGCTCGTACGCGTAGCTTGGCCGTTCGATCACCAGCCCGAGCAGCGCCCAGTTGACCGCCGAGTGCATCGGCCCTGCGGTTCGCTCCCCTAGCGCCCTCGCTCCCACGCGATAAACACTAGCGCAGCGGCTTCGCGTTCGCCCCGGTGACTGGGCGGCTGCGCATCCGCAACGTTGCAGCGTTGGTTGCCCGCTCGATGACGGCACAGTGCGCCTCTCCTCGCCCGGCCGCCGATATGGCACTGTGCGCTCGTATCTTCTGCAGCTGGCTGCTCCCACGACGCACGCGGCCGGCGTGCTTGGTGTGCGTTTACGGGCGCCGGCATATGGGTGCTCCCAAGCGAGATGCGGCCACATGATCCCCTGCAGTGTCCGCGTTTCGCGCTGCGTTTCGCGGTGCGCCCCCGATCCGGTCGGTGGCCTGTCCTCGCGCGTGGCGCCTTGACTTTACGCCGGCCTGGCGTTAGCCTGCCCGCAATCGTTTATTGCGCCCTGCGCGCGGGGACCGGTCCGACGCTGGGCCGACGTGCGGGCGGGGCACGATCATGGGAGGGAACCAGCAAGCCATGTCGAGCGAGTCTGATCGCGGCGAGCGCGCCGCGCCATCGGCGACTGCCCTGAGCGTGCGCGCCCGGGTGCCGGTTCGCCGCTCGCCGGCCCTCCCGCCACCTAACCGTCACCCGCGCCCGCGGCCGTCAGCCGCGTGCGCGTGTACGAGCGTCTACCGCCGGCCTGTGGCCCGACCCGGTGGCGCGTCATGCAGCGACCTGCCAGCGGACCGCTTTTGCGCCCCGCCGGGAGCGGTCGTTGACCTAAACCGATCCGATCCAGGAATGGAACTAGGAGGAATCCAGATCATGAAACGTTTCCACATCGTCGGGCTCGCGCTGGCGGCGGTTTTCGCCTGCAGCGCGGTCGCGGCCTCGGCCGCGATGGCCGAACGCCAACCGAAGTTCATCAAGTGCGTGAAGGTGGGCAAGGTAACGGTCAAATACAAAAGCGGGACCAAGGAAAAGGAAAAGGCGATAACCGAGGGTAAGTACAGCGGCAAATCGTGCGGCGAATCCGAACTGGCACCGGAAAAAACCGGCAAGTATCCGCCCTACGAAGGGCCTGAAGGCAAGTACGAAGCGGAAGAACTCGGTGAAGAAGGTCACGGCCTGACCTTCACAGCCAAGAGCAAGACGACGACGATCACGGCCCAGGGCGTGAACGGCAAACCGCAGGTCGTGACGTGCAAGAAGGACGCGTTCGAAGGCGAACTCTCCAACACGTACGTCGGCGACCACGAAGCTGGGTCTGGAAAAATCTTTCCGGCCAAGCTCACGCTATCGGATTGTACGGGCAACAGCGAAAAGAGCGATGTGTGCGGCACCGCTGGAACCATCACGTACAAACCTCAGTACATGGAAGCATTTTGGCTTGCGGAAGGTGAAGCCAAGCCGGGGCTGCTCAACGTCGGCGCCCCGAGCTTTGAATGTAACGGCGAAGCCGTCACGCTCGAAGGTCTTCTCATCGGCACGGTCGAAAACACCACGAAGGGCGTGAACATAGTCTGGAACGTCACGGGCGGCGGGGCACAGGAAGACCAGACGTTCTTCAGCGAAGGCTTCGAAGAAACCGGCTATCACCTGGAATCGACGCCTTCGGGATCCGAAGCGACTGTTGCCGGCAAGGAGGAAATCAAGCTCAAGGGCGTGAGCGAGCGCTAGCCGGTCCAGTGGCGGGCGCGCGTCGCGCAGATCCCGTGCGTGCGTCGGTAGGAAAGCGTGGGGCCCCCGCGGGGCCCCACGCCGACCGCTTTCTCATCGCCCGCGCCGATTTGGAAGGGGGCGTTGGCGCGAGCAGCTAACGAGCGACAACGAACAATGGAGGTGCATCATGCAGACATGCCCTACGCGCCTGGCGCGCATCCTTATCCTGGCCCTCGCGGCGCTGACGGTGCCTGTGGCGGCGCTGGCGGCGGCCTCGCCGGCGATGGCCGAACCGCAGGGCATCTTCAAGGTCTTCAAGCAGTGCCCGACCGAAATCCCGATCACCGTCCTTTGCAGCGTCGACTCCACGACCGGCGGGGAAGTCAAGCTCGGCAACACGGCCGTCCCGATCTCCAAGACGATCACCCAGCAGGGCGGCTTCGCCTACCTCGGCGGTAGCGAAGTCGAATACTTCGGGCTCCCGGCCAAGAACGGCGAAAGCCTCTCCAAAACGGAACTGAACGTCCCGGGCGGCCTGCTCGACATCATCAAGTGTGAAGAAATCAAGGGCTCCGGCCTGATCGAAACGTTCTTCCGCAGCCTCTGCAAACAAACCTTCGAACACGGCGTCACCCAGGTCACGGCGACCACCGAACTCGTCGCCAACGAACACAACCCGGTGCTCTTCAACGAATACAACCTCGCCAACGAAACCGGAACGGCGATCACGCTGCCGCTGCGGGTCCACCTGAAAAACCCGCTGCTCGGCAACTCGTGCTACATCGGCTCGGAATCCGAACCGGTCGAGCTGCACCTGACGACCGGCGAAACCCACCCCGCCGCCGGCGTCAAACCACTGCACGGCGCCGCCGGCAAATTCCAGACCCTCGAAGAAAAAGGGCTGCTGTCGCTGCAGATCACCGGTGACTCGCAGGTCGACAACACGTTCGCCGCTCCCAAAGCCCACGAATGCGGCGAATTCCTGTTCATCAAGGGCTTCTTGGACTCGCTCGTGGAAGGGAAACTGAAAATACCGAACAACAACGAACACGGCGAAGACTACGCGATCCTCAACGGCGAACTCCGCGCCGCGAGCTCCGAAGCGGTGCTCGAAAGCGAATCGTTCTAGCTGTCGCGCCGGCGCGTTACGAGCGATATTTGCGATCGTGACTCGCTGATCTCGTAGCAGCAGGCGCCGGTGCGCGGGGCCGTCGTGGTCCCGCGCACCGGCGCCGTTGCGGCGACTCGCGTACGACCCTCCCGGGTGCCGGAAGGCCAGGGCGCGACGGCGAGACGCTCCAGCCTTCCCAACCTGCGCACGGCGCTGTGTCTTTTCTTGCTTTCTAGCCCTTGACTTATTCGCATCGTCCGCTGAGGGCAAGATTCGCTGCTCGAGCCGCGCGCTGCGGTTGCCGGTTGACGGTGAGAGGGCCTATCGGTTAGCGTGCCCGCGGGCGTGTATCGGGATCTTCCAGCCGCATCGTCTGCTCCCACCGACCGCAACCCCCAACCCGACCACCCTAAAAGGACCGCTCCAACCATGATCCGCCGCCGACTCAGCTACGCGAACGTCCGCCAGGCACATATTCGCCGCGGCGTATGGCGGCTGGGTCACCGGCGAATGAGCTGCCGTCTCGCCACCGGCGGCGTGGGATGATCGCTCTCGCCCGTCGGCCGCGCCTGTGCCGCGGCGTGTGCGTGGCGCTGTTGTTGTGCTTGCTTGTGTTGGCGGGTGTGCTGGCGCTCTGGTGCGCTCCGGCTTTGGCTGTTGAAGGTCACGCGTTCTCGTTCAGTTTCAGTGGTGAACCGGGAGGGCATCCGCTCTCTGAACCGCAGGGTCTGGCGATCGACCAGTCGACGGGTGATGTGTATGTGGTGGATAAGAAGAGCGACCGGG
>DATJBO010000288.1:0-3596 GCA_035515315.1 Solirubrobacteraceae bacterium
GACGAAGTGCTCTCCGGAGTCGTAGTTTTCGCGTCGTGCGGTTTCCATTCCACCACCGGGCCGTCGGTACGGGGCCCGGTCCCGTCGGGATCATAAGCCGGGTTCCTTCCCGGGCGACTGCGGTGAATGGGATTTTGCACCTTCACGCGAGCGCGGAGCGGAGGGCCTCCTCGAGCTCGGGGTGGAGGAACTCGTAGCCGAGCACCAGCGCCTTGGCCGGAACGATGCGCGCTCCGGTCGTCACGATCTGGGCCATCTCGCCGTACAGCACGCGTAGCGCCAGGGACGGAACGGGCAGCGCGGCGGGGCGGTGGAGCACGCGCCCCAGCGCCTTCGAGAACTCGCGGTTAGTCACCGGCGCCGGCGCCGTCCCGTTGATCGGACCGCTCCAGCGCTCGTCGCCGAGCGCGGCAAGCGCGACCGCCACGAGGTCCTCGAGGTGGATCCAGGAGATGAACTGGCGACCCGATGCGACCGGCCCGCCGATGCCGAGGCGGAAGGGGGGCAGCATCTTCGCCAGCGCTCCGCCGGCGGCGTCGAGCACGACGCCCGTGCGCAGCATGCACACGCGGATGCCCAGCCCGCCGGCGCTCGCCGCGGCGCGCTCCCACTCCACGCACACCCCGGCGAGGAAGTCACGGCCGGGCGAGGCGTCCTCGTCGAGCGGCTCCTCGTTGCGCGCCCCGTAGTAGCCGGCGGCCGAGGAGCTCAGCAGCACCGGCGGCGGCGCCCGGCATGCGCGCAGCCCCTGCACGAGGTTGCCCGTGCCGAGCACGCGGCTGTCGCGGATCGCCCGCCTGACGTGCCCGCTCCAGCGCTGCGCGACCGGCTCGCCGGCCATGTGCACGACCGCGTCGCGGCCCGACAGCGCCTGCGCCGGAGCGGCTTCGGCGAGCGGGTCCCAGCGCACGGCCTCGACGCCGTCCAGGCACGAGCGGACCCGCTCGGGTTCGCGGCTCAGCACCGTGAGCTGGGCGCCCTGCTCCTGGAGCCGGCGCACCAGCCTCGGCCCGATCAGTCCCGTCGCCCCCGTGACGGTGACGCCGCCCAAGCTCATCGGCGGCCGGTCAGGCGCCCCCGTCGGCGATCTGGGAGCTGCTCGAGGTCATCGCTTCGGTGGGCGCGAACCCGACCTCCTGGCCGGCCAGGGCGCCGCCGGCCGCACGCGCCTCCTCGGCGACGGCGGACGCCACGGCCGGGGCCACGGCACGATTGAACACCGACGGGATGATGTAGTCCTCGCGCAGCTCGTGGTCCTCGACGATCGCTGCGATCGCGCGGGCGGCGGCGATCTTCATCGGCTCGGTGATCGCGGGGGCACGGACGTCCAGGGCGCCGCGGAACACGCCGGGGAAGCACAGCACGTTGTTGATCTGGTTGGGATAGTCCGAGCGCCCGGTGGCCATGATCCGCACGTACGGCGCCGCCTCCTCGGGATCCACCTCGGGGTTGGGGTTGGCCATCGCGAACACCATCGCGTCGCCGTTCATCCGTGCGAGCGCCTGGGCCGGCAGCGCCTTCGCGCCGGACACGCCGATCAGCAGGTCGGCCCCCTCGATCACGTCCGCAGGGGCCCCCTTGCGGCACTCGGGGTTGGTGACCTCCGCGACCCAGCGCTTGACGGAGTTCATCGAGCCGTCCCGGTAGTCCTCGCGCTCCACGTGCAGCGCCCCCCGGGAGTCGGCCCCGATGATGTGCCGCACGCCCGCCTCGAGCAGGATCTTGGTGACCGCCACGCCGGCCGCCCCGAGACCGATGATCAGCACCCGCAGGTCCTCCAGGCGGCGGTCGGTCAGCTTCACGGCGTTCAGCACGGCCGCCATCACGACCACGGCGGTGCCGTGCTGGTCGTCGTGGAAGACGGGGATGTCGAGCGTCGCCTTCAGGCGATCCTCGATCTCGAAGCAGCGCGGGGCGGCGATGTCCTCGAGGTTGATCCCGCCGAAGGTCGGCGCCAGGGCCGTGACCGTGCGCACGATCTCCTCGGTGTCCTTGGTGTCGAGGCAGATCGGGAAGGCGTCGACCCCGGCGAACTCCTTGAACAGGCAGCACTTGCCCTCCATCACGGGCATCGCCGCGAGCGGGCCGATGTCGCCGAGGCCGAGCACGGCGCTGCCGTCGGAGACGACCGCCACGGTGTTGCGCTTGATCGTGTACTGGAAGGCGCGGTCCTCGTCCTCGGCGATCGCCAGGCACACACGCGCGACGCCGGGCGTGTAGAGCATCGACAGGTCGTCGCGGGTCTTCAGCGGGTGGCGGTTGCGCTGCTCGATCTTGCCCCCGAGGTGCAGCAGGAAGGTGCGGTCGGTGGTGTCGATCGTCTCGGCCCCGGCGACGGCGTCGATCGCCTCGATGATGTGGCGCCAGTGCTCGCGGCTCCAGGCGTCCACGACGATGTCGCGCAGACTGGCGGTGCCGTCCATCTCGACGACGTCGACCGCGCCCACGATGCCGCCCGCACCCCCGATCGCGCTCGTGACACGGCCCAGGGTGTCCTTGGCGTCGTCGAGCTTGACGCGGATCGTGATGCGGTATTGGGCGCTTGGCGTGGCGCTCACCTGACTGGTGCTCCCCCGGTAGTTGGCGGCACGAGATGTTAGGCGGTATCAGCGCCCCCGCCCCCGGTCGCGTGCGGGGTGTGCGCCGGGACGGCTCCGGGCGCGTCCTCGTAGAGTGCTCGTTGCATGGCCGTCGGGACGAAAGCGCGCACGGGTGCCGGGACGGCCGGGGCCGCGCCAGCGGCGGCGACGGGCGAGCGGCGGCTGTTCCTGATCGACGGGCCGAGCCTCGTCTACCGGGCCTTCTTCGCGCTGCCGGAGTCGATCGCGACCTCCACGGGCGAGCCCACCAACGCGATCTTCGGGTTCGCCTCGATGCTCGTGAAGATCGTCTCCGAGTACGGCGTGTGGCCGACGCTGGTGGTGTGGGATGCCGGCACCTCGGGCCGCTCGGAGGTGTTCTCCGAGTACAAGGCCCAGCGCCGCTCGCGGCCGGACCTGCTCAAGCAGCAGTGGCCGGCGATGGAGCCGCTGGTGGAGGCCTTCGGCTACGGCAACGTGCGCGTCGAGGGCTACGAGGCCGACGACGTGATCGCCTCCCTGGCCGTCCGCGCCGCCACCTCCGAGCCGCCCGTGTCGGTGATGATCGTGACGGGCGACCGCGACGCGCTGCAGCTCGTCGACGAGCGCGGGCTGATCAAGGTGATGGCCACCTCCCGGGGCATCACCGAGACAAAGGTCTACGACCGCCAGGCGGTGATCGATCGGTACGGCATCGCGCCCGAGCTGATCCCCGACTTCTACGGGCTCAAGGGGGACACCTCCGACAACATCCCGGGTGTCCCGGGGATCGGCGAGAAGACCGCCAGCGAGCTGATCCGGGCGCACGGGTCGCTCGAGGGGGTGCTCGCGCACATCGACGAGATCAGCGGGCCCAAGCGCAAACAGAACCTGCTGGAGCACGCCGAGGACGCGCGCCTCTCCAAGCGCCTGGCGACCGTCCAGCGCGACATCGACGTCGACGTGGACCTCGCCGCCGAGGCGGCCCGCGAGCCCGACCGCGCGCGCGTGCGCGAGGTGTTCCGCCGCTACGAGCTG
>DATJBO010000289.1:0-2350 GCA_035515315.1 Solirubrobacteraceae bacterium
ACTGCCGATCGTGTGCCTTGAAGCCTTGACCTGTTTGACTGTTCACGCGGTACATGCGACCGACGCGTGCGGCTCGCCGCTGTCCGCTTTTTGAGAGAGACTTCCCAGTGACGACGATTTACGTAGGCAATCTGCCCTTCAATGCCACCGAGCAGGACGTGAAGACCTTGTTCGAGCGCCATGGCAAGGTGGAGTCTGTCAAGCTCATCAACGACCGCGAGACCGGCAAGCCGCGCGGCTTCGGTTTCGTCGACATGGCGCAGAGCGAAGCGCAGGCCGCAATCCAGGCCTTGAACGGCTTCCAGATGAACGGCCGCCCGCTGCGCGTCAATGAAGCGCAGGAGCGCCCGCAGCGCCCGCGCCAGGGCGGCGGTCCTTTCCGTCGCTGACGGTCGGCGCCTGGTGAGGCCAAGCTGAAAGAGAACCCCGCTCCCTGCGGGGTTTTTTTATTTGGCGCAAGGCGCCGCCGCCCGGGATACCCATGATTCTCACCAACAACAACAAGCGTCTGGGCGTCATCGCCGGCGTGCTGCTCACCGCCGCCTGCGCCACCTACAGCACCCGCCAGATGACTTCGCTCTCTCTCGACCGCATTCTCGCCGGGGAGCAGCGCTCGGAGGAGAACCGCGCACGCGACCGTTACCGGCACCCGAAGCAGACACTGCTGTTCTTCGGCATCCGTCCGGAGATGAGCGTGCTCGAGGTGTGGCCGGAGCCCGGTTGGTACACCGAGGTGCTGGCGCCGCTGCTCGCCGACAAGGGCCATTACTACGCCGGCGTGATCGCGCCGGATCCCAAGAGCCCGTACATCACGCGGCGGCTCGATGACTTCAGGCGCAAGCTCGCCGCGCGGCCGGAGATCTACGGCAAGGTGACGGTGGTGACCTTTCCGCTCGATGGCTCGGACGCGGTTCCGCCGGGGACGCTCGACATGATCGTCACCTTCCGCAACATCCATAACTGGATGGCGCGCGATGAGGCCGCGGCGGCCTTCGCCACCATGTACCGGGCGCTGAAGCCCGGCGGCGTGCTCGGCGTGGTCGAGCACCGCGGCAACGCCGCCGTGCCGCAGGACCCGCGCGCCAAGAGCGGCTACGTGAACGAGGACTATGCGATCAAGCTGATCGAGGCGCAGGGCTTCAGGCTCGAGGCGAGCTCGCAGGTCAACGCCAACCCGAAGGACACCAAGGACTACGAGCAGGGCGTGTGGACGCTGCCGCCCACCTACCGTCTGGGCGACAAGGACCGCGACAAGTACGCCGCCATCGGCGAGAGCGACCGCTTCACGCTGAAATTCGTCAAGCCGGCGAAATAGCGGCCGCGGCCGCGCCGTCCGGCTCCCGGTCTGTCGCACGGGGCGGACAGATTTTCCTCCCGAGCGGCGATCCGTACGCTTCGCCGGCATGACTCAACGACTCGTCATCCCGAGCCGCGAGGAAGTCGACGCCGAGCTGCCGGTCGCGCGACCGTGGTGGCAATTCTCGGTGCGCTTCAACGTGGCCGTCGGGCAGAGCGTGCCGGTCGCCAGGATGCACGAGCGCGAAACGGAGGGCGTGATGATGAGGTGGGGCCTGGCGCACCTCAGCGCGAGCGGCGTCATCGATCTCACCAGCCGCGGCTCGGTCCGCAGCGACGCTCTGCAGTCGGCGCACGAGCTGCACACCCCGTGGCTTCATGGCCGGCGGGGCATCGTGCCCATCGCGGGCTTCTATCTGTGGAAACGCGCGTCAGCGGGCCACGCTCAGCCCTGGTACGTGCGCGTGGTGAACCGGCCGGTCTTCGGCGTGGCCGCGCTCTGGGAGCGCGCCGAAGCCGACGACGAGGTCATCGAAAGCTGCGCGCTCGTCACCGTCGACGCCAACCCGCTGCTGGCCGAGATCAACTCCGCGACCGGCCAGATGCCGGTGATACTGCGAACCGAGGACTACGCCGCGTGGCTCTCGGCGAGCGTCAGCAGGGCGAGCGAGCTGTTGCAGTCTTACCCGCAGGCGCGGATGGTCTGTCACCCCGTCGGGCCTTACGTGAATCACCTCGAGTTCGACGAGCCGGGCCTGATCAGACCCGCTGATCGCTAGCACCGGCGCTCGAGCGCCGCGGGAACCCGGGAGTCTCTGCGGGGTCAAAATGTTTTTGGAGCGAAGGAGGAACGAGTCATGGATGCTCATGTCTGGGAACAGATGAAGGGTCGGGTCAAGCAGCAATGGAATAAGCTCACCGACGAAGACCTGAAGCAGCTCGAGGGCCACGTTGAACAGCTCGCCGGGAAGATCCAGCAGCGATACGGCGTGGCCAAAGAGGAAGCCGAACGGCAGGCGCGAGAGTTCCGCAGCCGTAACAACTGGAATTAGCG
>DATJBO010000290.1:0-5372 GCA_035515315.1 Solirubrobacteraceae bacterium
TCCAGCCGCTGGAGCGGAGCATCCTGCGCGTCGCCCTCGTCGAGATGCTGCATCCGCAGGAGATCCCCGCGGACGCCCCGATCCCACCCGAGGGGGCGATCGAGGAGGCGATCGAGAGCGCCAAGGTCTTCTGTGGCGCGGACGCTCCCGGCTTCGTCAACGGCGTCCTCGCGGCGGTCCTGCGCGACCTGAGGGAGAATGCCCACAGCCGATGAGCAGCGTCGAGCGCCTTGACGAGATCATCACCCGCCTCGAGCGGGCCGCCGAGCAGCTGCGCTCCGGCGAGCTCTCCCAGGACGCGGCCGCCGGCATGGTCGAGGATTGTGCCTCGCTGGCCACCCAGGCGGCGGCGGAGCTCGAGGAGCTCTCGCGGGTGGAGGTCAGTCCGCCGCCCCCGGGGCAGGACCCGCTTCTGTAGCAGCGCAACCGAGCTGCCCTGCGTGGAGGCCCGCTACCCAGACCACCTGCGCGAGGAGGTCGAGGCCTATCTCGAGCGGATGCACTTCTCCGAGGAGCCGCTCACCGAGGGCCTCGACGCGGCGATGCGCTACTCGTTGCTGGCGGGCGGCAAGCGGATCCGCCCGGTGCTCACGCTCGCCACGGCGCGGGCGCTGGGCATGCCCCACCGGGAGGTCCTGCCGCTGGCCGGATCGATCGAGCTGATCCACACCTACTCGCTGATCCACGACGACCTCCCGGCGATGGACGACGACGAGCTGCGCCGCGGCCAGCCCACCTGCCACGTGAAGTTCGGCGAGGACGTCGCGATCCTGGCCGGCGACGGGCTCTACGCGGAGGCCTTCCGGCACCTGCTCTCGAGCCAGCGCGCAGAGCCGGCGCGCCTGCTGCGGGCGGCGGCGGAGCTCGCGGCCGCCACCGGGGTGAACGGGATGGTGGGGGGGCAGTACGCGGACGTCACCGCCCACGCGGACGGCGGACCCCGCACCTTGCGGCGAGTCCACGAGCTCAAGACGGGCCGCCTGATTGGCGCCTCGGTGCTGTGCGTACTACTGTTGACGGGGACGGAAGATGTGCAAATCGTCAGACCGTTCCGACGTTTCGCGGCCGAGCTGGGTGTGCTCTTCCAGATCGTCGACGACATCCTCGATGTGACCGGCAGCGAAGAAGCGCTTGGAAAGCCACAGGGCAGCGATGAGCGTCATGGAAAGCAGACATACGTGAGCGAGTTCGGCATCGAGCGGGCCAGGCAGCTCTCCGCCGAGTCCCACGCGACCGCCCGGGCCGCGCTCGGCGAGATCGCGGGCGTCGGCTCGGACGAGGGGGCTGCGAACACCACCGCCGAGCTCGAGGACATCACCGACTTCATCTTCACGCGGAGCTCATGAAGCTGCTCGCGAAGATCAACGGCCCGGAGGACCTCCACGATCTGAGCGAGGCGGAGCTCGCACAGCTCGCCCAGGAGGTCCGCGAGCACATCATCGACACGGTCGGGGAGATCGGCGGGCACTTCGGGGCGAACCTCGGGACCTGCGAGCTCGCGGTGGCGCTGCACTCGGTGCTCGACTCCCCGCGCGACAAGATCCTCTGGGACGTCGGCCACCAGGCCTACCCGCACAAGGTCCTCACCGGCCGCCGCGACCAGTTAGCCACGATCCGCCAATACGGCGGGCTGGCTCCCTTCTGCTCGATGGCCGAGTCCGTCCACGACATCATGGGCGCGGGCCACGCGTCGACCTCGATCGGATATGCGGTGGGGATCAAGGAGGGGATGCGCCAGCTCGACCCCGAAAACGACGCGAGGGTCGTGGCGGTCATCGGCGACGGCGCGATGACCGGAGGGGTGGCCTTCGAGGCGATCGGCCAGACGGGCGGCCTCGGCACCCCGATCGTGGTCGTCCTCAACGACAACGGCATGTCGATCGCGCCCAACGTGGGGGCCCTGTCGCGGTACTTCAACCGCGTGCGGCTGAACCCCAGGCTGTGGCGCGCCCGGTCCGAGGTCGAGGGGGGCCTCACCAGGCTCCCCGGCGGGATCGGGGCGGCGTTCGAGCGCCTCGGGCCGCACCTGAAGGAGTCGATCAAGGCCTTCTGGGCGCCGGGCCTGTGGTGGGAGGAGCTCGACTGGGCCTACATGGGGGTGATCGACGGCCACGACGTGCGCGCCCTGCGCGAGGCGCTGCGGGAGGCCCTCGCCGCCGAACGCCCGGTCGTGGTGCACATCGCCACCGTCAAGGGCAAGGGCTTCGCCCCAGCCGAGGAGGGCGGGCTCGAGGGGATGGAGAAGTGGCACGCCGCGAAGCCCAACTCGATCGTCAACGGCTCCCCGGCGCGGCCCAAGGCCGAGGCCGCCGCCAACGGCGGCGCCACCGGGCGCAAACGGATCATCCCGCCGCAGTACACGCAGGTGTTCGGGGAGGCGCTCGTGCGCGAATGCGAACGCGACCAACGCGTGGTGGGGATCACGGCCGCGATGAACTCGGGCACCGGCCTGAGCATCCTGCAGAAGGCGATGCCGGAGCGGTACTTCGACGTCGGCATCGCCGAGCAGCAGGCGGTGCTGTTCGCCGCCGGCCTGTCGCTGGAGGGCGTCAAGCCGGTCGCGGCGATCTACTCGACCTTCCTGCAGCGGGCCTACGACCAGATCGTCCACGACGTCTGCCTGCAACGGCTGAATGTGGTGTTCGCGATGGACCGCGCGGGGCTGGTGGGCGACGACGGCCCGACCCACCACGGGGCCTTCGACATCGCCTACCTGCGCTGCCTGCCCAACATCGTGCTGATGGCGCCCCGCGACGAGGCGATGCTGGTGCACATGCTCCGCACGGCCCTCGAGTACGACGACGGGCCGATCGCCTTGCGCTATCCGCGCGGGGAAGGGACCGGGGTGGAGCTCCCGGCAGAGGGGAGCGCGATCCCGATCGGCTCCGGCGAGATCCTCGAGGAGCCCTCCGCGCAGGCCGGCTCGGGCCCCCGGGTGGCGCTCATCGGCTACGGCACCGGGGTCGGCAAGGCGCTTGAGGCGGCGGAGCTGTTGCGCGAGCTGCAGGTGGCCGTCACGGTCGCCGACGCCCGTTTCGCCAAGCCGATCGACGCCGGCCTGATGGCCCAGCTGGCGGCCGAGCACGACCTGCTCGTGACCGTCGAGGAGGGCGTGCTCGCCGGCGGCTTCGGGTCGGCCGTGTGGGAGGTTCTGAGCGAGGCAGGCGCGGCACCGCGGATCCTGAGGGTGGGGCTACCCGATCGCTACGTGGTCCACGGCAAGCCGTCCCTGCTGCACGAGGAGGTCGGGTTCACCGGATCGCGGATCGCGGAGCGGGTCCTCGCAGCGATCTCGATCTCGGATCCCCAGCGGGAGCCCGAGAGCGGAGGGTCGGCGGTAATCGGCGCCTGACGGGCGCCGGCCGTGCCAGACACCGCCTCACCGCCTCGCGGCGGGCCCATGCGGGCCCGGCGGCCCCATGCGGGCCCGGCGGCCCCAGAAATGAAACGGCCCGCCGGGGAGTGCGGGCCGCTTCGGGGAGGAGGGATCCAAAGAGGTGCAGATGAAGCAGTGCAACTCGGGGATCACGATCAATATTGCCGCCCCGGCGGCCGCGCAGTGTGACATGGGTCACAGAGCCCTTCCGGGCTGGCCCGGGGGGCGCCGGAGATGTATCCTTTGGATCCCTCCGTCGCCGCCCTGTTGGCGAAAGCCACTCTCGAGAAGGGCAAGGATTCGGCGGCGTTCCCTCGCAAATACGCCCGGTAACCCGGGCGTATTTGTACCCACACCCGTTTGTGCAAGGGTTGGACGGGATGGCCAAGCAACGGCTTGACGTGCTCCTGGCGGAGCGGGGCCTGTTTCCCTCCCGGACCCGGGCGGCGGCGTCGGTGATGGCGGGCGAGGTTCAGCTGGGGATCTCCGGCCGTCGTGCCTCCAAGCCTGGCGAGCTGGTGGACGCGCAGGAGATCGTGTCCATCAAGGCCGGCCCCGACTACGTGTCCCGGGGCGGCATCAAGCTCGCCAACGCCCTCGATCGCAGCGCCCTGGAGGTGGCGGGCCGGCGGGCGCTCGACGTGGGCAGCTCCACCGGCGGCTTCACCGACTGCCTGCTCCAGCGGGGCGCCCGCGAGGTGATCGCGGTGGACGTCGGCTACGGCCTGCTCGACTACCGCCTGCGCCAGGATCCCCGCGTGGTCGTGATGGAGCGGACCAACGCCCGGGAGCTCTCGCCGGAGCTGCTGCCGGCTTCCCCGTCGTCGGGTGCCGGGCTGCCGGATCTCGCGACCGTGGACGTGTCCTTCATCTCGCTCACGAAGGTCCTCCCGGCGCTCCTCGGCTGCCTGGCGGACCGCTTCGACGTGCTCGCCCTGGTCAAGCCCCAGTTCGAGCTGGGCCGCGGTCGTGTCCCCCGGGGGGGCGTGGTGCGGGACGCGGGCCTGCGCCGCGAGACGCTCGTGTCGGTCGGCGCCGGCGCCGTCGGCCTCGGCACGGCGGTCCGTGGGTACTGCTCCTCCGGCCTGCCCGGGCCGAGGGGCAACCGGGAGACGTTCATCTGGCTGGTGCCCGCGGGCCCCGGGCACGAACCCCAGACCCCCGCCGAGCTCGAGGAGCTGGCGCGCGAGGTGGAGCCGTGAGGGAGATCACCGTCTTCACCCATCAGCGCCCCGTTGACACCCGGGGGACGCTGGAGCTGCTGGCCGGGCGCGCCCGAGCGGCCGGCGTCCGCCTGCGCCTGTCCCCCGAGGAGAGCGAGAAGCACGACCTGCCCGCCGGGCCCCACGTGGAGCGCGACGCCCCCTTCAAGCGCGACGTATCGCTGTGCATGGTGCTGGGCGGGGACGGCACGATCCTGCGTGCGCTACAGGAATACGCGAGCACGGAGGTCCCGGTGTTCGCCATCAACTTCGGCGAGATCGGCTTCCTGGCGACGGTCGAGCGCGCGGACGCGAGCCCGGGCATCGACCGCGCCCTCGCCGGGGACTTCGAGCTACTGCGCCTGCCGGGCATCGTGGTGGAGCTCGACGGCGAGCGGCGCACGGCGATCAACGACGTGGCGGTCCACCGCAAGGTGGGCGAGCGGGTCGCCGAGCTCGCCTACGCCCTCGACGGGGAGGAGGCGGGCAGCGTGCGCTGCGACGGCCTGGTCGTGGCCACCCCGGCCGGATCCACGGGCTACAACCTCGCCAACGGCGGACCCGTGATGGCGTGGGGGGTCGAAGGCTTCGTGGTGTCGTTCATCGCCCCCCACTCGATGACCGCCCGGGCGCTGGTGGTGGCCCCCGACGATCACCTCTCGGTGCACAACCGCTCGCGCGAGCCGCTCGACGTGGCCGTCGACGGGCGGCCGGTCGGCGAGATCCCCGCCGGCAAGATGATCGGCGCCAGGTTCCTGAGCGAATGCGCGACGCTCGCCCAGCTGCCGGGCACG
>DATJBO010000291.1:0-10990 GCA_035515315.1 Solirubrobacteraceae bacterium
GCTTGATCTCTCGCGCCTGCGAGAACACCAGCAGCGACAGGATCGCGATGCCGGCGATCGCCACGAAGGCTGCGATCGCTCCGACCTTCGTGAACGAGTTCGACAGCGACAGCGCGGTCGGGAGGAAGGTCATGCTTGCGGAGAGTTTATGAGCGGCACAGGCGCCGAAGCGCCGCTCGGGCCGAGGATCTCCTCATCGGCGAGCGGCGGGGCCTGCACCTCGGGCGCCTCCCGCCTGACGGCGGACAGCGCGGCGACCTTCGCCGCCAGTCCGGCCGCGTCGCCCTCGAGGACCAGCAGTCCGATCTCGGCGAACATCGCCTCCACCTGCTCCGCGGCGAGCGGCTCGCGCTCGGCCCGCAGGATCTTCTCGGCGGACGTCGGCGTCGGCCGCTCGTAGCTGTTGAAGAGCTCCTCGCTGAGCTTCTCCCCGGGCCGGCGCCCGACGATCTCGATGTCGATGTCGCGCTCCGGGTCCAGGCCCGAGAGGTCGATCATCGCGCGGGCGAGGTCCACGATGCGCACGGGCTCGCCCATGTCGAGCACGAACACCTCGGCGCCAGGCCGGGCCGAGATCCGCCGGGCGGGCAGCCGCCCGTTGGAGGGGTCCGTGACGGCGGCCCCGCGCGGCTCGCCGATCAGGGAGCCGGAGCGGATGATCAGCTGGACGGCCTCGGGGATCGTCATGAAGTAGCGGGTCATCCGCTCGTCGGTGACAGTGATCGGGCCTCCCCGCTCGATCTGGCGGCGGAAGATGGGGACCACGCTCCCCGAGGAGCCGAGCACGTTGCCGAAGCGGACGGCCGCATAGCGGGTGCCCGGGAAGCGCGCGGTGGCGGCCTCGAGGGCGAACTCGGCGAGCGCCTTCGAGGCTCCCATCACGGTTGCCGGGGTGACGGCCTTGTCGGTGGAGACGAGCACGAAGCGGCGCACCTCCAGCTGGCCGGCGACGTGGGCCACCACGCGGGTGGCGATCGCGTTGTTGCGGACGGCCTCGACCGGGTTGGCCTCCATCAGGCCGACGTGCTTGTAGGCGGCGGCGTGGAACACGATCGACGGGCGATGCTCGGCGATCACCTCCCGCATGCGCTCCTCCTCCTTGCAGTCGGCCAGCACCGCCGCCAGCATCGAGGGGGGCACGTGGCGCTCGTCCTCGAGCTCGCGCTGGATCGCGAACAGATTGTCCTCGGCGTGGTCCACGAGCACCACCCGGTGTGGCTCCACGCGCGCGATCTGGCGGCACAGCTCGGCGCCGATCGAGCCGCCGGCGCCGGTGACCAGCACGACCTGCCCGTTCAGGTAGGCGCCGACCCGCTCGAGCTCCATGTGCACCGGCTCGCGGCCGAGCACGTCCTCGACCCGAACCTCGCGCACCTGGCGAGCCAGCGCACCCCGTGTCTGCAGCAGCTCGAACAGCGTGGGCAGAGTGCGCACCGGGATCCCCCGGGTGCGGCACTCGCGAACGATGCGCGCACGGGTGGAGCCGGGTGCGGAGGGAATCGCGATGATCACTTCGCCGGGTTCGACTTCGTCGAGGATGCGGGGCAGGTCCGCCTCCGTGTCGCCCCGCACGGGCACCCCGTCGATCCGCAGCCCGCGCTTGCGGGGATCGTCGTCGAGGAACCCGACCGGCGCCAGCCCGAGCTCGCGGTTGCGGAGGATCTCGCGGACGACCATGCGCCCGCCCTCGCCCGCGCCTGCGATCAGCACCGAGCGCTGTCCGCGGCGCTCCCCGCGAAACGCGGCGAGGGGCCGGCGCTCGTAGATGCTGCGGGCGATCGCGCGCACGCCGACGAGGAACACGACCGCCAGCAGCGCGTACAGGACGATCACGCCGTTCGGCAGCACCACGGCGACCGCGCTGCGGTGCGGGTAGCGGTCGACCGGGCGCAGCACCTCGATCGCCACGGCCGTGATCAGCACGATCACGACCACCGCCTTGACGAGCGCCTCGTAGTCGCGTTGCCCGGCGAACCGGTAGCGGCGCTGGTAGACGCGGAACAGCACCAGCACGACCAGGCTCACGGCCACCACCCACCAGATCGTGTCTTCGCGCAGGTGCGCGTAATAGCGCGGCGGCCCGCTGTTGAAGCGCAGCTGGAAAGCTAGGTAGTACGCGAGCCCAACCAGCGCTCCGTCGACAACCAGCTGCGCAAGCATGTATCGGTGGAGCGGAGGGGCCGCCGAGCGCATACGTCGGCGCATTGCAGGGGATTGTACGGCCAGGAGGCGACTTAGACGGCAAATATCGCGCGTCTCGGCCGCTCGACCTACAGCGCGCTGAGGGCGAGCTCGAGCAGCACCCGTGGGTCGCGGCGCATCCGTGCGGGGGCGGGATCGTCGGTGCGCGCCGTCAGGTCGAGGTCCTCGGCGCTCGCGAGCGGGCGCAACCGGCCTTCGGCGATCAGCCGTTCGTCGACGGCACCCATCCTGCCGGCGAACGTCGTGTAGGCGGGCGTGCCGAGGGCGACCGCCTCACGGTTCATGGTGCCGCCGGCGGACACCACCGCATCGGCGAACGCGCACAGCGACTGGGCGTCGACGACGTGGCCGGGCACCAGCAGGCCGGTCAGGGCGGCCAGCGCACCTGCCTGGGAATCGGTCCGTGGCAGCAGCACGCACTGCAGCGCGCCCGACACGGCGGACTCGTTCAGCCGCTGCAACAGGGCGGCGAACAGGTCGTTTCCGAAGCGGTGGTAGAGCGACAGCTCCGGGGGCGGGCGGACGACCACCAGCGGCCGAGAGCGGTCGATGTGCAGGGCGTGGAGGACCTGCTCGTCGGGCTCGAAGTCGCTCAGGTAGTACTCCTCCTTGAGCCCCTCGTAGCGGCGCAGCTTGCCCGTCGCGCCGTATCGGGCCAGGCGCTCGGGCGGGATCGCCTCGGGCACGACGACCGCGCGGGCGAGGCGGCAGTTGATCGAGTGCTGGACGGTCGCCCACTCGTAGTCGAACATCGTCGCGCTGGGGATCCGCAGCGCCGCGGCTGCGACGGAGATGTCGTTGGAGCCGTGGCCGAGGGCGAGGTCGAAGGGCGGGGCCCCGCGGCGCCGGTCCCGGTGGGCGAACCGGATGAGCGCCAGCGAGCGAGAGGCGAGGCCGAGGGCCTTCGAGCTGATGCGCTCCCCGCGGTGATGGCCGATCGCCGTGTGCGCGATCCCGAACCGCTCGCACAGTTCGAGCGTCTGGGAGAAGTCGCGGGCGGTCACGCTGACCTCGTGGCCGTCGGCCTGAAGCAGCTCGATCAGCGGTCGCAGGACGAGCACGTGGGGGCTGTTGGTGAGGTCTACCCAGACGCGCACAGCGCCTCAAGCTAGCCGCCCGCCGGCCCGGACCGCGCGCGGCGCTCGATGAGCGTTCTTTCATCGATGCGCATGCGGCCGTCGTCAGTGACGCCAGTATCGTTCTCGGCCGTGCTGGACGCCGCCTTGGTGCTCGCATCGATCTCCGAGACCGTCGTCGACGAAACGGCGAAGTTCGTCGGCGAAGCCGGGCTGCCCGGCATCTTCGCGCTGATGGCGCTGTCGAGCGCGTGCATCCCGATCCCCTCGGAGGTGGTGATGTTGTTCGCGGGGTTCGCGGTCGCAGATCCCGCCCAGGCCGGCACCGACCACCACATGACCCTGCTCGGGATCGTGCTGGCGGGGGTGCTCGGCACGATCGTCGGCTCGTGGGTGGCCTACGCCGTCGGGCGGGGCGGCCGGCTGGAGCTGTTCGAACGTCACGGCCACCGGTTCCACATGGGCCTCACCCAGATCGAGACGGCGGATCGCTGGTTCTCGCGCCACGGGGAGTCCGTTGTGGCGTTCGGCCGCGTGATCCCCGTGGTGCGAGCGTTCGTGTCGCTGCCAGCGGGGATCGCGCGGATGCCGGTGGTCCGCTTCACCGTCTACTCGCTGATCGGCACGCTGTTCTGGGTGATCCCGCTGGCGCTCGCCGGGGAAGCGCTGGGGAGCAACTGGAAGTCGGCCCGCAAGGCCTTCGAGTGGATCGACTACGTGCTCCTCGCCCTGATCGTGGTGGGAATCGTGTATGCGATCGTGCGGCGCCGGCGCGAACGTAGGCGCCCCGCCACCGATGCGGCGGGCTGAGCGGCCGCTGCCGCTCCGACACGCGGTTGCCCTGGGCCTGCTGCAGGGGCCCACGGAGCTGCTGCCGGTGTCCTCCTCCGCCCACACCGCGCTGGTGCCGTGGCTTGCGGGTTGGCGCTACGCGGATATCGACGACGACCTGCGCAAGGGCTTCGAGGTTGCCCTCCACGGGGGCACCGCCGCGGCGCTCGCGCTGCTGGCGGGAGGGGAGCTGGCCGCCGACGCGAGGAGCCTGCGGGGCTCGCAGCGGCTCGTGCTGGCGCTCGCGCTCGCCCCCGCGGCGGCGGCGGGCCTCGTCCTCGGGCCCAGGATCCAGCGGGACCTCGGCGGCCCGCTGACGATCGCGGGCGCGCTCGCCGCGGGCTCGGCCGCGATGCTGGCCGCCGAGCTACGCGCGCCGGGCGCCGGCGGACGCGTCTTCGCCGAGGCGGGGCCGCTCGACGGGCTGGCGCTGGGCCTCGCCCAGGCGGTCGCGCTCGTGCCCGGCGTCTCGCGCAGCGGGGCGACGATCAGCGCGGCGCGCTGGCGGGGGTTCGGGCGCGGGGACGCGTACCGGCTGTCGTGGACCGTGGCGCTGCCGGTGATCACGGGGGCGGCGATGCTGCAGGGACTTCGCCTGCGGCGTGCCGGCGTGCCGGAGCCGCTGCGCGCGGCGATGGCGGCCGGGGCGGGTGCCGCCTTCTGCTCGGCGCTCGCGGCCGGAGCCCTGGTGCGGGCGCGTGCCCGGGAGTGGCCGCTCACGCCGTTCGCGGTGTACCGCTGCGCTCTGGCCGTCTGTGTGGTGCTGCGCGCCGGCGCCCGCCGGTAGCTAGAAAGTAGGTAGAGCAGCGATGCCTGTCCTAGGTGAGTCGATCGGCGGGCGCTACCGGCTCGAGGCGGTTATCGGCCGTGGCGGGATGTCCACCGTGTACCGCGCATTCGACACCGTCCTCGAGCGGCCGGTGGCGATCAAGCTGCTGCACCCGGGGGTGGCGGCCGACGGGGACCAGCTCGAGCGCTTCCGTCGCGAGGCACGCCTCGTGGCCCGCCTCAGCCACCCCCACGTGGTGACGGTGATCGACGCCGGGGAGCAGCCCGCGGGCTCGGACGGAGATGGCCCCGACCCCTCTCCGGCGTGTCCCTACATCGTGCTCGAGTATGTCGAGGGGGAGACGCTCAAGGAGCTGATCCGCCGCGACGGGCCGCTCGAGATACCGCAGGCCGTGGCGTACGCGCTGGAGCTCGCCCGTGGGCTCGGGGCGGCCCACGCACAGCACCTCGTGCACCGCGACGTCAAGCCGCAGAACGTGCTCATCACCGAGGAAGGGGCGGCCAAGATCACCGACTTCGGGATCGCCCGGCCCCTCACCGAGGCGGCGCTCACGATGCCGGGGAGGGTGCTCGCGACGACCGACTACATTGCGCCCGAGCAGGCACTCGGCGAGCCGGTCAGCGGCCGCTCGGACCTCTACTCGCTAGGGATCGTGCTGTTCGAGATGCTCACCGGGGACGTCCCCTTCCACGGGGATTCGGCCGTCGCGGTGGCGATGAAGCACGTGCGGGAGCAGGTCCCCGACGTGCAGCGGCTTCGCCCCGGGGTGTCGGCGGCCACGGCGGCGGTCGTCGAGCGGGCCACGGCGAAGGACCCCGTGCAGCGCTACCCGGACGCCGAGAGCATGGCCGCCGACCTCGAGCAGGCCCTCGCACTCGAGACCTCGCGCTCGGGGCAGGCCACGGGGGACGTGACCTCGGTCCTGCGCACGCTGCCGGGCGAGTCGCGCGAGCGGGTGCCGTGGCGGGTGCGCCGCCCGGGATGGGCGGCCACGCTGCTGGGGGCGGCGACCGTCGCCGTCGTCGCCGCCGCGCTGCTGGCGGCGTTGGCCCTCACCCACCGGGGGGCCGGCACGGGCGCCGCTCCGCCCCCGGCGGACACCGGCTTGCACGAGGTCTCGCTGGCGCAGGACGCGGCCCACGGCTACAACCCGTTCGGAACGGGACCGGAAAACCGCGACCGCCTCGGCAACGTCGTCGACGACGACCCCAACACGACGTGGAGCACCGAGCAGTACTACTCAGGGACGCTGCAGAAGTCCGGCGGGGTGGGACTGGGGCTGTATCTGGACGCGGCCCCGCGCCTGTCGGCGAGGGCGGTCGAGGTGCAGACCCCGACGCCCGGCTTCCCCATGGAGGTCTACGTGGCCAACCACGTCGACCTCGACTACCCGTACGGCAGCTCGGCGCCGCTGAGCGCCCGGGGCTGGCACGGCCCGGTCGGCTCGACCGCCCACCTGCACAGCGGCGAACGGATCCCGATCAGGCTCGGCGGGTCCTCCTACCGCTACTACCTGTTGTGGCTCACGGCATTGCCCCCGGGGCAGCAGTCGGCCTCGATCTCCGAGGTGTCGCTGTTCCGCTGAGCCCTACCGCCGCAGGGCCGCGAGGCGCTCGCGGCGCTCGCATGCGAGCCGGCAGAGGCGCTCGACGAGCTCCGGGTAGTGGATGCCGGCGGCCTCGACCAGCTTCGCGTACACGCTCGTGGGCGTGAACCCGGGCATCGTGTTGAGCTCGTTGACGAGCACCTCCTCGCCGTCGACGAAGAAGTCCACGCGCGCCAGGCCGTGGCAGCCGGCGGCCGCGAACACCTCGAGGGCCAGCGCCCGCGCGCGGCGCTCCGCCGTCCGCGAGATGCGCGCCGGGACGATCAGCTGCATGCCACCCGGCGAGTACTTGGCCTCGTAGTCGTACCACTCGCCGGGGAACACGATCTCGCCCAGCGGCGACCCCAGCGCCTCCGCGGCCTCGCCCTCGAGGGGCTCCGGATGCGCCCCCGCGAGGCGGCCGAGCACCGCGCACTCGACCTCGCGCCCGCCGGCCGCCGCCTCGACGATCACCCGCTCGTCGTGGGCGAAGGCCTGGTCGACCGCCGGGCCGAGCTCCTCCGCGGCGATGACCTTCACGATCCCCACCGAGGAGCCGAGGTGGGCGGGCTTCACGAACACGGGTAGCCCGAGCCGTCGCAGCACCGCCGCCCCCGGCTGTTCGCCGCCGCGGCGCCAGGTGGCGGGCGAGAGGCCCACGAAGTCCACCTGGGGGATTCCCGAGGCGCTCATCAGCTCCTTGAACAGGACCTTGTCGAGGCTGACGGCCGAGGCCGCGACCCCGGAGCCGACGTAGGCGACGTCGAGCGTCTCGAGCATCCCCTGGACCGTGCCGTCCTCGCCGAAGGGCCCGTGGAGCACGGGGAAGGCGACGTCCGCACCGAGCAGCCCGCGGCCCGGCGTGGGGCTCAGCAGCTCGCCGTCGAGGCGCCACTCGCCGTCGCGCGATATCTCCACCCACAGGACCTCGTGTCCCCCGGCGAGCAGCCCATCCCGCACGGCCCGTCCGGAGGATAGGGACACCTCGTGCTCGGAGGAGCGTCCTCCGGCGAGCACCGCCACGCGCAGGGGGCGCTCGCGGTGATGTCCGTTGACCCCCGTCACGGCGCCTGGGCGCCGTTCTGGCTGGGGGTCGTCGGCGTGGTCGTGGTGGGGGTCGTGGTGGTGGGGGTGGTCGAGGTGCCGCCGCCGACGCCCACGAAGATCCTCACCGCGCTGCCCTTCGCCACGTGGGTTCCGCCGCTGGGGCTCTGGCGCAGCACCTTGCCCACCGAGGAGGCTTCGCCGGTGACCACGGAGGAGACCTGCGGGGTGAGGCCGGCCCGTTCGAGGGCTTCTTCGGCCGACAGCTCGGTGCGGCCCACGACCGTCGGGACACCCACCTTCTTGGCCTTCGGCGCTTCGGCCACCACGAGGCTGATCTTCGTGTTGGCGCGCACTTCGCTGCCCGCCTTCGGTTCCTGGCTGAGGACGTTCCCGGGCGACTGCGAGGAGGAGGGCTGGCGGGTGACGGTGCCGTTGGCGAGCCCGGCGTCCGCGATCGCGGTCTGCGCCGAGGAGAGGCTCTCGCCGCTCAGGTCGGGCACGGTGATCAGCGTCGGGCCGCTGGACACGAGCACGGTGACGGTGCTGCCCTGGCGGTCGACGGTGCCGGCCGGCGGTTCGGTGCCGATCACGACTCCCACCGGGACGGTCGTGCTGGGCGTGTCGCGGACCTGGGGGACAAAGCCGGCATGGTGCAGACGGGCGCTGGCCTGGGCCGTGTGCAGGCCGTGCACGTCGGGAAGGGCGACGTTGGCGGGGCCTCCCGACACGACGATCTTGACGGTCGAGCCCTTGGACGCGTCGGCGCCCGCGGGCGGGGACTGGGTGACGACCAGGCCGGTCTCCACCCTCACGCTCGGGGCGAGCGTGGGGTTGGCCTGCAGCCCGGCGCGATGCAGGGCGATGATGGCGGCCTGTTCGGTCTCGCCCACGACGCGCGGCACCGTGACCTGCTTGCTGCCCTCGGTGAGCAGCAGCACGACCGTCACGGCCGCCACGATCGCGGCCGCCGCCACTGCCCACAGCCACCACCGGCGCCCGCCGTGCTCGTCGGGGGGCGGCTCCTCTTCGGCAGGCGGGCCGAGCGGCGGCACGACGAGCATCGAGCCGGTGGCGGGAGGCGCCTCCGCCAGCGCGATCGCTCCGGTCTGGTGCGAGGCGGGAATCGCGGCGCCCTGGTAGGTGCGCAGCACCTCGCGCTCGTGTTCGAGCGCGACGATCAGCTCGTCCGCGTCCGAGTAGCGCTGCGCCGGGTCCTTGGCCAGCGCGCGCATCACCACCGCGTCCAGCGTGGGGGTGATCGCGGCGTTCAGTTCGCTGGGGGGCCGCGGCGCCGCCGACACCTGCTTGTAGGCGATCGCCACCGCCGATTCCCCCTCGAAGGGGACGACCCCCGTGAGTAGCTCATACAGGATCACCCCCACCGAGTACAGGTCCGAGGCGCCGCTGACGGCGAAGCCCTGGGCCTGCTCGGGGGAGAGGTACTGGGCGGTTCCCATCACCGACCCGGTGAGGGTCATGTCGGAGGCGCCGGCGCGGGCGATGCCGAAGTCCGTGACGCGCGCCCGGCCCTCCTCGTCGAGGATCACGTTGTGGGGCTTCAGGTCGCGGTGGATGACGCCGCGGCGGTGGGCGAAGCGGGCCGCCCGCAGGATCTGCACGACTATGTCGATCGCGGTGACCGGGTCGAGGGCGCCGTCCTCGCGGATGATCGACTTCAGCGAGCGCCCCGCGACGTACTCCATCGCGATGTAGTAGGTGCCGTTCCATTCGCCGCGGTCGAAGATGCCGACGATGTTCGGGTGCGACAGCGCTGCCGCGCTCGAGGCCTCGCGCTTGAAGCGCTCGACGAACTCCTGGTCCTCGGCGAAGTGGTGGTGCAGGACCTTGACGGCCAGGTGCCTTCCCAGCAGCTGGTCCTGGGCCAGGTACACGTCTGCCATGCCGCCGGAGCCCAGGCGCGAGATCACCCGGTAGCGGCCGTCGATGATGGTGTCCGGTTCGATCATCGCAGCAGGCTTTCCATCACTTCACGGGCCACCGGGGCGGCGAACGAGGCGCCCTGGCCGGGGACTCCCTGGAGCGTCACCGCCACCGCCGCCCGGGGCGCGTTCACGGGCGCGAAGGCGATGAACCAGACGTTGTTGATCGCGTTGCCGATCTGCGTCTCTGCGGTTCCCGTCTTGCCGGCCACGGCGACGCCGGGGATCTGCGCCGAGGTGCCGGTTCCTTCTTCGACGACCTTCTGCATCATCCCCGCCACGGCGCTCGCGGTGGAGCGTTTCATCACGACCGACTGCACCCTCGGACCGATCCTCTGCACGGTGCGGCCTTCGGAGTCGACGATCCTGCTCGTCAGGTGGGGAGCCATCAGCCGCCCGCCGTTGGCCACCGCGGAGGCGACCTGGGCCATCTGCAGGGCGGTGACCTCGAGTTTGTCCTGTCCGATGCCCATGCGCCCGACGTCCACCTGGGGGCTCGTCGGGGCTATCACCCGCGAGCCCGAGTACTCGCCGCTGATCGACATTTCCGAGGAGGGGTAGTCCAGCTCGGGCTCCCTGTTGAAGCCGAAGCGGCGCATGTAGCGCCCGAGGGTGCGCTTGCCGAGGCTCTCGGCGACCTGCGCGTAGACCGTGTTGACGGAATGCACGAGCCCTTCGGTGAGCGTGATCTCGCCGAAGCTCTCGTGCTGGTCGTTGGACAGCGGGACGCCGGAGATGAGCACGCCGTCGCGGCCGCTGACGGTCGATTCGGGGGTGTAGCGGCCGGTGTCGATGGCGGCCGTCGCGGTGACCACCTTGAAAGTCGAGCCGGGGGCGTAGCCATCCTGGGTGGCACGGTTGACGAGCGCCCCGGAGTGGCCCTTGGCGACCCGGGCCACCCCCCCGGGGAAGCGCAGCGCGTTGGGTTCGTAGGAGGGGTTGGAGACCATCACGTGCACCGCCCCCGTGCGGGGGTCGAGCGCCACGACCGCTCCGTGGTGTTCGCCGAGGGCGTTCTGGGCGACCCGCTGGGCCGATGGGTCGAGCGAGGTGATGACCTTGTCCCCGACCGGTTTGACGCCCTGGAGCTGGTTGAGGATCGACTGGAGGTTGCTCTCCGTCTGGCCCTCGAGGACGTCGTTGCGGTAACGCTCGAGCCCCGTGGAGCCGAGGTTCGTGAAGTAGTAGCCGAGCGGGTGGGCGAACAGCGACCCCGTGGGGTACGCCCGCGTATAGGTGCCTTCGCGGGCGGGCAGGCTGCGCGCGAGCACGGTCCCGTCGGCCGCGAGGATCTGGCCCCGTTTGATGCGTTCCTGCTCGAGCAGCTGGCGGGCGTTGAGCGGGTTGCTGCGCAGCGAGGAGGCTTCGAACACGGTCCACCGCGACGTGAACGCGACCAGCACGGCGAACAGCACCGCCACGAACGCGAACAGCCGCATGATGGGGCGGTTCACGGCGCGTCAGCCTCCTCCTTCGAGCTGGCCGAGTTCGAGGCTGCGGATCAGCGACGCCGCGTCGG
>DATJBO010000292.1:0-2136 GCA_035515315.1 Solirubrobacteraceae bacterium
ACGGCCCCTTCAAGCCCGACCACTACCGCTACTAGCCCGGCCCTCACGGGCACCGATCGCGAGCCGCTGCGGCCGATGCGAGCGATGGTCCTGGCGGCCGGTCTCGGGACGCGCCTGCGCCCGCTGACCTACGAGATCACCAAGCCGATGGTCCCCGTGCTCGACCGCCCGGTGATGGAGCACATCCTCGACCTGCTCGACCGCCACGGCTTCGAGGAGGTGATCGCCAACCTGCACTACTTCCCGGACACGATCCGCGCCTTCTTCGGCGAGCGCCTCTCCTACCACCACGAGCCCGAGCTGCTCGGCACCGCCGGCGGGGTGCGCGCCTGCGCCGAGTTCTTCGGTGGCGAGGCCTTCCTGGTGATCAGCGGCGACGCGCTGACCGACATCGACCTCGGCTCCTTCGCGGCGCGCCACCGCGCGGCCGGCGGCATCGCCACGCTGGCCGTCAAGGAGGTCTCCGACACCCGCGAGTACGGCGTCGTGCTGCACGACCGCGAGGGGCGGATCACCGGATTCCAGGAGAAGCCGGCCCCGGAGGAGGCCCTCTCGCGGCTCGGGAACTGCGGGATCTACATCTTCGAGCCGGAGATCTTCGACTACTTCCCGCCGCGCGACTTCGTCGACTGGGCCCAGGACGTGTTCCCGGCGCTGCTCGACAACGACGTCCCCTTCTTCGTGCACGAGATCCGCGACTACTGGAACGACGTCGGCTCGCTCGCGGAGCTGCGCCAGGGCACCTTCGACGCGCTGGCGGGCGAGCTGCGCCTGCAGCTGGACGCCCGCGAGCTCCGACCGGGCGTGCTGGCCGCGGGCGGCTCGCAGCTGCCGCCCGACACGCAGCTCGACGGACAGGCGTGGATCGGCGCCGACGTGCGCGTCGGCGCCGACGTGCGCCTGATCGGGCCCGTCGTGCTGGGGCGCGGCTGCACCGTGGGGGCCGGCTCCCAGCTGCGCTCGAGCATCCTGCTGCCGGGCACCGAGCTGCAGGACGGCGCGATCGCGATCGACGCGATCCTCGGCCACCAGGGCATCCTCGAGAGCCTGCGCGACTAGGCTGGACCCGGGCCGCAGGCCGCGGCGGCTGCCGCGCCGCGGCCGGGGCCGCCGGCCGGCCCTGGAGCGTGGTCCTCCGGCTAGACCACTTCCAGCCGTTCGCGGCGCTGCTCGGCGCGCTCGGACTCGGCCAGTGCGCGCACGAACAGCACCACCAGGGCGATGCCCATCACGAGCGACTGCTCGACGGCCATGATCAGCCCGGCGATCGCCTGGTCTTCGCCGGCGGAGACGCCCCACACCCGGGGCTGGTGGGCGTAGAAGGGGTACAGCGTGGAGGGGGCGAAGGCGAGGAACATGCCGAGCGCGCCCACGAACAGCTTGGTGGAGGCCATGTAGGCGACGGGCCCCAGGCCCCCCAGGCGCAGGCGGGCCCGGATCGGGGAGAACAGGTGCCACCAGTACAGGGTGCCGACCGCCAGGAAGCTGACGTGCTCGAGGGCGTGGATGCCTTCGTGCCTGGCGGCCGCGTCGTAGGCGGCCGGTATGTGCCAGGCCCAGATCACGCCCACGTAGGCGATCACCGCGAACGCCGGATGGGCGAGCGGCCCGGCGCGCCGCTCGAGCGTCGAGACCGAGCGCGTCAGGGGGCGCAGGATCACCTTCGTCAGCGCCACGATCGCGAGGATCGGGAAGAGGTCGAGCAGCAGCACGTGCTGGACCATGTGCATGAAGAACAGCTGCTCGGCGAGCGAGTCGAGCGGGGAGATGAGGGCGCCCAGCAGCACCACGAGGGCGCCGCCCGCGCATGCCAGCCGCCACACCGGCGCCTCCGCCGCGCGACGGGGGCCGGCCGCGCGACGGACCTTCGCCCACCTCCAGGCGTAGGTCCCGAACAGGGCCGCGCTGGACGCGAGGATCCAGGGAGTCGGCGACCAGGACAGGTCCGGCTGCATGCTGGCCGCGATTCTCGCACGCCCGCGGCGCTCGTCCAGCGCCGTCCACGCGGTCCATTTACATTCGCCGGAGGCCGGCGTAGCATCGTCGGAACAGGTCTTTCGATCGAAGGGAGTCTCAAGGTGCAGATCGAGATCAAGGGCCGCAACGTGCCCGTCACCGACGAGCTGCGGTCCCACA
>DATJBO010000293.1:0-2034 GCA_035515315.1 Solirubrobacteraceae bacterium
GTTCAGCGACCACAGCCCGGCGTTGCACCCCAGGTCGAGCACGCGCAGCCCGTCGAGCGTTCCCCCGGCCAGCTCGAGCAGGGCGGTGAAGAAGTAGCGACGGCGCTGCTCGTGGCGGTTGATCTGCCCGATCTGCGCGACGGGCGTCTCGATTCCCCCGTCGAACTGGAAGCGGTAGTTCCAACGGGGGAAGGCCGCGATGCGCTCTTCGAGATCCTCGGGCTGCATGGACACATCCAAACATGGTCGCCCCCGTCGCGCCGCTAGCCTCGAATGCGGTCGTGGACAATTCGCTGAAGGGACAGCTGCTGCTCGCCGCGCCCACTCTGCGGGACCCGAACTTCGCGCGCGCCGTCGTCCTGATCGGGGCGCACAGCGAGGACGGCGCGATGGGGGTCGTGCTCAACCGCCCCTCGTCGGTGACCGTCGCCGAGGCCGTTCCGCAGCTCGGCCACGCGGTCGGGAGGGAGCAGCCGGTGTACGTGGGCGGTCCCGTGCAGCAGTCCTCGATCGTGGTGCTGGCGGAGTTCCTCGACACCTCCCAGGCGGGGTTGTTGGTGCTCGACTCGATCGGCTTCCCTTCCTCTGAGGCCGACCTCGATGACCTCGCCAGCACGACGGTCCGCGGCCGGGTGTTCGCCGGCTACGCGGGGTGGTCCGCCCAGCAGCTGGAGACGGAGATCGACGACGGCGACTGGATCTCCCACGAGGCCGGGCCCGAGCACATCTTCTCCGAGCTGCCGTCGGAGCTGTGGAGCGCCGTGCTCACGAGCATGGGCGGGAGCTACGCTCTGGTCGCCCGCATGCCCCTGGACCCCAGCGTCAACTGAGAGTGGCGGTCGCCGGTCGGCCCGCGAGGGGCGCCCTCGCCGCGTGTCTGGTGGCCGGGATCGCCTGCCTGGCCGGGCCCGGCGCGGCCGTTGCGAGCCGGCCCTCTGCGGTGCTCGTGTTCGCGCCGGTGAACGAGCGTTCCCTGGCGGCCCTGCCGGGGATGTCGGTCGGCATCCTCTCGGCGGCCGAGGGGTCCCCCTCGTCGACGCAGCTGGAGCTCGACATCACCCAAGGCGCCCGTCTCGCCTCCGGCGCCTACGCCTCCCCCCCCTCGCCGCTGGAGCTCCTCACGCGGCGGGCGGGCGGCGCGATCGCTGGATGGGCGCGAGCGCGCGCGCGAGCCCGCGCCGCCCCGGGAGAGCTGGTGCCCGGGCTGCTCGCGTCCCGGCTCGGAGGGGCCGCGTATGTGGCCTCAGCCGGTCACAGCTCCGATGCGGCCGTCGCGGCTGACACGGACGGCCACGTGGCAGCCGTCTCGCTGGGTGAACCAGCGACGCTCGCGGCACGCGTGCGCGAGCTGGGGGCCCACTGGCCGCTGGTTGTGGTCACAGGCCCGCCCGGCCGCCCCGGGCGGGACGCCGTGCGGCGGCTGGACGCGTCCCGCGGGCCACGAGAGCTGCTGATCGTCGTGCAGAGCGACCCGGCGTCACGCCCGTCCCGCCTGCTGTGGATCGGCGCCGCCGGCCTCGGCGCCACCGGCCCCGGCGCCGCCGGCCTGGACGCAGCCGGCCTCGACGACGGGTCGGCGGGGGAGCTCACCTCCAGCGACACGCAGGAGCGCGGGCTGCTGGCCAGCACCGACATCGCACCCACGATCCTCGCCCACGAGCACCTTCCGACTCCAGCCTCCGTCCAGGGAAAGCACGTTCGGGTCGAGGGCCACCTCGACGGACCCGCGCTGAGGAGCACTATGGCGCGCCTCGAGGTGATCGGCTCCCGGCGGCTGCCCGCGCTGGGATGGCTGCTGCTCGCGTGGGTGCTGATGGTCGCCTGCACGCGCACTCGACAGGGGCGCCGCCGCGCGCTGCGGATCGGCGCGCTCGGCGTGCTGTGGGCCCCGGTCGTGGCGCTGCTGACCGCGGCTCTCGCCCCCGCCGCGGTCGTCGAGTACCTCCTGCTGGCCGTGCTGTGCCCCACGCTCGGCGCGCTATGCGACCGTCTGCTGGCGTGGCCGCGCGCCCTGCTCGCACCGGCACTCGCGTG
>DATJBO010000294.1:0-9053 GCA_035515315.1 Solirubrobacteraceae bacterium
CGCATGGCGTCGATGATCCGCTGTGCCTTTTCGCCCTCAAGCGAGCGCCCTCCCGCACGGGCGGCGCCCGATCCGTTCGGCTGCTGCGCGACCCCCCCGGCCGCGCCGTCTGGGGCGCTCACCTGCGGCCCCTCCCGGCGCTGCTGGGGCTAGCTCACCGGCGCCGGCGCGGGCGTCGGCGGAGCGGTCGTGGAGCTGTAGTCGAATTCCTCCTCCGCACCGAACATCGTGTCGAGCACCTTGGAGCGCAGTCCCTCGCTGAGGACGATCGCGAGCATGCCGCCGATCGCGATCAGCGCGAGCATCCGCACCAAGCCGCGGCGGCGACGCCTTCTCCTCGGCGGTTCGCGCAGCGAGGAGGTCGCGTCGCGCAGCGAGGCGACCGCGGCGGAGAGCTCGCGCTGGAGCTTCCGGTCCTCGAGCAGGGCGCGCCCGGCGGGCTTGCCGTTGCTCATGCGCCCGTATGCGCTGCGGGCCGACCCATAGGCCGACATCAAGTTCGAACGCAGCTGCTCGTCTTCGACGAGACGCTGCAGGTATTGGTTGCTGCGAGCCGCCCGTGCGGCTTCTTCGGCCCTGCTGAACCTGCCCTTCGCTGACATTTGGCACCGCCCTCCGAAAGGTTGCTGTCCGGCGACCAATACTACCCACAGCGGGTCGAAGGGACCCGACCGCCCCGTCCCGGCCTGGACGCCCGTCCGGGGCCGTGCCCGCCTTGCAGTCGTTTCGAGCCGGAGGTTCCCGACGATGTCGAGATGGCGCGGCGCTACACGTGCAGCGCGGCCTGTTCCTGGGCGGAGGGGAACGACCAGGCGGCGCGGGTGCGGCGCTCCTGGCGGAACACCAGGCGCAGCTGCCGCGGCGGTTTCAGCTGTGCGTCGTTCGGGCGGAAGGTGGCACAGGGCTCATCGAGGGCGAGTGCGCACAGCAGGTTGACCCGGAAGAAACAATCCTCACAGCTCACCTTCGCAGTGGCCCGTTTGGGCGCACGGGTGCTTTGCCTGCTGGTCGCCTGCAACTGCTTTCTCCCCGCTCCTGTGTTAGAGGTTTGTGACTCCGGTCGGGACGTCAGCGATCATAGGTGCCCGCTGGCGAGGTGCTCAAGCCGCCATGGCGCAAATCGGGGGGAAAAAACACGCCTAGCCGGAAATAGCTCTCGAGGCGTCACTTCCGTGTGACGATCGGCGATTCCAGCCGGGACTTTGCGAGCGTTTCCGCCCCGGGCGCCCGCGACACGAGGCGCGTCCTCCTACCGTGCGCACGCCGGGCAAGGAAAACTCCGCTACCGGGCGCGCGCCGCGCAATCATCTTCGACGTGCAGATCCTCGTGACGGGCGCCAGTGGGTTCGTGGGCTCCGAGCTGGCCGCCCGCCTGGCGCTCGACGGGCACTCCCTGCGCGCCTTCGGACGCGACGATGCGCGGCTGCGGCGTTCGCTGGAGCTGACGATGGGTGCGGACGCCGGCGAGGTCGAGCTCGCGACCGGAGACGCGGTCACCGGTTCCGGCCTGCGCGGGGCGCTGGAGGGAGTCGAGGTGGCCTACTACCTGATCCACTCGATGGAGACGCTGCCGCGGGGGTCCCTCGGGTTCGAGGTGCGCGAGCACATGGCTGCGGAGAACTTCGCACGCGCCGCCGCCGACGCGGGGGTCGGGCGGATCGTGTACCTCGGCGGGCTCGTCCCGCGCTGGCGGGAGCAGGGGTCCCGGGGCACGCTCCCGGTCGCGGCCTCCCGGCACCTGGCCAGCCGTGAGCACGTCGAGCGTGTGCTGCTGTCGGCGGTCGGCGACTCGGTCGCGCTGCGGGCCTCGATCGTGATCGGCGCGCGATCGCGCTCGTTCAGGTTGCTGGTGCGCCTCGTGGAGCGCATGCCGGTGCTCACGCTGCCGCCCTGGCAGAGGTACAGGACCCAGCCGATCGACTCGCGCGACGTGATCGACATGCTGGCGGCCTGCGCCGCGGCGAGCTTGCCGGTCCACATCCTGGAGGTGGGAGGACCCGAGGTCCTCACCTATGGGGAGATGCTCACCCGGATCGCCGAGCTGATGATCGTGGGACGCCCGGCGATCGGCCTGCGCGTGAACCTCACGGGTTTCACCTCGCGCCTCGCAGCCGCGATCGCAGGCGAGGACCCGGAGCTGGTGGGAGCCCTGATGGCGGGCCTGCGGGGCGATCTCATTCCACGGGAAGACCACGCCGCGGAGCTGCTGCATGTGCGCTTGCACACATTCGATGCCGCTGTCGAGCACGCGCTGCGCGAGTGGGAACAGCGCGAGCCGCTGGCGGCACGGTAGACGCGCCCTCCCGCACAGCGGCTACCGTGTGGCGGGCGTCGCCCCCGCGTCCGCCGACCAGATGAGCCTCGTCACAGCCTCGATCCGGATCGATGCAGCCCCCTCGGATGTGTGGCGGATGGTGATGGATCCCAACCGCCTGTCGGAGTGGGTGACTATTCACCGGAAGCTCGTACACGCAGACGACGGTCCCCCCAAGGTCGGCTTCGCGATGGATCAGCAGCTGCAGATGAGGGGGGTGCACCTCGAGGTTCACTGGCGACTGGTCGAGTGCCGGCCATGTGAGCTTGCCGTGTGGGTGGGACGGGGACCCGCCCGCTCGCGGGCGCGCACCGAATACCTGTTGTCAGCCGAGGACGGGGGGACCCGGTTCGACTACCGAAACGAATTCCGCCCCCCGCTCGGGCCGATCGGCACGCTCGTCAGCCGAGCACTGGTCGGGGGCATGCCGGAGCGCGAGGCGCGTCGCACCCTCGAGCGTCTGCGTGCTCAACTCGACGGGGCACGCGTGGAGAATTAGTGTAAGGTCACCGTGTCGTTTTCCACGCGTTAATTCGCGACACCACGAGCGGAGAGGATTCCCCAGTGAACGATTTTCTTGACGACAGGCGCCGAGAAATCTCCGAGAGGCTGAAAGAGCTCAAACCATTCGTGGATGAGTTCAACCGCCTCGAGGAGGCCGCGTCCGCCCTCGCTGGCGTCGTCGGATCGGCGGCCTCGGAGGCCAGCGGCGTCATTACGCGGCGGCGACCCGGCCGCCCGCGAGGCACGGGCCGTAAAGTGGGCGTGCGCAAAGCGACCACCCGCAAAGCGAGCACCCGCACGACCGCTCCCGCAACAGCCACCCGCAGCACCACGACCCGCCGGAAAGCCAAACGGGCAGCCGCCAAACCGAAAACGACCGCCGCACGCAAACCCGGCCGTCCCGCCAAACGTCGCGCCGGTCGCCGCAAAGGTAGCGGCACGCGCGCAGCCGAGGCTCTCTCGTTCGTGCAGGGTCAGCCGGGCATCACGATCCCCGAGCTGGCCGCGAAGATGGGGATCAAGCAGAACTACCTGTACCGCGTGCTCCCCGGACTGGAGTCCGAAAAAAAGGTGGAAAAGAAAGACCGGGGCTGGTACCCGAGGGGCTGAACGCGCCACACCCCGAGTGGGTCCGGCGCAAGCAGGCCCCACGTACCCGGGTCTTGCGAAAGGGGGCACTCCGACCGGGAGGGCCCCCTTTTTTTGTGCGCGCCGCTCAGATCATTCCGGCGTCGGCGACGGTGTCACGCTCGCCGATCAGCTCGGCCACCGACGCGTCGATCCTGGCGCGTGAGATGTCATTGATCTCGAGCCCCTCGACGACGCGGTACTCGCCGCCCGCGCAGGTGCACGGATAGCCGCAGATGAGCCCCTCGGGGATCGCATAGGAGCCGTCGGAGGGAACGCCCATCGAGACCCACCCGCCGGCCGTCCCCGAGACCCAGTCGCGCACGTGTTCGATCGCCGCGTTCGCGGCCGACGCCGCCGAGGATGCGCCCCGCGCCTCGATCACCGCCGCGCCGCGTTTGCCGACGTTCGGCAGGAACTCATCCTCGATCCATTCCTCGTCGTCGACCACCTCGACCGCGGGAGTCCCGTTCACCAGCGCGTTGTAGAGGTCCGGGTACATGCTCGGCGAGTGATTTCCCCAGACACCCATCTGGGTGACCTCGTCGACCCCCACGGCCAGCTTCGAGGCGAGCTGGGCGATCGCCCGGTTGTGGTCGAGGCGCATCATCGAGGTGAAACGCTCGCGGGGGATGTCGGGTGCGTTGTTCATCGCGATCAGGCAGTTCGTGTTGGCCGGATTGCCCACCACCAGCACCTTCACGTCGGGAGCCGCCACGGCGTTCAGCGCCTTGCCCTGGACCGTGAAGATCTCGCCGTTGGCGCTCAGCAGCTCGGCCCGCTCCATGCCCTTGGTGCGCGGTCGGGAGCCCACCAGCAGCGCAACGTTGGTGCCGTCGAAGGCGTCGGCCGGATGGTCGTGCAGATCGATTCCCTTCAGCAGCGGGAAGGCGCAGTCCACGACCTCCATCGCCACCCCCTCGAGCGCCCCCATCGCCTGCGGGATCTCGAGCAGGCGCAGGTCGATCGGCTGGTCGCGTCCGAGCAGCTCTCCGGCGGCGATCCGGAACACGATGCTGTAACCGATCTGGCCTGCCGCTCCGGTGACGGTGACACGTACGGGGTTGCTCACGAGCTCTTCTCCTGGGTGGTGTTCGTTTCGACGCCTGCGCGGCGTCCTGTCAGGCGCGGGCGGCGCGGAGGTTCTCCTCGACCGAGCCGAGGAACTGCTCGGTCGTCTGCCAAGGCTCATCCGGCCCGACCAGCATGGCGAGGTCTTTTGTCATCCTGCCGCTTTCGACCGTCTCGACGCACACGCGCTCGAGCGTCTCGGCGAACTCCGCGAGCTCCGGCGTGCCGTCCATCCGCGCACGCGCCAAGAGCCCCCGGGTCCACGCGAAGATCGAGGCGATCGGGTTCGTCGAGGTCGGCTTGCCCTGCTGGTGCAGGCGGTAGTGGCGGGTGACGGTCCCGTGGGCGGCCTCCGCCTCCACCGTCTTGCCGTCGGCGCTCATCAGCACGCTGGTCATCAGCCCGAGCGAGCCGTAGCCCTGGGCGACGGTGTCCGACTGCACGTCCCCGTCGTAGTTCTTGCACGCCCACACGTAGCCCCCTCCCCACTTCAGCGCGGCGGCCACCATGTCGTCGATCAGGCGGTGTTCGTAGATGAGGCCCGCCTTCCCGAAGTCCTCGGCGAACTCACTCTCGAAGACCTCGGCGAAGATGTCCTTGAAGCGGCCGTCGTAGCGCTTGAGGATCGTGTTCTTGGTCGAGAGGTACACCGGCATGCCGCGCTCCAGCCCGTAGCGCAGCGACGCCCGCGCGAAGTCGCGGATCGAGGCGTCGAGGTTGTACATCGCGAGCGCCACCCCGGGCCCTGGGAACTCGTACACCTCCAGCTCCACCGGCTCTCCGCCGCCGGTGGGCGTGTAGGTGAGCGTCAGCGTCCCCTCCCCCGGGACCACCAGATCGGTCGCGCGGTACTGGTCGCCGAAGGCGTGGCGGCCGATCACGATTGGCCTCGTCCAGCCGGGGACGAGCCGCGGGATGTTGGCGATCACGATCGGCTCGCGGAAGATCACGCCGCCGAGGATGTTGCGGATCGTGCCGTTCGGCGAGCGGTACATCTCCTTGAGGCCGAACTCGGCAACACGCGCCTCGTCCGGGGTGATGGTCGCGCACTTGACGCCCACGCCGTAGCGGAGGATCGCCTCGGCCGCCTCGACGGTGACCCCGTCCCCGGAGGCGTCCCGGCTCTGGATCGAGAGGTCGAAGTACTTCAGGTCGATGTCGAGGTAGGGAAGGATCAGCTGCTGCTTGATGAACGACCAGATGATCCTCGTCATCTCGTCGCCGTCGAGGTCGACGACCGGGTTCTTGACCTTGATCTTTGTCATCTGTCCGTTTTCGGTTGCCGGGCGCCACGCGGCCCCGCGCGGGCGCCGTCCCCGCGCGCCGGACCGGCTGCTGGGCCACCGGTGCACGCGTCCTCATCGGCCGCCGGGGGCAGCCCCGGAGCGCGCGCCCGGATCCGGGAGCCGCCGATGCTATCGCGGCCCCTGTGCGCGGGATGCCCGGCCCCTGCGCGCGGGATGCCGGGGCGGCGCGGAAGGCCCCTGTGGGACGTTCCGCGGCCGCCCCCTACCCGGATCGCCTTTCGGCATCCATCGCACACATCGGTTCGGAGGCCACCGTGCTTGAACCTCGGGACCGCCCGTCCGGACGCCCGCGGCCTCCGCACCGGGGACAAACTCTGCTTGACTACCTTGTGTAGCGATGGCCAGCACGATGACGCAGTCAATCGGGGGAGAGGCGCCGTTCACGACGCACGCGGTGTTCAACCAGGTGCCTCCGCTCCTCGACGTGAACGTATTCACGAGCAACGTCCCGCTCGTGGAGGCCGTCCAGCGCGAGGGCGCGGAGTGGGTGCTCGAGCGCGCATCGGACCTCGGCGCGTTCGTCGGCGGAGAGCCCCAGCAGCAGTGGGGCCGCCTCGCCAACGAGAACAAGCCCGTGCTGCGCACCCACGACCGCTACGGCAACCGCATCGACGAGGTCGAGTTCCACCCCGCCTGGCACCAACTGATGAAGATGGGGGTGGAGCACGAGCTGCACTCCCTGCCGTGGACGAGCGAGCGCCCCTCCGCCCACACCGCGAGGGCCGCCATGTACATGACCGCGATGCAGGCCGAGGCCGGCTACTGCTGTCCGATCACGATGACCTACGCGGTCGTGCCGGCGCTGCGCGCGCAGCCGGAGCTGGCGGCCGAGTGGGAGCCGCTGGTCACCGCGACCCACTACGACCCCCGCTCGGTGCCCGCGGCCGAGAAGGGCTGCGCGATCTCGGGGATGGCGATGACCGAGAAGCAGGGCGGCTCGGACGTGCGCGCCAATACCACCCGGGCGGTGCCGCTCGGTGGCGGAGGCGCCGGAGGCGAGTACGAGCTGATCGGCCACAAGTGGTTCTGCTCGGCGCCGATGTCGGACTTCTTCCTGGTGCTCGCCCAGGCCACCGACTGCGACCCACCGGCGCTGTCGTGCTTCCTGCTGCCGCGGATCCTGCCCGACGGCAGCCGCAACGCGTTTCACATCCAGCGTCTGAAGGACAAGCTCGGCAACCACTCCAACGCCTCCTCGGAGATCGAGCTCCACGGCGCGTGGGCGCGGATGCTGGGCGAGCCGGGCCGCGGCGTGCCGGCGATCATCGAGATGGTCGGCCACACCCGCCTTGACTGCGTGATCGGAGCGGCGGCGGGCATGCGTGCGGCGGTCGTCAACGCCACCCACCACACCGCCCACCGCCACGCCTTCGGCAAGCTCCTGATCGACCAGCCGCTGATGCGCAACGTGCTCGCCGACCTGTGCGTGGAGTCGGAGGCCAGCACGGCGCTGGCGATGCGCCTGGCGCGCGCCTACGACGAAGCCCACGCAGACGCCGAGGCCGGCGAGGACGGCAGCGACGCCCAGCTGTTCAAGCGCCTCGCCACGGCCGTCGGCAAGTACTGGGCCTGCAAGCGCGCGCCCAACCACTGCTTCGAGGCGCTGGAGTGCCACGGCGGGGCCGGCTACGTGGAGGAGTCGGGGATGCCCCGCATGTACCGCGAGGCTCCCCTGGCGTCGATCTGGGAGGGGTCGGGCAACGTCATCAGCCTCGACGTGCTGCGGGCGCTGACCCGCTCGCCGCGGTCGCTGGAGGTGTTCCTGACCGAGGTGGAGCTGGCGCGCGGGGCCGACCGGCGGCTGGACGCCCGCATCGACGACCTGAAGTCACAGTTCGACGACCCCGCCACGCTCGAGTCGCGCGCCCGGCGGGTGGTCGAATCGATGGCCCTGTGCCTGGAGGGCTCGCTGCTTGTGCGCAACGGCCCGCCGGCCGTGGCCGACGCCTTCTGCGCCTCGCGGCTGGCCGGCGAGGGTGGCCTCGAGTACGGGACGCTCCCACCGGGGAGCGACTTCGAGGCCATCATCGAGCGGGGCCGCGCGGCCGTCTAGCCGCCGCGCGCCCGCGGCGCTCGCGCCTACGATTGGTCAGATGCCGGGTCGAGGGAACCTGCAGCTGGCGCGGATCCTCGGGATTCGCGTGGGCGCCGGCGGGAGCTGGCTGTTCGTCCTGTTCATCCTGATCTACTGGCTGTCGAAACAGTTCCACGAAATCATCGGCGGCTCCACCACGACCGCCTACGCGATCGCCGTCGCCGGCGCGCTCGGGTACTTCGCCTCGCTGGTCCTGCACGAGCTCGGCCACGCGCTCGCCGCCCGCAGGCTCGGGATCCCGGTGGTCGGCATCGACCTGTGGTTCTTCGGCGGGCTGCTGCACATGCGCCGCCAGCCACAGAGCGCCTCCGAGGAGTTCAAGGTGGCCGCCGCCGGGCCGCTGGTGACGCTGGCGCTGTTCGGCTTGAGCCTCGCAGCCGGGCTGCTGTTGGCCAGCGGCTCGGGCTTCGGCGACGCGGTCCTGATCCGCAAGGGCGCGACCACCACCCCGGCGCTCGCACTGGTGGGCTGGCTGGCGTTCATCAACGGGGCGCTGCTGCTGTTCAACATCCTTCCCGCCTTCCCCCTCGACGGCGGGCGGATCGCCCGAGCGGCGATCTGGTGGCGCACCGGCGACCGCAACCGCGCCACGCTGATCACCGGCCGCGCCGGCCAGGCGTTCGCGCTCGTGCTCGGGCTGGTGGGCCTGCTGGGCCTGTTCACCCCGGAAGGCGCGTTCTGGGGAGTGTTGACGCTGCTGCTGGCGTTCTTCCTGCACCAGGCGGCCGCCCAGGCGGTGGTCCAGGGCGAGCTCGCCAAGCGGATCGAGCACATCACGGTGGGGGACATCATGGACAGGGAGCCCGTGACGATCCCCGCGCAGGCGACGCTGCTCGACGCCCAGGAGGAGTTCTTCCTGCGCTACCGCTGGCCCTGGTTCGCGGTCGTCGACGCCGGACGCCACTTCCTCGGCGTGGTCCGCGAGCAGCGGGTCTCCGCGGAGATCGCGGCAGGGCGCCCGGCGCTACCGGTGGCGGAGGTCCTCGACGCCGAGATGCCGGTGCGGATCGGACCCCAGGCGCCCCTGGAATCGCTGCTCGGGGCGGACGGGATGGGCCAGCTCGGGGCGATGGTGGCGGTCGACAGCGACGGCGTGCTGCAGGGCGTGGTGACGCTCGCCCACGTCCGCCAGGCG
>DATJBO010000295.1:0-2421 GCA_035515315.1 Solirubrobacteraceae bacterium
GCACGAACCTCACGTTCGGGCCGATGTTCTCCCTCGGCAGCGAGGGGATGCCACGGCGCATCTCACGCTATCCGACCCATCCAGGATGGGGGACGCTCAATCTGCTCGAGACGATCGGCGCGGGCATCATCGCGCTCGGCGTCTTCATCTTCATCGTCAACCTGGCCGTCTCGCTCGCTCGTCCGCTGGCGGCCGGCGATGATCCGTGGGAGGGTCAGACGCTCGAGTGGGCGACCTCGTCGCCGCCGCCGCCGCACAACTTCGATCGCCCGCTGCCGCCGATCACGTCCTACGCGCCGCTGCTCGACCTGCGGTATGCGGCTCGCGACCGCGCGCGAGAGCAGGCCGGGGAGGCATCGTGAGGGGCGGCGCGATTCCGCTCGCGGTGTGGGGCGTGCTGCTGGTCGTCCTGCTCTCGATCAACTGGATCTGGGAGGGCACGGGGATTCACGTCGCTCTGTTTGGCTACGCCGTGCTGACCGTCCTGATCGCCGTGGCGGCGCTGCGGCTGATGAACCGCCAGGCGCTTCGCAAGGGGCCCCCGGAGCATCGACCGCGGGAGGAGGCGCTGCCCAGGATCAGCGTGGCGTGCGCCGGCATCGGCCTCTCGACCGGAGCGATCTTGTATGGGGCGGTGTTCGGCAAGTTCCTGGTGTTCATCGGCGGCGGCGTGCTCGTGTTCTCCGCCGGCCGCCTCGCGCTCGAGCTGATCTGGCAGGCGCGGACCCTCAACAACGTCAGGCGACGGCAGGGCAGGCGATGAGCGCGCCGTCGCTGACAGGCCTGCTCTTCTCGCACTGGCAGCTTGATCCCTCTCTGAGCCTGGACGCGGCGGCCACCGTCGGGCTCTACCTCTTGGGCACGCGGCGTGTGCGCGGCTCGTGGCCGATGCGGCGGACCCTGGTCCTTCCTCGCCGGGATCGCCTGTGTGCTGATCGCGCTCGAGTCCGGGATCGACGCCTACGACGATCAGCTGCTCTCCGTGCACATGGTCCAGCACCTGATCCTGCTGCTGCTCGCCCCGCTCCTCCTGCTCGGGGGCCGTCCGACGATCCTGGCCCTCCGCGCGCTGCCGTCGGGAGGCCGACGACGGCTGGTCCGGACCCTCTCCCGGCTCCGTCGCGTCGCAGGTCCCTGGCCGGGGCTGGCCCTGTACTTCGCGGTGGTCGGGGTCACCCACCTCGCCTGGTTCTACGACGCGACGCTGACCCATCCGCTGCTGCACGACGCCGAGCACGGCCTCTATCTGCTCTCCGGAGCGCTGCTGCTCTGGCCGATCGTCGACGGCGATCCCCTCCCCTCCCACCGGCTCGGCGGGCTGGGGAAGCTCATCTACGTACTCGCCTCGATGGTTCCGATGGCGGTGATCGGCGCCTACCTCAACCGGCACACGACCGTCGTCTACGCCCCGTACAGCTCTGCCGCCCGGGACCTCGGGGTCTCGGCGACGCGCGACCAGGCTGACGCGGGAGCGATCATGTGGGTGGCCGGGAACACGACGATGGCGGTGATCGGCCTCTGGGCGACGATGGCCACGCTGCTCGGCGAGGAGCGCCGCCTCAGAGCCAGGGAGAGCCGGGGCGGAGGCGCGGCCCTCGGCGCCGCCGCGCAGGAGCGTCCATGAGGCGGCTGCTGATCCGCTGGCTCACCCGCCCGTCGCGGATCCGGCGCGCCCTGCGCTGGGGCCTCGCGCTCGTGCTCGGGACGGTGTGGCTGATGGCGCTGACCAATCCGGCCCCCGGCGAATCGGGCTTTCCCGCAAACGGACCGGGAGGGCCGTCGACCTCCACCCCCAACCCGCCGAGCAAGTCCCCCGAGCCGCCGGGAAGCGGCAACCCGACCAAGTCGTTCCCCTCTTCGCCGTTGCTCGAGGCTCAGGGATTCAACCTCTACCAGGAGCACTGCTCCTCGTGCCACGGCCTCAACCTGACGGGCGTGCCGGGTGTGGCCCCGTCGCTGCGCGACGTGGGGCCCGGGCCGGTCGACTTCTACCTCTCCACCGGCCGCATGCCGCTCCAGAGCCCGCGGGACGAGCCGATGCGCCAGACCCCGATGTTCACTCGCCGACAGATCGATGCCCTGATCGCCTACATCTCGAAGTTCGGCGGCCCGGCCGCACCGACCGCCGACCCGTCCAAAGGGAACCTCGCGCTCGGGCTGCACGAGTTCACGCTGCACTGCGCGGGCTGTCACCAGATGGTCGCCCGGGGAGGCATGTTCGCAGGCGCGTGGGTCCCCGACCTCGAGCAGGCCACCGCGCAACAGGTGGCCGAGGCGGCGCGCATGGGCCCGTATCTGATGCCCCACTTCGATGCCAAGCAGATCGACCAGCACCAGCTCGACTCGATCGCCCGCTACGTGCTCTGGACCCATCACCCCGCCGACAACGGCGGCTGGTCGATCTACAACATCGGACCGATC
>DATJBO010000296.1:0-16353 GCA_035515315.1 Solirubrobacteraceae bacterium
TTGGCGAGCGCGCGCGCGTCCCAGGGGATGAGCGCGTCGGCTGCGAGTCCGCGTTCGCGCAAAGCGAGGGTGAGTGTCTGCTCGAGCTGGCTGTGCGGGATCGCGCCCGGTCCGCCGACGCCGTTGCAGACGACCCGCACACGGTCGGTCGGGATTTCGAGTGTCTCGAGCAGGAGGTCGAGTTGTGCGAGGCCGGCGTCGAGTTGCCCCTCGCGGGCGCCGAGCACGAGCACGACGCCGTCGGCGGCGAGTAGCGCTTCGCGGTGGCAGCGCTCGACCGGCCCGGGCGGACCCGGTTGGGCGAGCAGCGAACCGACCTCGACCAGCACGAGTGGCTGCTGGGCGGCGAGCGCGTCCAGGGCGGCGCGGATCGCGCCGGGCTGGTCGAGCTCGTCGATCACCTGCTCGAGTTGCGGCGGTGCGAGCAGCAGCGGCGGCCAGCCGCTGCGGCTGACAAGCCAGCGCTCGAGCAGCTCCCCGAGTGCCTGCTCGCCGCTGCGCGTCGCTCGCAGCAGGGCGAGCAGCGATCCCTGTTGCGCGTCGGAGCCGAGCCGGACGGCGAGGCCGGCGTTGCCGAGCACGTCAAGCTCGACCAGGACGGTCTGCCACTGCGCGGCGGCGCGCGCGGCGAGCGAGCAGGCGAGCTCGCTCGCACCCGGCGCGCCGCGACTGCCGAGGACGGCGAGCACGGTCCCCTCGCGCTGCCGCTCGTTGCGGCGGCGCGTGCGTTGCTTCCGGCCGGGCGTGGCGGACTGCTCGCTGACCGGCGGGCGGACGGCGGCGAGGAGTTCGGTCGCGGCAAGGGGTGTGGTGAGGATCGCGTCGAGCGGCAGCTCACGGAGGAGGGCGGCGTCGTGCTGGTCGGCGGCGATGCCGAGGACACGCAGGCCGTAGCTGCGGGCGCGGCTGAGGGTGCTCGCGCTCAGGTCGGGAAGGTCGGCGGAGACGAGCAGCGCCTCGGCGTGGGTGCCGGCGGCCAGTGTCCGCTCGATCGCTGCCAGCTCGACGAGGCTGTCCGCGACTGTGACGGCCGCCTCGTCGCCGAATAGGAGCGGGGCGATCGGCTGCTCTACCAGCGGGCTGAGCGCGACCAGCACCGGCGGCCGCAGCTCGCTCACGGTGTCGCCCCGGCTGGGTTTGCGGCGCCTGTCACGCTCGCCGCCGGGATCGCGGCGCTGGTGTTGCTGCCCTCGCGGAGCAGGTCGATCTTGGCGACGCTGTTGGCGAGTGCGAGCTGGCTTGCCAGCGACGGGTTGGGCAGCGCGACCGTGACCGGCACGGTCGCCGAGGCTTGGTCGATGCCGGCGGGCGGCGCGCCGATGCCTAGTACGACCAGGTTGCGGGCGATCACGCGCGCGGTCGCGCCGCCAGCCTGGTTGGTGAAGGTGGCGAGGACGCTGACGCGGTCGCCGACGGCGAGGTTGCCGCCGAGCGCATGCAGTGCCGGCACGGTGAGCGTGAACGCGGCCGGCCCGCCGCCCGGCGCGGCGACCGCGGCGCGACCGATCGGCAGCCCGGCCAGGACCGGCGCCGCCAAGCGGCGGCCGACGAGCGTCGCCTCCTGCGAGCCGGGGATGAGCTGGCGCAGGAGGGTCTGGGTGCTGCTCAGCTTCGCGATGCGCAGGTCACGCGCGCTGAGCCGGCTGCCGGCGGGGAGGTAGCGGGCGGCGACGACGATCTGGTTGCTGCGCGTCCGCGTGCGGGCGGCGACGGCGAGGTAGCCGGCCGCCGCGACAAGCAGCAACACGACTCCGACCAGCGGCAGTGGCTGCGCCAGCCGCCGAACGACGCCGCCGGGCGAACGCCGGCGCGCACGTGGGGGCGGGGTCAGCTGTGGCGGGTGCCCGTCGAGCTCTGGTGTCTGGGTGCTGCGGCGGAGACGGAGCTGTGGGAACTGGTTCATCGCCTTCACGGCTCCACCAGGTACCCGCTGCTACTGCCCAGGAGCTGCCCCGTAGCTGCCCCGCAGCTGCCCAGGCCGCGCGAATGCCGCACAAACAGGCCCTTCCGGCCGCGCCAGGCCCCGACCTGCGTGACCGCGCCGAGGTCGGAGGCGGCGCGCCACCTGACTCGCCGTTGGCGGGTCGGCGCATGGCTGGGTCGCGTCACCTCGCCCGTCTCGTCTCCCCCCTCTTCTTCGGCACGGGCCTCGGCAGCGGGTCGAGACCAGGGCTGGCGGCCGGCGGGGTCGGGAGCGAGGGCCTCTCTCCGAGCTTCAGCTGGGAACGGACAACGCTGTTGACTCCCGTACCCACGCCCGCAGCGACCAAAACGGCGGCGTCCCGCTTGGCCATCAATGCGAGCGGGTGGGCAGCTCGCCAGGCAGGGGTTGGGCAGTGGCTGCGGGCACCTTCCACGCCGTTTCGTGTCGACGTCGTGAAGGAGGCGTTCTGTCGTGGATCCGATCCTGCAACTGGCCAGCACCTGGCGGCGCGGCTACGCCGGCAAGCAGCTGGCAGAGGCGCTGCACGGCTGGGGCGAGCGCGAGCCGCTGCTGCGTCGCTTCGGCGGCGACTCGGAGCGGCTGTTTGCGTTCCTGCGCAGCGAGCCGAGCGCGGAGCGTGACGCCGTGTTCTGCGCACTGCTTCGGTTGGCGAAGCGTGAGCAGCTGGCCGGGCTTGTCGTGCTCGAGGCGCTGCTGCCCGGGCTGAAGGCCTCGCTGGGGCGGACGCTGATCGCCGCCGGCGAGGGCGACGAGCTGCTCGCCTTGATGTTGGCGAACGCGTGGAAGCTCATCGTCGGCTACCCGGTGGAGCGGCGGCCCTCGCGGGTGGCGGCCAACCTGCTGCTCGACATCCGCAAGCAGACGCTGCGGCAGCTACCCAGACACCGGCGAAACCCGCGCGAGCAGCCGCGCACGTGCGAGCCGGCTGCGAGCGGGCGCCTGTCTGAGGGCGATCTCGAGCTGCCGCTTCGCCGTGCCGTTGCCGCGGGCGCGCTCAGCGAGGCGGAGGCGGAGCTGATCCTTGGCACCCGCATCGACGGTGCCTCGCTGCCGAAGCTCGCCGCCGAGCAGGGCCTCGCCTACATCACCCTCTACAAGCGGCGGGCCCGCGCGGAGCGGCGGCTGCTGCTGTTTCTCGGCCGGCCGGTAAAGAACGGCGGCCCCAAGCGGCATATGTGCACTGCTCGGACGGACGCCGCCGACGCCGCGGAGTAAGCGCCAGTGGAGGAGCCGCCCCCGACCCACCACCTGCCAAGGAGGTGACGGACTCCCGGTCCTCGTTCGGTGGCGCCCGTCCGAGCCCCGACGACCGTGCTGGGGAGGGATCCGTGATGACTCGCAAACTGACATTCGCACTCGCCACCGCCGTACTCGTCGCGCTGATCGCCGCGCCGGCCGCGTTCGCCGCGACGAGTCTCGACCAGGTGATCTCGAACCTGCGCGTCTGGATCACCAGCTTGCTGGCGGCGCTGGCGACGCTGCTTTTGATGATCGGCGGCGTCCGCTACCTGCTCGCCGCCGGCGACCCCGGCATGCACGAGAAGGCCAAGGCGGCGATCCGCACCGCCCTGATCGGCTACGCGCTCGCGCTGCTCGCACCGGTGCTGACCTCGATCGTGCAGCAGATCATCGGATGAGCCGCCGCCTCGCCGCCGCTGCCGCGCTCGTCGCCGTCCTGGCAACCGCCGGCGCCGCGCTCGCCGCCCCCACCTCACCACCCGCCACTCACGGCACTGCGACGCCGGCGGCAACGACGACGACCCTGCCGGCAGCGACGACGCCGGGCGTGCAGATCGGGCCGCCGCTGCCGGCGACACCACCCGCGAGCTCGAGCGGCGGCGGCGCGACGGTGCAGTCGGGTGGGAGCGACAAGCCGCCCTGGTGGAAGTTCTGGGACATCGGCGGCCAGATCTCGAACGGGATCGACTCCTGGTTCCGCGGCCTGGTCAGCGACGCCCTCAATCCGACGCTGGAGCTGGTCGGCCGCACTGTCCTCTCCACCCCCGACATCGCCGGCCAGGCGCGGGTCGGTGAGATCTGGCTCTTGACGCTCGGCGTCGCCGACTCGCTGCTCGTCCTGTTCGTGCTCGCCGGGGCGGGGCTGGTGATGACGCACGAGACGTTGCACACCCGCTACGCGTTGAAGGACGCGCTGCCGCGGATCGTGTTCGCGGCGATCGTCGTCAACGCCAGCCTCTCGATCTGCGGACAGTTGATCGCGTTCGCGAACGCGCTCTCGGCCGCCTTTCTCACCGGCGGCGTCGATCCGGTGCAGGCGAGCGCGCAGCTGAAGCAGTTCGTGCTGGCGGCGCTTTCGGGGGCGGGGATCTTCGTCATCCTGCTCGGCCTCGCCGCCGCGGTGCTGGCCGTCGTTCTGCTCGTGCTCTACATCGTGCGCGCAGCGCTGATCTTGCTGCTGGTTGCCGCCGCGCCGGTGCTGCTCTTGACGCATGTGTTGCCGCAGACCGACGGGCTGGCGCACCTGTGGTGGCGCGGCATGACCGCCGCGCTCGGGGTGCAGGTTGCGCAGTCGCTCGTGCTCGCAACCGCGGCTCGGGTGTTCTTCGACAGCGGCGGCCACGCCGCGCTCGGGCTGTCGGTGAGCGGCAGCCTGATCGACCTGCTGGTCTGCATCTGCCTGTTCTGGATCCTGATCCGGATCCCGTTCTGGGCGAAGGACCTGGTCTTCTCGGGCCGCCGCTCCGCGCTGACGCAGATCGCGCGCAGCTACGTGCTCGGCCGCGCCCTGCGGGGTGGCATGTGAGAGGTCGCGTCCATCTCCCCGCCGACACCGAGCTCGCCGACAAGCTCGCCTTCGGCCTCACCGCCCGCCAGCTCACCATCCTCGCCGCCAGCGGACTGAGCGGCTACTCGCTCTACTCGCTGGCCAAGGGCGCGCTGCCGCTGCCGCTCGCGATCGCGCTGGTGGCGCCGATCGCGCTCAGCGGCGCGCTGCTGGCGTTCGGGCAGCGGCATGGGCTGCCGGGCGACCGCTACGCCTTGGCCGCCGCCCGCTTCCTCAGCCGGCCGAAGCTGCGCCTGCTCGCCCCCGAAGGCATCCCCGCCCCGCCCGCGCAGGTGCCGAACCGGCCGCCACGGGCGCCGCTCGAGCTGCCGGTGCGCAGCGTGCTCGCCTCCGGGCTGGTCGAGCTCACAGACGGCGGCTACTGCGCCCTGCTGCGCGCGTCGGCGGCGAGCTTCGCGCTGCGCAGCGAGGACGAGCAACAAGCCCTCGTCGAGGCGTTCGGGCGCTTCCTGAACGGACTCCCCGATCCGATCGAGATCGCCGTCCGCAGCGAGCCCGTCAACCTCAACCACTGGGCGAAGCGACTGCTCGCCGCCCTCCCGGCCGGTGTTCACGACTCTGTGCGGGCGGCCGCGGCCGCGCACGCCCGCTTCGTCGGCGAGCTGGCCGAGCAGGCGGAGGTGCGCCGGCGCGAGATCGTGCTCGTGCTGCGAACGAACGAGCGCGACCGCGCCGCCGCCAAGCAGACGCTGGAGCGGCGCCGCAGCGACGCGATCGACCTGCTGCACGCGGCCGGCGTCGAGCTGCAGCCGCTCGACGGCCCGCAGACGGTGGCGCTGCTGGCGCGCACGCTCGACCCACCCGGCCCCCCACACGGCGCCTCGCCAACCGGGGTGGTGCACGGATGCTGAACCGCCACCGCCGCCGAAACTCGAGTGGGGCGAGTGGGGTGCCGTCGCTGCTCGGCCCGCCCGGGCTGGAGCTGCGCCACGACCGTGTGCGGATCGGCGCGCGCTGGCAGGCCGGCTTCGCCGTCGTCGGCTACCCGCACGAGGTCAGCCGCGGCTGGCTCGCCCCGCTGCTGCAGGCCGCCCGCGACACCGACCTTGCCCTGCACGTGGAGCCGTTGCCGCCGCAGGTCGCCGTCGAGCGCTTGCGCCGCCAGCGCGCCCGCTTCGAATCCAGCCGCCGCCTCGACCAGGAGAAGGGCCGCCTGCCGGACCCGTTCGTCGCCGCGGCCGCCGAAGACAGCGAGCAGCTGATGGGCCGGCTCGCGCGCGGCCAAAGCAAGCTCTTCCGGGCCGGCCTCTACCTCGCCGTCCGCGCCGACAGCGAACCAGAGCTGCAAGAACGGATGAGCAGGCTGCAGACGCTCTGCGCCTCGCTGCTCCTGCACGCCGTCCCCTGCAGCTTCCGGCCGCTCGAAGGCTGGCTGTCGACGCTGCCGCTCGCGGTCGACCAGCTCAGGTTGCGCCGCGCCTTCGACACCGAAGCGCTCGCGGCCTCGTTCCCGTTCGCGGCCGCCGACCCGCCGATCGATCCCGCCGGCGTCCTCTACGGCCTCACCGCCGCCGGGGCGCCGGTGATCCTCGACCGCTTCCAGCGCGACAACTACAACACCGTCCTGCTCGCCCGCTCCGGCGCCGGCAAGAGCTACCTCGCCAAGCTCGAAGCCCTCCGCCTCCTCTACCGGGGCGTGCAGGTGTTCGTGATCGACCCCGAAGACGAATACCGCCGCCTCACCCACGCCGTCGGCGGCGCCCACCTGCCGCTCGCCGGCCCCGACGCCGTCACCCTCAACCCGCTCGACCTCCCCCGAAGCGACGACCCGCACACCCTCGACGAGCGGGCGCTTTTCCTCACCGAACTCGTCGAGCTGCTGGTCGGCGAGCTCGCCGGCGAAGAGCTGCCGGTCCTCGACCGCGCCATCCGCGCCTGCTACCAGCACGCCGGCATCAGCGCCGACCCGGTCACGTACAGCCGGCCGGCACCACTGCTCTCCGACCTCGCCCACACCCTCGCCGCCGAGGCCGGTGCCGGTGCGCGGCTGGCGGAGCGGCTCGAGCCGTACACGGCGGGCTCGCACGCGCAGCTGTTTGCGCGCCCGACCGCGGCCGCACCCGATGGGCAGCTCGTCTGCTTCTCTCTGCGCGGACTGCCGGAGCGGCTGAAAGCCCCGGCGCTGCTCTTGACCCTCGATGCGATCTGGCGCTCGCTCGAGGGGCCGCTGCGGAAGCGCTGCGTGCTCGTCGACGAGGCCTGGCTGCTGATGCGCGAACCCGCCGGCGCCCGTTTCCTCTCCCGGCTGGCGAAGTCGGCGCGCAAGCGCTGGTGCGGCCTGACCACGATCAGCCAGGACGCCGACGACCTCCTCTCCTCCGAGCTCGGCCGCGCCGTCGTCGCCAACGCCTCCAGCCAGGTCCTACTGCGGCAGGCGCCGCAGGCGATCGAGGAGATCGGCCGCGCGTTTGACCTCACCGCCGGCGAGCGCCGCCACCTGCTCACCTGTCCCACCGGCCAGGGCCTGCTCGTCTGCGGCGACGAGCGGCTCCCCTTGCGCGTCGTCGCCAGCCCCGACGAGCACCGGCTCGTCACCAGCAACCCGGCCGAACTCCAGGACGAGGAGACTGTGTGACGCGGCTCGCGCTCGCGCTGGTCGGGGCGGTGCTGCTGCTGCCGGTGCTGGTGATCAGCGCCGCCACCGGCGGCATCCAAGTCTCTGTCCCTTCCAAGCAGGCGCGCACCGGCATTCCGCCCGGCTACCTTGCCCTCTACGAGCAGGCCGGGCTCGCTTCCGGGCTGCCCTGGCAGCTGCTCGCCGGCATCGGCAAGGTCGAGTGCGACCACGGCCAGAGCCCCGACCCCTCCTGCAGCCACCAGGGCGTCGAGAACCAGGCCGGGGCGGGCGGGCCGATGCAGTTCCTCGCCTCCACCTGGGCCCTCTACGGGCTCGACGCAAACGGGGACGGCAGCGCCGACCGCTGGGACCCGGTCGACGCCGTCTTCTCGGCCGCCAACTACCTGCGCGCCGCCGGCGCCCCCGCCGACATCCCCGCCGCCCTCTACGCCTACAACCACTCCCAGGCCTACGTCGACCAGGTGCTCGCCTGGGCCGACCGCTACCAGCAGCAAGGCGCCCAACTCGGTCTCCTCGAGATGGGCACCGGCGCCTCGGCGGCGGGATCATCGGTGGCGCAGACGGCGGTCGCGTTTGCGCTCGCCCAGCTCGGCACCCCCTACCGTTGGGGCGGCGAGGGCGGCGGCGGCTTCGACTGCTCCGGCCTCGTCCAGGCCGCCTACCAGACGGCCGGGGTCGCATTGCCGCGGGTCGCGCAGGCCCAGTACGACGCCGGCCCGCTCCTGCCGGCAGGGGCGGCGCTCGAGCCGGGCGACCTCGTCTTCTTCGGCAGCAGCCCCAGCGCTGTCAGCCATGTCGGCATCGTCGTCGGCGGCGGCGAGATGGTCGACGCGCCCCACACCGGCGCGGTCGTGCGGATCGAGTCGTACGCCTGGCCCGACTACCTCGGCGCCAGCCGTCCCGCGACGTCGGGAGCGGCGGGGTGAGCGGACCTGTTCGTTTCATGGGTTCGTTTCATGGGTTCGTTCCTGGAACGAACGGGTCGAGCGCCGGCAACCCCGCTCACCTGGCCGGGTTCCTGGTCGCGGCCGGTCGGCGACTACCCCGCTCTGGTTCGAATCGTCATCTGCCGGCCCATGGCCTGGTGCGGCTGCTCTCGCAGCCGCCCTCCCTGCACCGGCTGCTGGCGCACCTGCTCGCGCAGGTACACCAGCTGCTGCCGCTCCTGCTGGCGCCGCCCGCCGGCATCGCCGGCGGACTGCTCCTCCTCTGCCTGCTGCGCGCCTGGGCACGCCGCCGGCTCGCCCGCTCGCTCACCGGCCTCGAGCTCCGTCCCGGCCGCGAGCAGGTCGATGCCGCCGCGCTGGAGCGTGCGCTCGCCGCCCTGCATGGGCTGCTGCCCGCCTGGCCTCGCCGCCTGCTCGGGCAGACGCCCTGGCTGCTACTCGAACTGCACCGCGAGCCGACGGCGGGGCTGCAGGTGCGGCTGCTGCTGCCGCGAGCGGCGCTGCCGCTCGCGACCGCTTCCCTGCGCGCCGGCCTGCCCGGCTGCCAGCAGCAGCCCGCCGATCCGCCGCCGCTCCAGGTCCAGGCCGCAGCTGCGCGTGGCCGCCTCGCCCAGCGAGCCGGCCAGCTGCTGCCGCTCGCCGCCGACCCGCAACCGGTCCTGCCGGCGCTGCTCGGCGCGCTCGAGGCAGAGCAGGGTGAGGCGCTGCTGCAGCTGACGCTGCAGCCGGCGACCAGCCGCTGGCTCGGCCGCCTCTATAGCGCCGCCCACCGCCACCAGCACGGCCAGCCGCACCGCCCACTCGCAGCAGGGCTCGCCGAGCTGCCGCTCACCCTCGCCGAGGAAGCCCTGCGTGGCGTCGCCGAGCTCGCCCAGCCCGGCCCGAGCGAGCCGGGCCGCTCTGCTCGAGTCGGGGTGGCGGGGCCGGCCAGCCTGCTCGAGGCCGAGCGGGCCCAGGCGCTGCGCGCCCGCGCCCGCTCCGGCTCGGTCGCCTTCGCCTGTGGCGTCCGCTTCGCCTGCCAGGCCGACCATCCCGCCCGCTCGAAGGCGTGGGCGCAAGCCTTGCAGGCGCAGTTCCGGCCGCTCGACGGCCCCCACAACGGCCTCGCCCCCCGACGCGTCTGGCCCTGGCAGCGCGCCGGCTTCGACCGCGCCCTGCGCGAGCGGCAGCCGGAGACGGGGATGCTGCTCACCGCCGCCGAGCTGGTGCCGCTTTTCGACCCCAGCGGCAGCGACCGGCTCGCCGAGCTCCCCCAGGCCGGCGCCCGGCAAGTGCCGCCGCCGCTCGACCCGATAAGTACTGTCGGCGGCGAGGAGGGGCGGCCGTTCGCGCTCGCCACCTTCCCCGGCCGCGAACACGAGGTCCGCCTCAGCCGGACGGCGGCACGCACCCACCTGCACCTGATCGGGCCGCCCGGCTCCGGCAAGACCTCCACTCTGCTGCGGCTCGCGCTCGGCTCGGCCGAGTCGGACGGCACCGGCATCTGGGAAGCCAAAGGCGACCTTGCCCGCGCCTTCCTCCTCGCCCTCCCATCGGCCGGCTATGAGCGGCTCTGTCTGGTCGACCTCGCCGACAGCGAGCTGGTGGTCGGGATCAACCCGCTCGAGGCACACACAGACGAGGAGCGGGAGCGGGTCGCCGACGACACGCTCTCGATCTTCAAGCGCCGCTTCCACCGCTTCTGGGGACCGCAAACCGACGACCTCTTCAAAGGCGCCCTCCGCACCCTCCTCCTGGTACCCGGCTCGACGCTGCTCGAGCTGCCGCTTCTGCTCACCGACCCCGGCTTTCGCGCCAAGTATCTGCGCGAGGTGAGCGATCCGATCGCGCTCGGCCCCTTCTGGCAGCGCTACGAACAGCTCTCACCGCAAGCGCAGGCGCAGGCGATCGGGCCCGTCCTGAACAAGCTGCGCGACTTCCTCTTCCGCTCCCGCCTGCGCGCCATGCTCGGCCAAGCCGAATCGACGATCAGCTTCGAGCAGGCGCTCGCCCACCGCCTGATCATGGTCATGAACCTGCCCAAAGGCTCCGGCCGCGAGCAGGCAGAAGTCGTCGGCGCCTTCTCGCTCGCCAAGCTCTGGCAAGCCGCCCTCGCCCGCGCCGACCTCCCCGAACGCGAACGGACCGACTTCCACTGCTACCTGGACGAGTTCCAGAACTTCCTCCACCAAGAGGACTTCGCCGAGATCCTCGCCGAAGCCCGCGCCCTACGGCTCTCGCTCTGCCTCGCCCACCAGACGCTCGCCCAGCTCTCCGAGCGCGAGACCGCCCTCCTGCTCAACCTGGTCCGCAACCTCGTCTGCTTCCAGCCCGGCCACGAAGACGCCGGCCGGCTCGCCCGCGCGCTCGCCCCCTCCTTCAGCGCCGACGATCTGCACCGGCTCGGCCCCTACGAGATCGCCGTCCGCCTCACCAAAGACGGCGCCACCCAGCGCCCCTTCTCCGCCCGCACCCTCTCCCCACCCGTCTTCGACGCCGCGCCCTGGATCGCCCACTGCCGCCAGCAGCTCCCGACCGCCGTGCCGGCAGCACCGGAGCTGGATCTGCGCGCCGTCGCCGAGGACGCCTGGCCGAAGCTCGAGGCGGGAGACCGGCAGACGCTGCTCAGCCAGCTGCAGCCGCTGCTCTCGCAGCCGCGGCCGACACTGAGCGAGCGCGTCGAGCTGCTGCTCGCTCTGCCCGAGGAGAGCTACCGCCACTACCAGCAGCTGAGCGCAACGCTGCGCCAGCTCGAGCGGGCGCGCCTGCTCGCGCTCAGCCGCGACGAGATCACGCAGCGCATCCTCGCAAGCGCGGCACGGCGACACAGCGATCCGGAACGTGGCGAGGAGACAAGGCGGCGGCACCTATCCACGCTCGACGACGAGCAGTGGGCCTCGGCGGTCGAGCAGGAACGGCTCGAGCGGCTGCAACGGCTCTCCGGCCTGCGCTACGGGCGGCCGCTCGACGAGATCGAGGTCGCGATCCGCCGCCGCCTCGGCGCCAGCATCCCCACCGCCGCCGAGGACGGCGTCGAACGCGCCGCCGCATGACCCGCCCCAACCTGATCGATCAGGCGGCCGTCCTACCGGAGCGTGACCTCCTGCTGCTCGACCTGCTCCTGCAGCACCGCTTCCTCACCCGCCGCCACATCCAGACCCTCTACTTCAGCGCCCACCACGACCCCCACAGCGGCAACCTCACAGCAACAAGAACGCCGCGCGCGGCGCAGCGGCGGCTGCAGCTGCTCCGCCGGCGTGGCCTGCTCGTCCGCCGCTACCTCGCCGGCCCGGACGGCCGCCGCGACCCGGAGCCCTACTTCTGCCTGACCGCAGACGGCGCCGGCCTCGCGTGCGCCCGGGCTGAGCTCACCGCTGCCGAACGGCGCAAGCACGCAAGCGGCGCGCTCGCCAACCCGCTGTTTGTCCGCCACGCACTCGCCGCGGCCGAGCTGCACTGCGCCCTCGCCACCGCCGCCCGCGCCCAGCACGACCACGAGTGCCGGCCGCAGTGGTGGCGCGGCGAAGACGCAACCGCCGCCTTGTTCAATGACCGGGGTGTGAAGGTGCTGCTGCGGCCGGACGGCTACACCCGCTACCGCGCCGGCGACGACATCCACCACCTGCTGACAGAGATCGACCTCGGCACAATGCCGCTGCCGCGGTTGCGCTCGAAGCTCGAGCTCTACCGCGCCTACGCCCGCTCCCGCGCCTGGCAGGAGCGCTACCCCGTCTTCCCCAAGCTGCTCCTACTCACCACCGCCGAGCGGCGCATCAGCCGGCTACTCGAGCAGCTCGGATCGCTGCGCGAGCTCGTGCTGCTCGCCAGCACGCATCAGCAGGTGCACCTGCAGGGGCCGCTCGCCCCGATCTGGCGGCAGCCCGGACGACCCGGGTTGCGGCCGCTGCTCGAGCCCGGCTGACCAGGCCGCACCGACACGCCCTGAAGCGCAGCCGCCTCTGGCTGCCCGGCTCCTCCGCCGGCCCCGAACCATGTGTCCAGCGAACCGACCACCAACACCACCCTCGCACTCGCCGTCTGGCCCACCCCGAACAGGCGGCGCGCCCACTACCTCGCCGCCGGCCGCGGCGGGCATCCGATCCAGCCCGAGCTCGCCGCGCGCGCGATCCTCGCCTACAGCGATGCCGGAGACCTGATCGTCGACCCCTGCTGCGGGATCGGCACCGTCCTCGTCGAGGCGATCCAGCAGGGCCGGCGCGCGATCGGCATCGACACCGATCGGACGGCGGCGGCGCTCGCGATCGCCAACATCAGCCACGCCCGCCAGCAGGGCGCGCCGGGCCGCGCCGCCGTGCTCGAAGGCGACCCGGCCCGGCTGCCGCAGCTGCTCGCGAAGGCGCAGCCGCTGCTCACGCCGAAACCGACCGCGCAGGTGCGGCGCCACCCGGCCGGCAGCGTCCAACTCATCCTCACCGCCGCTCCCCGAACGCCGCACAGCCAGCTGCTCGCAGCATGGACGGGCGTGCTCGCCCCGGGCGGCTTCCTGCTCCTTGTCCACGAGCAGCAGCGCCGAGCAACCGCCGGGCTGGGCGACCTCGTCGCGAGCGTCGAGCGGGCGGGGCTCGAGTACTGGCAGCACGTGATCGCCTTCCGCAGCAGTGCCGGCGACCCGCAGGCGCTTCGGCACACCGACGTGCTCGCCTTCCGCAAACCCCAGCTCGACGAGCCCGCCGCACGCGCGCGGGCGGAACGTAGGGAGGTGGCGGCGTGATCGACCATCACTCGAGTGTCTGGCAGGTCGGCGACCGGCCGGCACGCGTGCAGCGGCGCGGCCGCTACCTCCCCGCCTCGACGGCGCACCCGGGGAAGATGCTGCCGGCGCTCGCGCGCGAAGCGATCCTGCGCTTCACCCGTCCGGGCGAGCTGGTGCTCGACCCGATGTGCGGCATTGGCACCACCCTCGTCGAGGCGATCCACCTCGGCCGGACCGCGGTCGGCGTCGAGCTGGAGCCGCGCTGGACGAGCCTCGCCGCCGCCAACCTCAGCCACGCGCTCGACCAGGGAGCGGCCGGGCAGGGGCTCGTGCTGGAAGGCGGTGCGCGCACGCTCGGCCACGGCCTCGCCGACGACTACACAGGAAGGGCGAGGCTGATCCTCACCTCGCCGCCGTACGGCTCGTCGCTGCACGGGCAGGTGCGAAAGAGCGAGGGCGGAGTGCGCAAGTTCGACTACCGCTACTCGCGCAACCCCGACAACCTCGCCCACCTCCCACAGACCAGCAAGCGCAAGCCCGGCTTCGACCGGGTGCTGGCGGAGATCCTCGCCGCCTGCCGGCGCATGCTCCACCCGCACGGGCACCTGGTGATGACCGTCCGCCCCTACCGCCGCGGCGGCAGGCTGATCGATCTTCCCGGCCAGGTGGAGCAGCTCGCCGCCCGCAGCGGCCTCCGCCTCTGCGCCCGCCATGCCGCGCTCCTCTGCGGCCTCGCCGGCGAGCAGGTGTTGCCGCGGGCGAGCTTCTTCCAGATCACCCACCAGCGCAAAGGCGCGATCCCACGCATGCTGATCATCGCCCACGAGGACGTCCTCGTCTTCCAGCGCAGAACCGCCAGCGCTCGCATCGCCCGAAGAGGCGGCGGCGCACGGTGACGGCCGCGGGCGAGAGTGTCGAGCTGACGCTGACGCTCCCCGCGGAGCTGCTCGAGGCGCTCGCCGAGCTGGTCGCGGTACGCGTTGGCGAGCGGCTGCCGCCAGCGGCGGAGTCGCCCTGGCTCGACTTCGAGGGGGCGCGCGCCTACCTGCGCTTCTCGCGCGACCAGCTGTACAAGCTGACCGCGGCCCGGGAGATCCCGTTCCGCAAGAAGCGTGGCGGGCAGGGCCTGCTCTTCCACCGCGACGAGCTCGACCGCTGGCTGCAGACCGCGTATGAGCCGACTGGCTGTGCGGGCGAGGTGGAGCTATGGTCGTCCACCAACCAGTGACCTATAAATGCCCCGGCGGCGCAGGAACGCCCCGGGGCCGGCAACGGAGGTAAGCGCTCCGATGCAGACGAAGCGTAAACGCGGCGTGCGGCGGCGTCCCGTCCCGCGCCACCCCGGCATCTACTACCGGCCCGGGCCGGGGGGCAAAGTCCGGCCGCCCTACGAGGTCTACTACTTCGACTCCAGCGGCACCCGCCGCTGGCGGACCGTCGAGGGCAGCCTCGAGGAGGCCGAGGCGAAGCGAGCCGAGCTGACCTTGCGCCGCCGCCGCGGCGAGCGCATCCAACCGACCCGGCAGTCCTTCGCCGACTACGCCACCGCCTGGCTGGAGCGGCAGACCTGCCGGGAGCGCACCCGCGAGAAGTACGACTGGGCGCTGCGCCAGCACCTCGTTCCGTACTTCGGGCGACGCAGGCTCGACCAGATCACGGTCGACGACGTGGCCGCCTTCATCGCCGCGATGCAACGTAAAGGCGCGCGCGGCACCACCATCCTCAGCACGCTGCAGCCGCTCTCGATGATCTTGGGGCACGCTGCCCGCCGCGGCGCGATCGCCGTCAATCCCTGCAGCCAGCTTGAACGCGGTGAACGGCCCAAGCTCGACGACCAGCGGCCGAAGCGGATCCTCAGCCTCGACGAGATGGAACGCCTGATCGCCTGCGCCGACGGCGAGCAGTACCGCTGCCTGCTCGAACTGCTCGTGACCACCGGCGTGCGGATCGGCGAGGCGCTCGGGCTCGCCGTCTGCGACCTCGACCAGCCGGGCTCGCTGATCCGGGTCGAGTACCAGCTCGACCGCCACGGCAACCGCTCGCAGCTGAAAACGGCGGAGTCGCGGCGGACGATCGACACCCCACCCGAGCTGATGGCTCGATTGGTCGCGCTCCTCGCGGAGCGCGGCGCGCTCGCCGACCCGGCAGCGCTCGTGTTCGCGAGCCGCAACGGCACCGGTCTCGTGCGCAAGGTCGCCCGCGAGGCGCTCAAGCGCGCCGCCACGAGGGCCAAGCTGGCGCCGCCCGCGCCGAGCCTGCACGACCTGCGCCACAGCCACGCCAGCATGCTGATCGCGCTCGACGTTCCCGTCGTCGACGTGCAGCGGCGGCTCGGCCACCGAAAGCCCGACACCACCCTGCGCGTCTACACGCACCAGTGGAAGGAACGCGACGCCCGCCGCAGCCAGATCGGCCAGCAGCTCGGCGACCTCTTCCACCGCCACCGCGAACTCACCCAACCGACCGTCACCCGGCTCGCGCTCCCACCCGGAGAAAGCGATGCCTGACAAGCACGGCTTCAACCACCTCGGCGACGACGTCCGCTGCATCGACTGCCCCACCGGCGGACCGCTCGGCCGCTGGCCCGAGCACAAACGCGCCCAGCACGCCCTCACCCACGGGCGCATCGCCAGTGATCTTCGGCGACCGCGGCCACTCCTCGCCGTATCGCCAGCCACCAGCCACGAGGAGAAGGAGGCCACCATGCCAACCACGACTGCCACGACCAAGCGTGCCTCTGCGAAGGAGGTCGCGATTGACGTTCTGCGCACGGCCGGTCAGCCGCTGCGTGCGAGCGAGATCGCCAAGCAGGTGCTCGCCTCCGGCCGCTGTGCCGGACTGAAGGGCAAGACGCCCGAGGCGACGATCAGCGCCATGCTCGCCATCGGCTCCAAGCCCGGCGGCCCGTTCAGCCGCGTCGACAAGGGCACCTACACCCTCGCCGACAGCGCCTGCACGAGCAAGGCGGCGGAGACGAAGCCGAGCACGGCGAAGCGTCCTGCGACGCGCAAGCCGGCCACCGCGAAGTCGAAGCCGGCCGGGAAGCGATCACCGGCGAAGCGCACGACCGCGAAGCGCGCGCGCTAACAGCGTTCGCGCCACCTCCAGCGGGAGCCGCAGACGCGCGGCTCTCGCTCGTTCAGCGCACGCGGCTCACCTCACCGCTCGACCTCATCGAACTCGCGCGCTGCAACACACGACGGGCAGAAGAACACAAGCGAGGGCTGCTCACCCTCATCAGGAAGATCCTCTCGGTAGCCGCGCCACCCGGCCGCCTTCTCGTCGTCGATGCAACCGCACTCAGCACAGACGAGCATCGAGTCATTCTCGCTCGGCTCGACCTCGAAAGCAGCTGACCGTTGCGGACGCGCCTCGAACGGCCAC
>DATJBO010000297.1:0-3510 GCA_035515315.1 Solirubrobacteraceae bacterium
GAACGCCCTCACAAGCGCCGTCTTCCCGATCCCCGCCCCGCCCTCCACAACCACCACACCGCCCCCATCCAACAGCCCCTCGAGCGCCCCCAGCTCACCCTCACGCTCAAGCAACCCCACCCCACCACCATCAATCCGCCCATTCGACAATCGAGAGATCTTCATAACTCCGCTCCCACGAGGACCGGTCCGAAAAGGCGCCCTTGGTCACCAACAACCATCCGGATGCCCCGACGGCATAGACAGTCTGCCACCGTCCGACAACACCCTCAACACCGCCGGCGCGATCGGTCACGACCAGCACGGCGCAGCTCACCGCATCGCAGGTCGTCGCCCAGCCTCGACCACGCGTCAGGCCACGCAAGATGCAAACAGCGCTCCCACCGGCCGTTAGCGCAGAGCAGCCACGCCACCGTCGTGGCACCAAGAGGCGTAGACCCGACAACGCCGTCGTCCGCCGTGGAGACCTGCTCCGGTATCGCCACGGGTATGCCGCGGGCACCGGCGACGCACCTCGTTTGCGCGGAAAGCTCGCATGCGGACGGCGATAGCGCCGTGGCCGCAGCCCGTCGCCACCGTCGCGGGGTGCGGCTCTTCTGAAGTGACAGGGGTTGTCCTGTCGTGTGGCCGGGATGGTGTGGTTGTCGTAGCGGGCTTCGTGGACGTGGCGTCGTTCTCGGGCGAGGTGAAAGCGCCAGTACTCGTCGAAGTCGCCGTTGGCGATGATGGCGCGCAGCTTGAGGATCGCTTCGGCGCCGGCGAGCTCCCAGCGGGCACCGGTGATGTCGAAGCGGTCCTTGACTAAATGGCGGCAGGCGCGTTCGATGATTCCGGTCGGGATCGGCCAGCCCTGGATGAGTGCGGCCCGGTAGTTGAGGTATGGGGCTTTGTTGGTGAGGTAGTTGGCGGCGTCATCGGCGCCTTTGCGACGGGCGCCGTCCAGTCGGGCGTTGGTGGCGGTGCGGCGGATCATGCCGGCGACCTTGCGGGCGTGTCCTTTCAGGATCTTGGTCGCCTGGCAGTGAACCCACCGTTCGGTGTCCAGGTCGGGGTACAGGCAGTTGGCGGCGTTCCACAGGTATTCGAGGACGTGCACGAAGTCGACGACGATCGTCACCTTGATGCCGCGTTTGCGGGCCTCGAAGCGGATCCGGTCGATCTGGTGGTTGGCGCCGTCGACGAGCGCGATCCACGTGCGGCGGTGTTTGGGGTCGCGCCTGTCGGCCTCGTCGAAGATCCGCTTGATGACCTCGGCGGGGGCGTTGACAATGCTGGCGGTCAGCCACTTGTTTTTGGCGACCGGGCCGGGCTCGGGCTCATAGCCCTCCGGTCCGGCCGAGCAGAGGATGTCGGCTGGCGTGCGCGGCGCCGGCTTGGCGTCGTAGACGGCGCCGATCTCCGCCATCCGCTTGCGGTTCTGCTGCTCGGCGCCCGAGAGCCGTGGCTTGGGCGCCGGGCCCGCGCGGGGCCTGGCCGGGGCGCGGGTCCTGAGCGCGTCCGCTCGCATCACGATCCCCTTGCCATCAGCGGAGAGCACCAGCAGGTCGCCCTGCTTCCCGCGCGCGGGACGGCGGTTCTCGTAGAAGTCTTCGAAGTCCATCGCCGTGAGCCCGGCGAGCTCCTCGACCTGTCGCTTCCCGAGCCTCACCCCGGTCTGGCGCTCGATCGCTTGCACCGCGTCCTGGAAGCTGCCGCGTGGGCTCTCCAGCGCACACAGCCTGCGCAGCCCATGCGAGTGGCGCTCGACCGGCAGGTTCAGCGCCGCGTCGGCCGGGTGCAGATTCCCCACCCCCGGCGCCCGGTAGGCCAGCCGCTCCACCGACACCGTCCCGAACACCGTCTCAAGCGCCCGCTCGTGACCCGGCTCGACCCGCGTCCGCGCCCTTCCCTCATCGCCCGTGACCTGCTCAAGGCGCGGCTCGCGCACCGCGCGCAGCGCCAGATGATCATCGAGCAGACGACGCAACAGCTCCCGCCCGTGAACATGAAGATGCTCCTCAAGCTCGGCATGCGACAGGCCGCCGGCGTCTGCCCCGTCAAGGAAGCCGATCAGCGACTCGAACTGCTCCCGGCTGGCGGCAAAGGCACCGCCGGCCGGCTCGCCCGGCGAGCCGCGACGATCGCCCCCGGATGCGGCTTGCGCCGCAGCTTCGCTGTCAGCCCGCCCGGCGGGCAGGACTTCACCCCCCGAGGCGTAAAGTTCGCCACAACGGGTGTCGAGATCGGCGATCACGCTGGCCACCTCCGTGGTCGACGCGGGATAAGAGCAACGCCGACTTCGACACCCGACATATCAGTCCTCGCGCCCGCCCACCAGCCGCGAACCCCACGGCAAAGGCCCAAAACGCCGACCAGAGCGAGCGAGCACGGCATACCCCCCGGGCAATCGCCCACCGGACGCCCCCAAGACCGTCACTCCACGACCCGGGTGACCGCCCCAAAACCCCGTATCTACAAGGGATGCACTGTCAGTTCAGCCCTCCCCGCGAGGTCCCTTGAGAAGAGCCGCACCCAGGTCCGGCTGCGACAGAAACGCGTCGACCGCCGGCGCAAGGGCACCGTTAGGCTTTGCGGGTTCCACGAGGCTCAGGGCGGTGCGGCTGCGGACGGACATTGGCATCGCCGCCGGTTCTACAGCGCCGGGCAGCGCGGCGCGAGCGGTCGTCAGCGGCGAGTTCGCAGGAAACGTGTCGTCTTCGCGCACGGCCAGCTTGGCGCGACTGCGCTCATGCGCCCTGCGCGCCCTGCCGATCGACGGCGCCTGGAACAACGAAGAGCAGGTCCCTCAAGCAAAAACCCCAGCGGCACCGGCGGACGCCGGAAAGACCCCAGTTGAGAAGCTCAGGGGCTGGGGAGTTCGCGGAATCCTCATGCAACTTGCCAAGGATGGCCAGATCATCGACGTGCGTTGCGAAATGCCCCAGTGCTACTGCTTCCGGGGTCGTCGGCACTTCGATCCGATATCGCCGGGTGCCGATTGGATGCCGACGGCCGACCACTATCCGAGGCTCAAGATGCACGGAGGTCACCTCACCCCCGACAACGTCCGGCTCGCGCATCGGGTCTGCAACCAACGTGACTACCTGTGGCGGAAGAAGATCAACGTGATGCTCGGGAAGCGGATGTCGCTGGCGGAGATTGCCGAGAAGCTGAACGTGGAGAAGGTTCCCACGATTCATGGCACGAACAGATGGACTGCCGCATCTGTTCGGAAGGCATTCGTTTCCTAGAGGCTCTTTAGAGGCAATGATGTCGGCCTCCACGGACGACCGGGTTCGAGGGGAGAATCCCGTGAACCACGGCATGGCAGTAACTGCTGGAAGTCGAGGCCCTCTTGACCGACCGGGGTCGTGGCCAGCACGAACGGCCAGAAGGGCGAATTGGACTCCTCACGCACAACGCGATCGGCCCGAGTCGCGCGAGGTTACACGCGCGCCGCGGAGTTGGGCGCATCGTAGGCTCGGCGATGGCGGCTCCGCAGATCGCGGCGACGAACTATGCGGGACTAAA